>CAZRGQ010000022.1:0-33948 GCA_964599645.1 uncultured Lentisphaerales bacterium | reverse complement strand
TGTACAGGCCGATAGTCCCTTAGGCGCTGCGACCGAGGGGTTTTGCAAGAGCCTCCAAGGTTGTATGTTTTTGCGCTTTGCAGGTGCATCTGTCACAAGTCCAACGAAAGAAAGTATGTGAGTCATGAATAGGTCGACCTGTTTCTCCTTTCGGGTAGTCGCTATCAGCGTAGTTTGCATCTTGGGTGCGGTTTCGATGGCGCAAGGAAAAGTTGTGCCGGGACTCAAGTTCGGCAGCGTCAACGACTCGGCCGGTTATAGCACGACCAAAGTGCCGGAGACATGGCGGCCTGCCTTGGCGCTGGAGTGTACCACCAACTACAATGCCAACGTCAATACCACCCCGAATGCCCTGTGGGATGCCAACCGCGTCAACTTTTATGAGGGCGAAATGTTCTTCGATGGCGGCACCTATCGCTTCGGTTACAAGATGTATCATAATGCCCAGATCTATATCGACGATGAGCTCTACGGCGACTCTACCGACAATACGGAACAAAGTGTCTTTATCACTGAAGCAATTCGCCCGGCGCGGGGTTGGCACAAGGTCAAGTTTCTCTTTCGTGCCGCCAATAGCGGTGCAGCGGGATACGCCACCTATGCCAACGCCAACTGGACAAATGAGTGCGGGCTGGGCGTTTCACGTGAATATGCCTATATGCCCTCCAAATCGGGCGACAAGTATCACCTCTTTTTCGATGGCGGCAGCGGTAACCTCTTGCGCCATGACGATGGCGAGGCGGCCATGGCCGAACTGCATATCCTCGCCCGCGGCAACCCCGACTATAGCGTGATACACAACGATTTGGTGCCTGGTGTGGTGATAGCCCTGACGGCACCGCCGGCACCGGCCGGACATCTCTGCACTGGGTTTCGCCTGACAGTTGCCGGCGTGGTCTCCAATGGTGCCGCGACCACAATCACCTATACGCCTGTAGCGACCGGGAGTGTGCCACTGCTGGAGTGGATCTTTGAGCGGCAAAATACGTTGAGCTTTACCTGCGACCCTGCCAAAGGCACCCTATCCACGGCTGGTGCAACCCTGCTGCGAACCAACAGTATCGCCGTGACGGCCACCCCTGCCGCCGGCTACCGCTTCCTGATGTGGCAGGGCGATACACCCGAGATGGATCTTTTCAAGGCGACGCTCAAAGTGCCGGCCAACAAGCCGCGTGCCATGACGGCGCTCTTCATACCGGATGTCACCTTGATATCCAAGAGCTACATCGGCAGTAACGGTATTTGGGAAGACGGCGCCAACTGGGACCCGCCGGGAGCGCCGACTCTGGCAGATGCGGTTACTATCGACAAAAGCGGTGCCAAGGTGTTGGTGGCAGCCACCGCCGAGGTAGGCTCCCTCCATCTCGGCAACGGTGCGATCCTCTCATTCAACGCCACAGCGGCCAATGCCGGGACCTTTCCCAGAGATGCCGCGAATACAACTGCAACCGCGCCCTGGGGGCTGCGTGTGGCTGGTGACATGGAGCTGGCCGGCAGTTCCAAGCTCTATCTGGGAGGCCACAAGCAGGCGAATCGCAGCTATGTCGAGGTGGCCGGTGATCTGACACTCTCCGGCAGCGGTACCGTGCTGGGTATCTTTGCCGGGCCCACCAACCATACGAGTGGTGTTTCAATGCGCTATGGCGGCGCAAACCTGGTGGTGGGCGGCACCACAACCATTGCTGCCGGCGCCAAAATACAACCGGCGGCACATGCCAATGCCAGCAATACCTACGAAGATTATGTCCATAATCAAGGCAACCCTGTGGTCATGAGTCTGCAACAACTGGTGGTCGCCGAGGGCGGGATGATCGATGCCAACAACTTTGGTTATCAGGGCAAGGCCACGGGACAGCCGAACGCCTGGGAACGCAGCGCCGACTATTTTGCGACTATCAACATGAACAGTGGCAACCGCACCGTTCATAGTCAATATATCGGCGGCAGCTACGGTGGCCGTGGTGGTGGCGGCTACGCGACCTTTGGCTATGAGTTGGCCCCCTGGTTCCCGGGTGTCTCGGGTGGCAACGGCAGCGGCAATGTCAGTCGTGGCGGCGGTGCGGTGCGCATCTATGCCCGGACAATTTTGCTGGACGGCACCATTCAGGCAAACGGACAGCTCGGCAGCTACACCGGCGGCGCTTCGGGGGGCGGTATCTGGCTGGTTGCAACCGAAGATATTAGAGCTGGACGCAACGCTGTTATTGCGGCCAACGCCTCCCAGGGGACAACTCCCACCTCGCGTGGCGGCAGTGGCGGACGTATCGCTATCGGTATCGGCCTGCATGAGGCACAGATTGATGATCTCTTTGCGTCCGGTTACGCAGATGGACTGGAGGTGGGGGATACCTCGGTGGTTGGTATCAATGGTTCTGTTACGGCCAACAAGGCCAACGCTATCACTTTGGGTGACAGTGAAAGCGCAAACGGCACCATTTGCGGCTATGTCAACCTGGCGGGTGCACATAAGCTCACCGTAACCGCCACCGAGACCGACAGGCTGGCATGGTTCGCTGCCACGCCGCGTTTTGGTGTCATGCGCCATGACGGCTCAATCACCTCGGCACAAATTGCAGAGTTTGCCTACGACGATAGCCAAACCGCCCGTTGGCCTGTTACCGGATATACCATTAAAGCCGACGACACCGGTGCTCTGCTGGCCTCCGGTATAGGCACGATTGTCGCTGAACTCCCCGCCTATGCAGGTGATATCACGCTGGAGTGGATCATCGGCGCGGCGCAATACAAGATCACCACCACAGTGCTTAACGATGCAGGCGGTAGTGTGGTGGTGAACGGTATTGATCCAGATGGCTGGGTTACAGCGGGAGAGGCGCTCTCCATTTCAGCTACCACTGAAAGCAGCGATATGGAGTTCCAATATTGGTTGGGCAACTTGCCCGAGGCGCAGCGTTACAGTCCGACCCTGAACTTTGCCGATGTGCCGCATGCCCTCGACCTGCAGGCCTTTTTTGGCAGACGTGTCGGCGAGACGTTGTTGGCCAAGAACCAGAATATCACCGACTGGTTTGCCCCGGCCAGTTGGCAGAGCGCCATCATACCGGGCACCAACGACACCGCCATGCTGGGCACAGACAATACGACCCGTATTATCGCCGGTGGCGAGTTTCTCCACCTTGGAGACCTGATTGTCTCCAATGCGATCCTCAATCTCAACGTCAACTGCACCAAGAGTGCCGACCGCGAACTGATACAGGCGTGCGTCAATTCCGCGCCTTACAATCCGGTGGTGCTGAGAATCGAAAATAGTCTCTCTGTCGCTCATGCCAACGGCGCGGTGATGCTGGGCGGTGCACGGCAAGACAACTTCAGCCGACTCGTGGTCGGCGGCGATCTGCTGCTCGAGGCTGGCGTAGTCTCTGTAAATGCCGGCTGCGATGAGATCGACATTAGCGGGATATCGGGCGCGCATTTCCGTTATCACAGCGTACAAGAGCTGCTCTATGGCAGCAACAAGCTGCAGGTCGCCGGGACGTTGCAGATTGCCGCCGGGGCGACCCTCTACGGGCGCAACGACTCACGGGTCGGCGCCGCCATCCACTATCAGTTGGGGAAACTGCAGCTAGATGAAGGCGGCATACTCAGCGCGGCGTGGGGTGGCTACCGCAACTTTTTCCACGATGGCCATGAGATATCCTGCTGCCCGTCGGGCGTCAGCTTGGCAGACGACTACAATGCCATGGCCTACGCCGGTTACGGCACCATCAGGAATAACACAACCTCCTACAATACAGCCTATCAAAAGTACGGCTTCGAAAATGCACCCTATCATCCCGGTGCACCCAATGGAGCAATGCGCGCTGATGCCACGGTGAAGCGCACCGGTGGCGGCTCCATCCGCATGGATGTTGGCGAGGTGATGCTCAATGGCACCATTACAACCGAGAGCAACTCCGACAACAAAGGGGGTGGCTCGGGCGGCAGTATCTGGCTCAACGCCGGTAAATATTCCTTCGGCCCCAATGCGCTGGTAAGCGTCAAGGGTGGCGACAACTCCAGAAATAGCTTGGCAGGCGGCAATGGTGGTGGCGGGCGCGCAGCTCTCTGCGAGGGGCTGACAGAGGCACAGATGTGGGGGCTGGCCACCAATGAGACCCATACGGTCGATGCGGTTGCCATCAGCCCCCTGTCCGACAAGCTTGGCTCCCGCTTCGACTGCTCCGGCGGTGCGGGCCCCAACACGCTGCAGGGAGAGTCAGGCACGGGCGTCTACATCGTTAACACCCAGGGCAAGGTCGCCCTGCATATCGACGGCACACCCGGGAGATTTGGTGCCAGCGCCGTTGAGTTGGTGCCAGCCTATGGCTCTATGGCAGTCAATAGTGGTGAGCAGTTTGATTTTGCCGCTCCTGCATATACCTTGATCGACCCGTGGTCGGAGGCTTATGCCCGTTGTATTGGTTGGACGATAACCAACATGTTGGGTGCCACGCTGGCGCAAGGCAGCGGTGCCTCGGGCGGGTTTGTGCCGACTGAAGAGGCTGTTCTGGTCTGGCACTGGGATATCAACTATTTCCAGGTGCTGGTTTCGGCCACAACGGGAGGCCAGGTGACGACCAACACCATCTACAACGGCAACTCCCCCATGCAACGGGATAACTCTGACCTCGTGCTGACGGCGACTCCTGAGACGGGCTATCGTTTTGTTGCCTGGGTGGCAGCGGGACTCGCCCCTGACCTGGCCACCACGCCGACACTTTCAATCAAGGTCGCCCAAGCGCATCTCATTACAGCGCATTTCTCCAGGGATCAAGCTGAAACTGTAACCTGGACAGGAACTGCCGAGGATGATAACTGGCTCAATGCTGCCAACTGGAGTGGTGGTTATGTGCCGGGCGACCTCTCCGCTGTGGTTGTGGAGGCGAATGCGACGGCACACATTATCAATGCCAACCTCGTGCATTGGGGGAGTCTTGAGCTGGAGACCGGAGCCACACTGACGCTACACAACAGCACGTTCAGCACCTTTGTGGAACACCTCCATAACGCCGTGGCGTCCGACTACTTCCCCATCAAGCTGGAGATTGGTGGCAAGGTGGAGCTGGCGGGCAATCTGGTTGTCGGCAGGGAGCACTCGCTGTCGCAGCCAACCATGGCAATTGGCGGCAATCTCACAATTTCGGAGGGCGGTGCAATGTACCTCTTCGCCGGTTGGGCCGATATCTCCACGGCGTCGCCGGCGGGTTGGCGCATGGGAGGCGGCAAGCTTGCAGTAGCGGGAAATACGGTAATTGCCGGTACGCTCTATCCGGGATGCGAAGGGCTTTCCGGAGCCTCTCCGAGATTGATTTTCAATCGCCTGGTGGTAGAACCAACGGGCAAGATCGACGCCCATAAGTTGGGTTTCTTCCGTACCACCATCGGCGGCGGTTACATCTTTAACGGGCCGGGAACACCGACTTACCAATGGAACGCCGCTTCGCATGGCGGTATCGGAGGACGTGGGTTTAACGGCAACGCTGTGACGCCGTCGACGGTAATTTACGGCCACGCCAAGGCTCCCTATATGCCGGGTTCGGCGGGTTGGAATAACGATGTCAACCGTGGCGGCGGCGCAATTCGCATCGAGGCGCGTGCCGTGCATAACTATGGCACGCTTAGCGTCAAAGGTGCCCCCAGTACAGGTTCAAACGGTGCCGGATCGGGCGGTACCATCTGGATATGTGCCGCCACTTACCGCTCCTTTGCAGACTCCACAATCAATGCAGAGGGTGGCAACTCCCTAACCCACAACAGTTATGGAGGTCCCGGCGGCGGCGGGCGCATCGCGATCGCCGTGGGCTTAAGCGACATGCAGATTGACGAGTGCTATACTGATGGTGCTCCGGCAGGCAACCACCTGACTGTTGACCTCGCCGCTGAAGAGGTGCCACAGATTGCAGGGACAATTACGGCAGACGGCGGTGCCGACAATGATCCCGACTATCCCGCTGGCGACGGCACCGCAGTCTATCTGCGCGTCGCCAACCCAACACTCCTCTTTATCAGGTAGCAGGCAAGCGCCAGCCCAACGCCATGATAGCACCCAGAGCATTGAAGACGAGATCGAGGGCGTTGTTGTAGTAGTCGCCGACTCCCTCAGCCGCTCCCAGCCAGGCGACGGCGGCAAACTCGATCACCTCGTTCACGGCTCCGAGGCCCATTGCCGCCAGAAAGGTGAGCAGCGCTACCACAAAAGTCGATCTCCGTTCGCCAAGCGAGGCGGCTATCACCGTCTTCAACAAGCCACCCAGCGCGACATAGCAGAAGGCATGCACAAACTGGTCATAGCGCAAGATATAGTAGGGCTCGTCCACCAGCGGCAAGAGCTGGATATCATAGAGACGCACTCCGCCGAAGTGCAGGAATCCGCCGCACATGTGCAGCACCAGCCAGAGCCAGAAGGTGAGCAGTATGCCGCTGTTATAACGATAGTGGCGGGCACTCCACTGCACCAGCGCGATCAGAACCGTCAGCGTGACGGCATAGAGGATAAACTCAAAGTTGCCCCGTAACAGGAAAACCGCCGTAAAGCCGGCCAGCGTCAGCCAGCAGAGCGTAAAAATCACCTTGTTATAGCTGTTGCTCATGTCACATCCCTCTGCTGAAGTGGAATCGGTGTCTCACGACAACCGGTAGTTGCCATAGGCTCGCTTTTAAATCCGCCACCGGCCGATACCTATGGCTCTTTTAATATCGAGAGCCTATAGAATAGTGCTCATGGTGTCAACCTTGTCCACCTTTCCATAAAAGCTGCAACCTGTTTTATGTCACGATGGCTGTTTGACAGCCTGCCACCCCATTTTGTAGACTCCACAACATGAAGACCTCCCCTTTTTGCGCTCTGCGTCCCCGGCCGGAGTTGGCATCACGCGTAGCCGCCGTGCCCTACGATGTTGTCGACACCGCTGAGGCCCGGCAACTGGCCGCCGGCAACCCCGACAGCTTTCTCCACGTCTCGCGCCCCGAGATCGATCTACCCGACAGCGTCGATATCCACGACGACGCAGTCTATGCGCAGGGTGCAGCCGCCCTGCAGGAGTTGATCGCCCGTGGCACCCTGCTGCGTGAAGCCGCCCCGCACTACTATCTCTACCGCCAGATCATGGGCGACCATAGCCAGACCGGTGTGGTGGCTTGCAGCCATATCGACGACTATGCCGACGACACTATCCGCAAACATGAGAAGACACGGCAGGACAAGGAGGATGACCGCACCCGCCATACCTCGACCCTCAACGCCAACTCCGGTCCCGTCTTCCTCACCTACCGCGACAGCCCTGCGCTTGATCGTCTCGTAACAGAAGCGGCTGCCGCCACACCGCTCTACGACTTTACCGCCATCGACGGCATCCGGCATACTGTCTGGCGCGTCGACACCCCGGCCGCCGCCTGGCAGGAGGCCTTTGCCGCTGTACCGCTCGCCTATGTGGCTGATGGCCACCACCGGGCCAAGGCTGCCTACCGCGCCGGCAGTGAACGGCGTGCCGCCAACCCCAACCATACCGGTGAGGAGGAGTATAACTGGTTCCTGACAGTGCTCTTCCCGCAGTCGCAACTGCGCATCCTGCCCTACAACCGCATCGTGGTTGACCTGAACGGGATGACACCTGATCAGTTTCTGGCACGTCTGGCTACCGAGTTCGAGATTACCCCCACCGACGAACCGGCACCTGATGGCCCACGCGCCACCCACTGCTATCTGGCCGGCAGATGGTATCGGATCACCTGGCCGCCATTCGACGCCGACCCTGTCTCCATCCTCGATGTCTCCGTCCTGCAAGAGCGTCTTTTACAGCCGCTTCTGGCAATCGACGATCCCCGTACCAGTGAACGGATTGGCTTTGTCGGCGGTATCCGCGGTACAGCCGAACTGGTGCGTCGCGTCGATAGCGGCGCAGCCGCTGTCGCCTTCTCGATGTATCCTTGCAGTGTGGCCCAGATGATGGATATCGCCGACGCCGGTCAGGTAATGCCCCCCAAGAGCACCTGGTTTGAGCCCAAACTGCGCTCCGGGCTCCTGATACACGAGTTGGACTGAACGGTGTCCGCCTCTGATGCTGCCGTAGCCACTCTACCCGCCTGCCGCTGGCAGAGCGCACCACCCCCGACAGCGGCAGCCCGGCAACTGGCCGGGCAGTTAGAGTTGCCGCTGCCGCTGGCCAACCTGCTGGTCAACCGCGGCTACGGCGATCCCGTCGTGGCCGCCAGTTTCCTGGCACCTCTGGCGCAGCGCCTCACAGATGCAACCGCACTCCCCGAATTTGCCGCTGCTGCCGCCAGAATCTGTGAGACGATTGCAGCCAACGGTGAAATCGTCGTTTATGGCGACTTTGATGCCGACGGCGTCGTGGCAACCGCACTGCTCTGCGACACGCTGCAACATGCCGGTGCACGCGTGCGCCACTTCATCCCCGAACGCCAGCAGGAGGGTTATGGGCTCACCGATATGGCGCTGGAGCGCTGCCTGGCCGAGGGGTTGCCGGCGCTGCTGATCACCGTCGACTGCGGTATGGGCGCCAGCGCTGAACTGGCGACCCTCGCTGCCGCCGGCACCGCCCTGATCATCACCGACCACCACACCGTGGCCGGCACCTTTCCTGACGGGGCGATCGTGATCAATCCGCACTATGAGAGCTTTCCGCCCTCCATGAAGCATCTCTGTGGTGCCGGTGTCGCCTTCCATCTGGCCCGCTGCCTCGTGCAGCAGCAGGGCGATACCCCCGAGGCACGCCAACGACTCGGCAGTTGGCTCGCCGCCGTAGCCACTGCCACGGTCGCCGACGTTGTCCCGCTCAAGGGCGACAACCGCACCCTCGTCGCCTACGGACTGCAACATCTCAACCGACGCCCGCGGGTCGGACTCTCGGCGCTGATGCGCGAAGGCGGCATCTCCAACACGCAGATCAACAGCTACCATCTCGGTTTCGTCCTCGGACCACGCCTCAACGCCGCCGGGCGCATGCAGAGCGCCCTGCCGGCCTTCCGGCTGCTGGCGACGCACGACAGCGACGAAGCCCGGGCGCTGGCGATCGAGCTGGAGCAGGCCAACAGCCGGCGCAAGATGATCGAAGAGCGTCTGCTCACCAGCGCCCTGGCCCAGCTTGACGACTGGTTCGATCCGGCCCGTCACGGTGCCGTGGTGGTGGGAGAGGCAGATTGGCCCAGTGGAGTGGTGGGCATCGTGGCCGCCCGCCTTATGCAGCGCTATCAGCGGCCGGCAGCCGTGATCGCGCTCGAACCGGATGGCAGCGGACGCGGCTCTCTCCGTGCCGGCGATGGCTACCACGCTGTTACCGCGCTGGAGGAGTGCCGCAACCATCTGGAGCGCCTTGGCGGCCATGCCCGTGCGGCCGGTTTCAGCCTCAAGGCCGGGGCCTTTGCCAGCTTTCGCGACGCCTTCGCTGCCGCCTGCCATGCCCAGGTGGGCGCCCCTTCACGCTGCCCTGCGCTCACCATCGACGGCTGGCTCGAGGTCGGCGATCTCAATCAGCGACTACTGGAGGGGATCGATCTGCTGGAACCCTTTGGCGAGGCGCATCCGCGCCCCTGCTGGGGGCTTGCCGCTGCCAGCTTCAGCACCGCACCGCAGCAGATTGGCAGTGATGGCAAACATCTCCGCTTTGAAGTGGCGACCACAAGCGGTATCCGGCTGCGAGCCGTCTGGTTCGGCGCCGGCCACCACCATGCCGCCCTCCTGCAGCTCCAGCGGGCCAAGGGAATCTTTGATATCGCCGGTACCATTGAGCGCGACACCTTTCGCGGTGGTGACGAGATTCAGATGCTGGTCAACGATCTGCGCCCGCAGCAATAGCGCGGGACTATGTGCAGCGTGTTTTTGACCGTGTAGAGCGATTGCAAAAGTTTCCAGCATCAGGCTCTAAAATACCGGAAGCGCCAGATCTGCCTTACCGCCAATTAACAGTTCCTCCTTGTCGGGTGTTTTACAGGATAAGTGGCACAGATATATTGATTATCTGTCATGCGCAGCGAACGGCAATCTGCAAAAGAGAATGATGTTATGGAGATGGCGACAGGTCTGTCACCACAAGGTAGGGCGTGTCTCTCTGAGACCGCCGCAGACGGCTGCGGAGAGCCGTCCCTACCTGTGACTATTGGGGACAGAGAAAGAGTCTCCTGGGAACGCTTGCCACCACCACTGTAATGGCTGCACAGGCGGATGAGTTGATAGCTACCGGCCAAAGAGACGCAACAGGCTACAATAGCGGCCACAAAAGCAAGTTTGCGATAGATCAGTTTGCGCGTATCTCTCTGCATTTCAATCCCCACAATTAATTTTCCGGCGCATAATCGCCCTCGCTATGCTGCTGCAGCCAGGCAGCGTCTGACAAGATGCGTTTAAAACGTCTGACATCATATCCGTGGCTCCAACTGCGATAGCCATCCAGCGGCAGTAGCAAGGTGTCGGTGGCCAGTGAGACCGGAGTTTCGACAACGATGTGGTAAACCAGATAGGAGGGAAATACGCAGCAGCAGCCGGCAATCACTTGATCTGTTTGGAATATCTCATCACTTCTTTTGGGCGGCATCAATGTATTTATCCAGCGGTCTTGCACCCCGCCACGCTCCGCACGCCAGAGGAAATGAGTCGCCGGATAGAGATGCGGGCGCTCCTGATAGCGTGTCGCACCTCGCGAGAGGGCTGTGGCGCACCCGCCACAAGTGATGACGACAATCAGAGCCGCCAGTAATAATAACTCTTTTGCCTGCATGTCGTTTTTTACGTTCACAAAGCTGGTTGGTGCCTTACAAAGTCCTCCCACGGCGGCGCACCCGGCGGTCACGCCCTACCATTGCGGCGCGCCCGGAGGTCGCGCCCTACCTTGCTGCAGATACTTCTCCATGCCGTAGGGGAAGTCGTGCGGGCGGTAGTTGAGGACGCGGGAGTGGTTGAGGCTGTAGGCGTGGGCAAAGTGGATGAAGATCCAGGGGGTCTCTTCGCGGATAATCTCCTGCAATGCCACTGTAAGCTGTAAACGCTCGCTCTCGTCTGCTGCCAGGGAGCGCCGGTAGAGCTCGTCATACGCCGCATTACGGTAGTTGCAGCGGTTGGGGCCTGGGGTTTGGTTGGGGCCGTAGAAGAGCTGCAGGAAGTTCTCGGCGTCGGGGTAGTCGCCAACCCAGCCGATGCGGAAGAGCTGGGAGCGGCGTTGCGACACCTTCTGCAGGAAGGCGGGCCAGTTGTGATACTCGGGTACCAGCTCCAAGCCGATGCGGTCGAAGAAGGCGACGATCAGCTCGGTCGATTCGCGTATCTCCTGGTTGTTGCGTCCCAAGTCGAGGGTCAACCTGAGACGGCGTCCGGTGGCGGGGTCGATTCCGTCGCGATAGCCGGCGGCTGCCAGCAGTTGGCGGGCGCGGGAGAGATCGAAGGCGTAGGGGGCGGGCGTGGCGAGATGCCCGGCGACGCCGGGAGGCACCGGGCCGTTGGCGGCCGTAACCCGGCCCTGGTGGTAGGCCTCCCAGCGTGGTCCGTCGAAGGCGCAGTTGAGGGCCTGACGCAACAGCTTGTTGGTGCCGAGCAGGGGATCATCCATGTTGATGCCGATATAGGCGACCTCCAGCGTTGGCATCGAGGTGAGCGTGATACCGCATCTTGCCAGGGAGGGTTGCAATTTGCCCCGGGCATCGACCACCAGCTCCCAACTGTCGCGGGCAACCTCGCCCTGCAGGTCGAGCTGGCCGGCCAGGAAGGAGAGCCACTGGGTGGTGGTATCCTCGATAATCGGAAAGATGAGACGTTCAAAGGGGCGTGCGCCGGGCTGCCAACCGCGCCAGGCGTGGTTGCGCTGGAAGGTCATGCGATAGTTGCGACGCCACTCGCTCAAACAGTAGGGGCCGCTGCCGACGGGGTGGGCGGCAAAGTGGCTGCCGTAGCAAGCTACAGCCTCGTGCGGCACCACGGCGGTATAGGGCATGGCCAGCATCCAGATGAAGGGGGGACACGGCTCAACCAGTCCGATCAGAAGCGTCTGGTCGTCGAGCGCCTGCAGGCCCTCCACCGCCAGCGAGTAGTCGGTCGGGTGCGGCGCCTGTGAGGCGCGATGGAAGCGGTCGAGTCCACGCAGACGACCATCGAGCAGCCAGTAGCCGGGGGAGGCGAGCTTGGCGTCGGCCAGACGTTTGAGGGAGAAGACGAAGTCGTGGGCGGTAACAGCGCGATCAAGCGGTGCGCCATTGGCATCGTGGCCAAAGCAGGGATCGGGGGTGAAGCGGGCTGCCGGATCGAGGTGGAAGAGGTAGTCGAGACGATTGCTGGAGAGCGTGGGCAGCGCCTGCGCTACGCCCGGTATCAGGCGATAGGGCCGCGCCTCGTAGTCGTACTCCAGCAGCGTCTCATAGACGAGCGCCACGGAACGGGCGGCATAGACCGAGACGGCCTCGATCGGGTCGAGCGAGGTGACACGTTCAATGGTGCGGCGGTAGGCGTCGTCACCCCGCAGCAGCGCTGCCCAGCCGAGGAGCAACAGAGTTGAAAGCCGCCTCACCTCAGCGCTCCGTCAGCTTGAAGTCGACGTCAAGACGGGGGAAGTTGCGCAGGAAGGTGGCAGAGAGACCGTTGATGCGCCCGACGCGGCGCACAGCCTCGAGCACCGAGGCATCGAAGAGGGGGCTGCCGGAGGAGATGACAATCTTGATATCGGAGATGCGTCCGGCGCCATCGAGCGAAAACTCCACCTTGGCCGGTCGTTGGCCCGCCTGCGAGAGGGGCGGCTGGTCCCAGGCGGCGTAGAGTTCGTTGCGGATAACAGCAAAAAAGCGCGCCTGCTCGCTGGGCGGCAGCGAATCCTTCTCACCGATGCGGGCACCTTGTGCCAGCCGCCGTTTGATCTCGGCCTCGGAGAGTTGCTGCCGTGCAGGCGTTTGGGGGCCATCGCGCACCACCCGCTTGCCTCTCTCGATAGGTTTGCGTGGCGGCGGCTTGGCGGGCTCAGGTTTTTTCGGCGTATCCGGCTTTTGGGGAGGGTCGGGCTTTTTCGGTGGCCGGGGCAGCGGCACGTCGTCGGGTTTGGGCGGCGGCTTGGGCTGTTCCGGTTTGGGAGGGGCAGGTTTGGGAGGTTCCGGCGGAGGAGGTGCCTCTACTCCTTGCGCGGCGCTATCGACCACTACGGTGAACTCGATCATCTCGACCGGCTTGGCCTTGTAGCGGCAGCTCTGGACCAGGGCTGTAAAGGCAAGGAGCAGCACGACTCCCAGATGGAGCAGTAGCGAGACGATAAATGAGGTGCGTGAGTACCAGGAGCGCGACATGGCCACCTCACTCCGGCTCCGTTACCAGCGCCATGCGCGTTACGCGACTGCGGTGCATGACCCGCAACACCTTGATGATCTGACCGTAGTCGAGCCGCTCATCACCCCGGATCAAGACGGGTGCCTCGGCATCGGTTGCAATCAGTTTGGTCAGCTCCTCCTCCAGTTCGGCCAGGGAGGTGGGACGGTTGTTGTAGAAGATAGCGCCGCTGGCATCGATCGTCACACTCTGCGACTTGAGATTGGCGATCGATTCGGCCTCGCCACGCGGCAGCTTGATATTGATCCCCTGTTCGAGGGCGGGATAGGTGATGATAAAGACGATAAGCAGGAGAAAGCTGAGGTCCATCAGCGAGGTCATCTGAATCTCGCTCAGCCGTGGCAGCGGTTGTCGGCGTCGCTCTCGTCCCATAGCCGGTTCAGCACCCGCCTCCCTGATGTTCACAAGCCAGGCGTCCCAGCAGTTCATCGGTAAAGCCGTCGAGTTCGATCGAAATGCGGCGGATACCTCCCAGCAGGATGTTGTAACCGGCCGCCGAAGGAATCGCCACCATCAGCCCGACCACCGTGGTCAGCATCGCCGCCGAGATGCCGGGGGCGACATCGGCCAGCAGGGCCGAGCCGCTGCCGCCCATCGCCTGGAAGGCGTCGAGCAGTCCCCAGACGGTTCCCAGGAGGCCCAGCAGCGGGGCAGCCGTGGCACCGGAGGCGACCATGCCCATGCCCTCTTCAATGTAGGCCAGTTGTTCGGCCAGCGCCTGCTCGGTGCTCCCCTTGACCAGCGTCATATCCTGCGGTGTGAGTTTACGGCTCCGCTGGCGACTCTCGCTGTCGGCTGGCGCGAAGTGGTCTGCCGCCGGCAGCGTACGCACCAGCTTGTCGCAGGCGCTCTGGTAGATCAACGCCATCGGGTTGCTGCTCTCACGCTGCTGGTAGTAGATATCGAGCGTGCCCGAAGTGTTGTCGAAGAGCTTGCGGAAGCGGCGCGCCACAAGCGCTGTCCTGCGCAGATAGAGATGTTTGTGGAGCATCACCGACCAGATCGTGACCGAGAGCAGCAGTTGTATCACTACAATCAGTTGGCCGATAAAACCCGACTGCACATAGGCGACCCAGAGCCCGGCCTGCGGCATATAGTGCGCGAATGAGGAGAGACCGATCATAGAGGGCTAGACCTCATCAGGCACGAATCTGTCCGGCTCGCGCCAAAGCCAGCGCCTCAACACTCTGAATCTCGGCAAAGCCCTGTGAACTGACGGGGTTGAGCCCGGCGCTCTCCTCCATTGAGGAGTCGGCCTCGTTGTAGATCGAGGCGGGGCAATCGGTCAGCGATTCGAAGAGGATATTGCCTTTGTAGAGACCGAGCGTTACGCTGCCGCTGGCATGTTGGGCAAAGACGCCGATGGCAGCCCGTGCCGCCTGCGTGGCGGGATCGTAGTAGCGGCCATCATAGATCTGGTCGGCCACGAGGCGCGAAAGCTGCCGGAAGAGGAGCGCGGCACGGCGGTCGAGCGTTGCCTGATAGAGATAGCGCAAGGCTGTGCCGAGCAGCTCCATGCCGGGGGCCTCATAGACGCCGCGGCTCTTGGTACCGATGATGCGGTTCTCCAGGGCATGCTTCATGCCGATGCCGTACTCGCCGCCGATCCGGTTGGCCAGTTGCATCGCGGCCACCGGTGTCACCTCCCGGCCGTTGATCGCGACGGCGCGTCCCTTGACGAAGCGCACAGTGACGTGTCCGGTGCTATCGGGAGCCTGCATCGGCCAGACGCCCATGGTCGGCTCGACGATCGTCATGGCCGTCTCGAGGCTTTCGAGGTCTTCGGCCTCATGCGAGAGACCGGCGAGGTTGGAGTCGGTCGAATACTTCTTGCTGTCGCCCACCGGTGCCGGCATACCGAAACCGACCAGGTAGTTGGCCATCTGCGTCCGGCCGGGAAACTCGGCCAGCAGCTCGGGATCGCGCCAGGGGGCATAGACGCGCATCCCGGGAGCGAGGACGTTGGTGTAGCGCTCAAAGCGCATCTGGTCGTTGCCGCGTCCGGTAGCGCCATGCGCGAGAACGGTGCAGCCGTGCTGCTGCAGTTCGGGGATCAGGCCACGCACGGTGACGGCGCGCCCGATGCCGGTGGAGTTCCAGTAGCCGCCATCGTACATCGCCTGAGCTTCGATCGCCTCGAAACAGGCCTCGGCCATCGCCTCTTTAAGATCGACGATCACCGTCTCGACGCCGCAGGGGGCCATGCGGGCGCGGATGTCGTCGATATCGATCTCGTCGGGCTGGCCCAGATCGGCGGTAAAGCCGACCACCTTGAGGCCGGCTGAGGTCAACTTCTTGGCGATGGTGCGGCTATCGAGTCCGCCCGAAACGCAGGCGCCGACGGTGGCGCCCTTGAGTGCTGCTATGTTAAGTGCCATTTGCTCTGCTCCTGAGACTGTTACGTTAAAATTGACTACTCGTCGGCATCGCTGCCATAGAGGATATCGAGGGCGTCGTCGAACATATCGAGCGCCTCCTCCAGCTCGTCGTCCTTGACGTTGAGCGGCGGCAGGAAGCGGATCACCGACTCGCCGGCGGTACAGCAGAGCAGGCCCATCTCGCGACACTTGTCGACCACCTCTTTGGCAGGACCATCCATAACGACGCCCACCATCAACCCCTCGCCACGCACCTCGAGCAACTGGTCGTACTTCTCGACAAAGGCGCGCAGCCCCTCACGCAGGATTTCGCCGGCCTCGGTTGCCCGTGCCAGCAAACCCTCTTCCTCAATTACATCAATCGTTGCCAGCGCAGCGGCGCAGGAGAGCGGGTTGCCGCCGAAGGTGCTGGCATGGCGTCCCGGCTGGAAGACATCGGCGAGTTTGGGTGATGCGACGAGCGCTCCCATCGGCACACCGCTGGCCAACGCTTTAGCCAGCGAGAAGGCGTCGGGCGCCACATCATACTTCTGCCAGGCAAACCAGCGGCCGGTACGCCCCATACCGCACTGCACTTCGTCGAAGAGCAGCAACAGCCCCTTCTCATCACAGAGCTCACGCAGCCCCTTGAGGAAGTCGAGCTCGGCCGGCAGGAGGCCGCCTTCACCCTGCACCGGCTCCAGCATCACAGCGACGGTACGCTCGTTGATGAGCTCACGAACCGAGCCGAGGTCGTTGAACTCGGCAAAAGCAAAGCCGATCGGCAAGGGATCGTAACCATTTTGGATTTTGCTCTGGCCGGTGGCGGCGCAGGTGGCCAGGGTGCGTCCGTGAAAGGAGTTGCGCATGGCGATGATTTCGTAGCGTCCCGACTCATGGCCCCAGAGGCGGGCCAGCTTGATCATCGCTTCATTGGCTTCGGCTCCCGAGTTGCAGAAGAAGCACTTACCGCCCAGCGAGAGGTTGGCGAGCCGCTGCGCCAGCAGTGCCTGATTGACGTTGTAGAAGAGGTTGGAGCAGTGGTTGAGCGTGGCCACCTGATTGCTGACCGCCTCGACCACCTTGGGGTGGGCATGGCCGACACTCTGCACGGCAATACCGGCGGTAAAGTCGATATAGGCCATGCCATCGGCATCCCAGACACGGCTACCCGAGCCACGCACCAGCGTAACCGACGGCGCATAGGTTGGCATCACATACTGGTTAAACAAAGTGGCAATATCGTTATTCTTGCTCATCGGCAACAATCTCCGTTCCTACACCCTTTTTAGTGAACATCTCCAGCAGCAGCGAGTGCGGCATGCGGCCGTCGATCAAATGAACTTTTCCAACACCGGCGCGAATGGCCTCGGCACAACTGTCGAGCTTGGGCAGCATGCCGCCGCCGATCACACCATCACGACGCAACTGCCCGATCGCTCCGATCGGCAGTGACGAAATCAGTGAGTCGGGATCGTTGAGATCACGCAACAGACCCGGCACGTCGGAGATAAAGGCCAGTTTGCGCACCCGCAGCGCCTTGGCCAGTGCGGCAGCGGCGGAGTCGGCATTGATGTTGTGGAGCTGGTCGTTGGCATCGACGCCGAGCGGCGTAATCACGGGGATCACACCGGCATCGAGCATCTCCTCCACCGTGCGGCCGGCGACTGCCGTCGGCTCTCCCACAAAGCCCCAATCGAGCGGCTCTCCCGTAACGGGGTCGTGCCCGCGCTTGCGCTCCACGGTAAAAATCCAGTCGCCATGCAACGGCCGGGCATTGGCCCGGTGGCCATGCAGCAGGCGGATGACATCGGCATTGATCTCCTGCTTGAGCACCCGCTCAACCACCTTGATCGTCTCGTCGCAGGTGACGCGAAAGCCGTGCAGAAAGTTGGGGGCAATGCCGCTCCGCTCCATGCCGCGTGAAATCGCCTTGCCACCGCCATGCACCAGCGCCACCTTCATGCCGACGGTCGACATAAAGGCGACATCCCCCAGCAGGCGGTCGAGCGCATCACGGCTCTCCATGACGCTGCCGCCCACCTTGATGACTACGGTGGCGCCGCGAAAATCCTGGATATAGGGCAACGCCTCGATCAGCGTGGCGGCTTTATCGATATAGGTCTGCATCTGCATGGTTCAGGTGGTGTAATCGGCGTTGATGTTGACGTACTCATGCGACAGGTCGCAGGTATAGATGGTGCAGCTCCCCTGACCCAGGCCGAGCTCAACCGTCACCTCAAAGGCGTCGGCTCCCATGACCTCTTTGAGGGCGGCACGGCCGGCGCTGTCGGCCACCCGGCCACGGTCAAAGGCGGCGACGCTGCCGTAACTGATTCTGGTTAACGACTCCTTGACTTGCGCACCGGAGTAGCCGACGGCGGCGATCACGCGTCCCCAGTTGGGGTCGAGCCCATACCAGGATGTCTTGACCAGCATCGAGCGCGCAATGGCGCGGGCCGCCCGGTGGGCCTCTTCGTCGGAGGCCGCCCCCACCACCTTGACGGTGACAAACTTGGTGGCGCCCTCGCCATCCAGCACGATCTGGCGTGCCAGCCCGGTGCAGACGCGCGTCAGTCCCTCGACAAACTCCTCCCAGCCGGCAGCGCCCGGCGCCAGCGCCGGCGCGCCGGCGGCTCCGTTGGCCATGATCAGGATGGTGTCGTTGGTGCTCTGGTCGTTATCGATTACGATCCGGTTGAAGCTGAGCGCCACCGCCGCACGCAGGGCGCGGTCGAGATCGCCGGCGGCCACCGTCGCATCGGTGGTGATGAAGGCGAGCATCGTCGCCATATTCGGCTCGATCATGCCGGCACCTTTGCAGATGCCGCCGATCGTGACTTCATGCCCGCCCACCGTGAAGCGCAAAGCGGCCTGCTTCGGTACGGTATCGGTGGTCATGATCGCCGTGGCCACATCATCGGCCGCCTCACGTGAGAGCGCCGCCACTGCCAGCTCCACCCCCACCGCAATCCGCTCCATCGGCAACTGCATACCGATCACCCCCGTCGAACTGACCACCACCTCCGACTCCGGCACCTGCAAGGCTGCGGCAACGAGCGCGGACATCGTGCGGGCATTGGCCAGGCCCTCTGCACCGGTACAGGCATTGGCAAAGCCGGTATTGACGGCCACGGCCCGGAGCTTCCCGCCAGCCAACCGCTCGCGCCCCAGGCGCACCGGCGCTGCCGCCACCGCATTGGAGGTGAAGAGCGCCGCCGCTGTCGCTGTGGTATCGGAGACCAGCAGGGCGAAATCTTTGCGTCCGGCGACTTTAATTCCGGCGGCAACTCCCGCTGCACGGTAGCCACCGGCAGCCAGGACACCGCCTTCAACTTTTTGAAAACTGCTCATGACAAGAGAACCAGGAGAGCTGTTTAAGCCCTTAAATTGATAAAGCGGTTATTATGCCACGGATTGCCCGACAAGTCGAGAGCAGATGCAGTCTTGTTATGCAACCGCGCATCTTGTATACTGCACCTTTAACCACAGCACTCTCTCACTTTGGAGCATTTTAATGTCGACCACCCGCTACATTTTACTCCTTTTCATCGTTCTGGCGGCCACCAGCGTACCGGCCGCCTGGGAGGATACAGGCGTGCAGCCACCGCGCCAGCCCGTCACTCCGCAACCAACCCGACCCGTCACAACGACGCCGCAACGCTATGGCGCTCCCCGCCAGCCGGTGGCGCAACCGGTTCCGGCTCCACCGCAACCACGCTACGCCCCACAGGCCGCAGCTCAGCCACAGCCCCTCCCGCCACCGGTCCAACAGCGCTACGGCCTGACACCGCCGGACCTCTACTCCCCCTTTCTAGACGCACAGGTAGAGCCGCTTGGCTGGTTCAGCATCTTCTACGCCGCACCGGCTACTGTTGGCGACAGTAGCAAGGACCTCACAGTCGTGGAGGTCGCCGGACGCTACAACCTCGTGCAGTGGCGCAATCTGCTCGGCGGTGATATCGACATCGATCTGCGCCTGCGCTCCATCATCTTCCCCTCCGACGCCAACTACGAAAACATGCCCACCGCCCTGCTGGAGCTGCCGCTCGATTTTGAGTGGCGCTGGCGCTTCCTCAACGGCCTCTCACTGGCTGTCGGCGCCCGCCCCGGCGTTTTTGCCGATATCGAGCATCCCGGCGATGGCCTGGCTCTCCCATTCAGAGGCGCCCTCTACTACGCTGCCACGCCGGAGCTCTCCTGGTTGCTGGGCGTCGAGGTGCGTCCCGGCTGGGATCTGGCAGCCCTCCCGCTGGCAGGCCTCGCCTGGGAGCCCTCCGACCACTTCCGCCTCACCCTCGCCTGCCCGCAATCGACCGCTCTGGTACAGCTCGGCCCCATCGGCTTCTATGGCAATTTCGCCTGGCGCAACACCACCTTCGGCCTCGCGGCCAAGGATGGCGAGCCCGATAAGCTCACGGTGGCCGATATCATCAGCGGCGCCGGCCTGGCCATCAACTTTACCGACTCCTTCCGTCTGCAGGTAGAGGGAGGCTACGCCTTTAACCGCTCACTCATTCTGGAAAACAGCGATGACGATGACAAACTGAAGGTCGGCAACGCCCCCTATCTGCGCGTGACCTTCGGTGGCTCCTTCTAAACCGCAACCCACAGCTAGACAACATGTCCGCCAAGATTCTCAACGGCAAAGAGTTTGCCACCCGCCTTAACGCAACCACAGCAACAGAGGCCGGTCGGCTCTATGAGACCAGCGGCATACGCCCGGGACTCGGCGTCATACTGGTCGGCGACGACCCCGCCTCGCTCTCCTATGTCACTGCCAAAGAACGGGCTGCGACCGCCGCCGGCTTCCATTCAACCGAACAACGCCTCCCCGCCACCGCCACCGCCGCCGAGGTGCTGGCCGCCGTGGCGGCGCTCAACCGCGATCCGGCCGTGCACGGCATCCTGGTGCAGCTCCCGCTGCCGCGCCACATCGACGAACAGGCCGTGATCGAGGCCATCGACCCGGCCAAGGATGTCGACGGCTTCACGCCCGTCAATATCGGACGCATGCTGACCGGCCAACCCTGCTTTATCCCCTGCACGCCGCACGGCATCATCCAGTTGCTGCTCGATAGCGGCATCGAGACCGCAGGCCGCCACGCCGTCGTCGTCGGGCGCAGCAATATCGTGGGACGTCCCGTAGCCAACCTCCTCTCGCGCCGGGCTGCCGGCGGCAACGCCACCGTCACCATCTGCCATACCGCCACCCGCAACCTCGCCGACTTCACCCGCCAGGCCGATATCGTCATCGTCGCTGCCGGGCGCCCCGACACCGTCACCGGCGCCATGCTCAAGCCGGGGGCGACCGTGATCGATGTGGGCGTCAACCGCGTGGCGGCGCCCGACGCCAAACGCGGCTACCGCCTCGTCGGCGATGTCGACTTTGAGAGCGCCGTAACGGTAGCCGGCGCGATCACCCCGGTACCCGGTGGTGTCGGCCCCCTTACCATTGCCATGCTGCTGCGCAACACTCTGGAGGCGGCACAACGCGCGGCAGCAGACCACAACAGCCGTCAGGGAGAGTCTCATGAGTAACCCATCCAATTCCGATTGGCGCAAAGAGCTGGGCGGTATCCTGGAGGGGCGCGCCCGTGCCAGTCGGGCCGAGCAGGAGAGCGCCCTCTTTGAAGCCTTCTTAAACCAGACCGTCGCCCCCACCCTCGAAGAGCTGGCCGTTGAGTTGCGCCTTCACGAACGTGATGCCCAGGTGCGAACTGCGCCGGCCGCCGCCCAACTCACCGTGCGCAGCGACGATAGCGAGGAGATCACCTTCCGTATCCTGCGCCGCTCTCTCTCCCACGGCATCGTCCCCTACGCCGAGGTGCGCCTGCGCAAGGGACTGCGTCTCGTCAAGGCCGAGAGCTCGCTGCGTGAATCGCCCGAGACCCTGACGATCGAAGAGATTAACAAGGACGACGTGATCCAGACCTTCCTCAAGCACTACCGCATGGTACTCGACGCTGAACAGCTCTGACAGCTCTCAAACCAGTCAACCAGCAAAACGAAAGAAGTCAAGTATGGCCACCAAGCCCAAGGCTCCCCGCAAACCGGCTACCACCCGCGAACTGGACCTCAGCCCCGACAAGATCGTCTGGCACTCACCGTGGGAGGCACCTTTCAAGATTATCGGACTCGGCTGGCCGCAGGAGCGCGGCATCCTGCGCCGCATGCCGCTCGAATCGAAGTGGGCTCTGCCCGAGGCTGTCGACACCCTGGCCTGGCACACCGCCGGCATCCAGATCCGCTTCCGGACCAACTCCCCCCGCATCTCGATACGCGTCAAGCTGCGCGGTGTACACGCCATGGATCACTGCGCCGCCACCGGCGAGTGCGGCGTCGACCTCTACCTCGGCGACACCGGCGAGATGACCTTTGCCGGCGTCAGCCGCTTCAACCGGGGCCTCGACAACTATCAGGTCACGATCGGCAACCTGCCCGATGCCCGCCTGCGCACCATCACACTCAACCTCCCCCTCTATCAGGGCGTCAAAGAGATCAGCGTCGGCCTGCCCCCCGGGGTCAAGGTGAGCGCCGCGCCCCGCATTCCCCGCTCACAGCGTATCGTAGTCTATGGCACCTCGATCACCCAGGGCGGTTGCGCCTCGCGCCCCGGCATGGCCTATACCAACATTCTGAGCCGCCGCATCAACGCCGAGTTTATCAACCTCGGCTTCTCCGGCAGTGGCCGTGCCGAACCGGAGGTGGCCCATATCATCGCGACGATGGCGGCTCCCGCCGTGCTTGTGTTGGACTTCGAGGCCAACTGCTGGCAGTACGACCTGCTGTGTGAGCGGCTGTCACCCTTTATCGAGATTATCCGCAAGCGCTGGCCAAAGACGGAGATCCTCCTCGTCTCCAAGATACGCTATGCGCACGAAGCCTACGACGAAAAAGCGCTGGCAGCCCGGCTCGCCAACCGCGACTTCCAGAAGGCGACGGTAGCACGCCTGCGCCGTGCCGGTGACAAACACATCACCTTCCTCGATGGCACTCTCCTGCTCGGCAACGACTACAGCGAGTGCAGCGTCGACGGTGTACACCAGACCGACCTCGGCTTCCTCAATATGGCCAACCGCCTTGAGAAGCCGTTGAGCAAGCTGCTGGCCGCCGCCAACGCCAAGTAATTACACGACGACCAACCGGAGCGAAGACCATGCGTCGTGAGCTGCACGCCATCCATCTCCAGCACCTCGAAGAGTTCATCGATCGCCTGCCATTGCAGGCGATCATAGCCACCCGTGTGCCGCTCAAGGCTATCTGCAGCGTCCCACCCACCGCAACACCAGTTGGGATATGGCCCGCTTCGAGGTGGCCGCCCATCGCTACGTCGATCTCTCCGACAACAACAGCGGCATGGCCCTGCTCAACGACTGCAAATACGGCTACCGCCCCGACCAGAGCCGGCTCGACCTCAACCTGCTGCGCTCGCCCACCTATCCCGACCCGGAGGCCGACCTCGGCGCGCACCACTTCACCTATGCCCTGCTGCCCCATGACGGCACCCTGCCCGACTCCGACGTGATCTCCCAGGCCGACCAGCTCAATCAGCCGCCACTCAGCTTCAGCGGCTACGCCTGCCGTCCGGCCACTGCGCTCCCCTGCCACCTCGATGCCAACGGCATTGAACTGGCCGTACTCAAGCGTGCCGAGCGCGACGACTCGCTGATCCTGCGGCTCGTTGAGAGTCGTGGCAAGTCATCACGCGGCATCCTCACGATCCCCGCCGCCATGCGCCTCGTCGAGACCGATCTGATGGAGTGGGAGGCGGGTGACGCCCTCGCAGGAACAACGCACGAACTGGAACTCAACCCCTTTGAAATCCGCACCTACAGACTGGAGCCCCATGTCACCGAATAACACATCAGACCACATTATCACCAAAGAGGCCGGCAAAGAGCGGCTGGAGATCGATCTCCACAAGCTGCCGCGCCCCCTTCTGGGCCGCAACAAGGAGTGGTGCACACTGGCCGACTTCGCCTGGCGCTGCGCCGCCAGCCACGTCAACTACAGCCGGGGCCGCTGGCACATGGATGCCGCCTGGGACGCCTCCCGCAATTACCAGTGGGTCTGGGATACCGCCTTCATGACCCTCTACTGCCGTTTCAGCAACGGGCAACTTCCCGGGATCGCCAGCTTCGACAACTTCTACGAAATGCAGGCCGATGATGGCTACATCGGGATGACCTACGACATGCACACCAGCTTTGAGCCGTGGCCCGACCGCATCAACCCGCCGCTCTTCGCCTGGGCCGAGTGGGAGTACTACCGCACTACCGGTGATGAGAGTCGTATCGACCGCGTTATCCCCCACATCGAACGGCTGATGGCCTGGATCGAGGCCAACCGCCGCACCGCGCCCCATCGCCGCCGCCACACCGAGGGCAAAGGCGAGGACGGAGCCAAGCGGGACGAGCTCTACCAACTCTACCACTTTGAAGATTGCGGCTCGTCGGGCATGGACAACTCACCGCGCACACCGCGCGTCGCCGCTGCCGGCCAGTTCTACGACTGGATCGATCTCTCCAGTCAGATGGCTCTCTCTTATCGCATGTTGGGACGGCTCCATGCCGCCTGCGGGCGTACCGCCGAGGCCGATGCCCGGGAGCAGCAGGCCCGTGAACTGGGCGAGCTGATCAACGCAGAGCTCTGGTGCGACGCCACCTCCTTCTATCACGACCGCATGCTGCCGCACAACTTTGTCACCCCCAAGACGGCCGCCGGCTTCTGGCCATTGCTGGCCGGCATCGTCCCGCCGCGCCGTGTCGCAGCGCTGGTGGCGCAGTTGCGCAACCCCAAGACCTTCAACCGCGCCATCCCGGTGCCCACACTCGCCGCCGACGACATCAACTACGACAGCGCCGGCGGCTACTGGCTGGGAGGCACCTGGGCTCCCACCAACTACATGATCACCCGCGGCCTGCAGCTTGCCGGCGAAGGCGACGAAGCCCACCACATCGCCGTCAAGTATCTCAAGGGGCTGGCCCGCACCTACCGCGAATTTGCGCCCCATACCCTCTGGGAGTGCTACGCCCCCGACTGCTACAAGCCGGCCACTGCCGCCAGAGGTGGCGGCTACGTCAAACCCGACTTTGTCGGCTGGAGCGGTATCGGGCCACTCGCCATGTTGATCGAAAACATCATCGGCCTCGACCTCGACCGCCCCGCCAACCGCCTCGTCTGGGACATCCGCCTGACCGAGGCGCACGGTATCGAAAACTTTGCCGTGGCCCCCGGTACGCTGCGGGCATACGCTGCCCGCCGCAGCAGTGCCGCCGACACGGCTGAGGTCGAGCTGGCGGCCGACGTCGATCTCAACATCGAAATCCGCTGCGCCGGACGCAAGCGCCGCGCACGTCTGCGTGCCGGCAAGCCGTTAAACCTCACCGTATAGGCTGCACCTGCTCACAATCTGGAGGGCGAACCTGTGGTGAGCCGCCAGAGCAAGGGTAAGCGCATGAGCAAGCGGCATCCACAAAAAAACTCTCACAGTTTCGGGAACAGCTTGACATGACCCTCCCGCACCACCCCACTACGCCTCCGCTGCTGCTCGCCTCGGCTTCACCCCGGCGGCAGCGTCTCTTGCGCGAGGCCGGCGTTGCGTTCGAGGTCGCGGCCGTCGCTGCAACCGAGATCTCGATTGTTGGTGATCCGGCCGCGACCGTCTCCCATAATGCGCGCGCCAAACACGATGCCTGCCGGGCGCTCCACCCTGCTGCCGCCATTCTGGCAGCCGATACCCTCGTCTGGTTTGAGGGGGAGTTGATAGGCAAACCACGTGACTTCGACGAGGCTGCCGCCTTTCTGCGCGCCTTCGCGGGACGCACCCAGAGCGTCTACACCGCCCTGGCGCTCTCACTGCCGACCGCCTCCACTGCCACGCTCCATGTGGAGGTCTCGGACGTCACCTTTCTGAAACTGAGTGAGGCGACGATCACACGCTATCTGGCCACCGCACAGCCGCTCGACCGGGCCGGCGCCTACGACATCGACGAGCAGGTGGTACCGCTGATTGCCGGCTACTCCGGCTCATACTCCAACATCGTCGGCCTGCCGCTGGAGCCGCTGCTGGCCTGGCTTAGAGCCAATCTGCCGGGCGTCATGCGCCGCTGAAGCACGCCTCAGCGCCACTCGATCAGGATGGTGCCGGAGGCGCTGTTGGTACCGCTGCCGCTGAGAAGCGCCCGCCGCCAGAGAGTCTCGCCAGCGCTCTGCCGCTCCGACTCGTCGAGCAGTCCCACCACTCTTCCGCTCTCATCCAGCGCTATCCGGTAGAGCCTGCGTCCGGCGGCTCCACTCTCCTCCACCTGCGGCACAGTAAAACCGAATCCGGCCGCACGCAAGGCCGGTGCAACGTAGATTCTGCGCCCCCGCCAAGCCTCGGGCACGGCGGCAGCCGGCGCCAGCGTCTCACACTGTGGCAACGGCAAGGGCAGCAGCAGCGGCGGTGCCAGCGGCAGACGGTCCGGCTGCGGCGACAGCGGCTCACTGTAGGCTGGCGTTGCCAGTGGTGGCAAGGCCACCTGTGGCAGCAACGGCAGCGTCTCCGGCGAGTGTGTCAGGGGGCTGCTCCCCGCCAGCCAGTTGCCCTGCTGCAACAGCGTGCCACCCGAGACAAGCTCCACGTAGGCGAGCGCCGGTTCAGGCAGCGGCGCAGGCGGTCGCGGCAGATAGTTGCCACGCGGCCAGAGCCGCCAGAGCCCCACAGCCAGCGCCAACACCAGAGTCACGGCCCACTCGCCCAGACGCTCGCGCCGCAGGCGAAAACCCGGCCCGCCGCCAACTGGCGTCTCGCTCTCGGCTCTGTGGCTCATGGCTCCGGTTTGACCGCCACATTGACGCGCCGCACGCCGGCAGCGCGTATCAGCGTCACAAGATCGATCACCGCACCGTGCGGCACCCGGCGATCGGCCAGCAGGAGCACCTGGTGGCCATTGGGGCGCAGAGCGGCACGGGCCAGTTCGGCGCCCAATTGCGCCCGCTGTTCCGGCTCGCCGGGCTGATAGCGGACATCATCGAAGAAGATCAGCGTCTCATCCTCCTCAGCACGCTCGGCATGGATCATCACCAGCGTCAGCGCCCGTTGCACCCCTTCATCAAAGGGCGCCTGCGGCACTTCAAAGACGACTCCCGGCTGGAGCGTCAGACGCCCGGAAATGGCAAAAAAAAGCGCCAACACCACAGCGAAATTGAGCCATGGCACCACATGTAAAAAGGTGTTGGCAATCCGGCTGCGCGGGCGGAAACGCATCCGCAGCCCCTCTTCGCGCCAACCCCCGGAACTCTTTAAATAACGTGCCATGCCCCCTCACGCATCGGTTGTGCGACTGCCACGTTGATGCGGCCAGCGTCGCATAAAGGAGAGAATGTCGTTAGTAGCCTGCTCCATGTCGAGCACGATACGATCAATCCTGATCACCAGCAGATTGAACATCGCATAGGCGGGAATCGCCACCATCAAGCCGGCAATCGACGCAATCAGGGCACGGGTCAAGCCTGTGGTAATATCGACCGACTGTACCAACGGTGCCTGCTGACGCATCACCAGCACCGTCTCCAGCACTCCCAGCAGCGCACCGAGCAGCCCCAGCAGCGGTGCCACCTGCACAATGGTGGCCAGCACCCCGAGACGCCGTTCCATGCGTGAAACCTCGGCATGGCTGGCGTTGTCAAGAATGTAACGCAACGTCTCCGGCGGTTCATCATGCTGCTTGATCGCCGTACGCATCAGGTGTGCGACCGGCCCGGGAGCCTCATCGCAGAGCATCACGGCCTCCTGAATGCTGCCCCGCTCCAGAATGTTGAAGACCCCGGTCAGAAAGTCGTCAAAGTGAATCCGCGCCCGCCGCAGATGCAGCAGTCGCTCCAGGAAGACAGCGATAGCTGCCACGCCGGTCACCACCAGCATCCAGAAGACCGGTCCGCCTTCACGCCAGATATCAAACGCTCTCATTGCTGCTGCTCCCTTCCGCTGGCAGGCCAGAGCGGCAGCTCCTCCCGCTCTATCCGCCGGATCAAGGCCTCTGCTTCGGCCGCTCCGCTCATGCCTTCCCTGATACGGTGCCGCAAAAATTCCACCGCCGCTGCTCCCCCTTCAAGCCCCTCTTTCAACGTGGCAATCTGCATGACCGCCCGCAGATACCACTCTTCCGCCTGCTCGCCGCCGGCACCACCGGTAGCGCGCTCCTGCTGATAGCGCAACACCACTTCGGTATAGTAGTAGTCGATCGCTTCACTGATGCGCGACAGCTTCTCCAGCACCCGGCCCCGCTTGTAGGCCGCCTGCAGCAGCAGGCTGCTGCAGGCGTCGGGACGTCTGCCGGCGATCTCATAGGCGCGCAGCGCCTCTTCATAGCGGTTGGTGGCGCTCGAACCGAGCGCCACCAGGCTGTCGCCCTTGCGCAGCCAGGCGGAGGTCACCATCTCGCTCTCCGGGTAGCGGTTGATAATCTCGTCAAGCACCAGAATCGCCTCTTCAAAGCGGGCCAACTCGCCGAGCGCCTCGGCTTGCAGAAAGCGCGCCTCGGCCAGACGTGAACTCGCAGGGTAGCTGCGCGACAGTTGTGCCAGGAGCGCAATGGCATCGGAGAACTCGCCCCGTTGCAGCGCGGCCCTGCCGGCCCATACCAAAGCAGCATCGGCTTGCGGATGTTGCGGCCAACCTTCGGCAAAGGCCGCCAGGCGCTGCTGCGCCTCTTCAAACTCTCTGCGGTTATAGTGATACTGCGCCAGCCAGAGTGAAACATCAGCCCGCTCACTCGCCTCCGGATAGTTGGCCACAAAGGCGCTACCCAGCGCAATCGCCGCATCATCGCGCCCGGCGCCATACAACGACAACATCCGCAGATAGTCGGCCTGCGGCGCCAACGCTGTCGCTGTCTCTGCCGCCTGCTCCAGGTCGGGAATCGCCCTTTCAAACTGGTAGTTGCGGTAGTTGGAGCGTCCGCGCCCCAGCAGCGCCTCTGCCAATTGCGCCCGATTGGTGGCTGTCTCGATCACAACACTGTATGTGCCGATCGCCTCGGCCACGGCCTCACGCCGCTCCTGCAAACGGGCGGCCCGCAAACGGGCCGCAGCGGCCAGCTCGTCACCGCTCTGCAACTGATTGGACAATGTGACAAAGGCGTTCTCGGCCGCTGCGGTTCGCCCGAGACGCTCCAGCGCATCGGCTGCCATGAAGGCCGCTCGGGCAGTCAGGGTCGGGCCGTTGGTCATCGCGGCTACCCTCTGATAGAGCTCACTGGCCTGCTCATAACGCGCCGCGGCATGACTCGCATCGGCCGCCTGCATCAGGGCCGCAGCCCGCCAGGCCGTCGTGGTCGAGGCTTGCGCAGCCTGCTGAAAGAGGCCAGCCGCTTCGTTGTAGGAGCGCAGCCGCAGCAATGCCACCGCCTCGCCATGCAAGGCCGTGGCCAGTCGCTCCTCTTCACCGTAGGTCTCAAGATAGTTGCGGAACTCGACTGCGGCCTGACGGTTGGAACCGGCCACCAGCCACGCCTCTCCCAGGGCATACTGTGCGGCGGCCGACTCCGGGGCACCGGGATTTTCACGGACAGCACGCTTCAGAATGGCAGCCCCCTGCTCCAGTTCACCCGGCAGGGCCAGCAGCAGCCGTCCGTAACGCAGGCCGATGCGCCAGGCATGTTGACTCCCCAGAGCCGGATCGAGTATCTGTCGGCTGGCTGCTATCGTCTCGTTGGTTGCGCCGCGCTCAAAGGCCATCTCGGCCAGCTCCAGCCACGCCTCCGAGCGGCTCACTACCGGTGTCTCCGGATCGCTGGCCAACTCCTGCAACAGTACGGCCGCCTCCTCCGGACGCCCTTGCCGGCGTGCCAACTGCCCCTGCAGCAGTCGCCCCAGAGCCAGGGCCGGCCGACTCTCGTCCGTCGCCGGACGCAGCTTTGCCTGCCGCTGCAGCAGCGCCTCGCAGGCCTCCACCTTGCCAGCGGCCAGCTCGGCCTGCGCCCACTCCAGCAGGTTGGCCACCCGTACTTCACGATTGGTAGCCGTCTCGTCAACTCCGGCAAAGGCGTGGCGCGCCGCCTCGTAGTTGCCGGCGGCCAATGCCGCCCGAGCCATGATACGCCGGATGCCAATGGCGTAGGCCGTCTCCAACCGCTCCGGATCAACCCCTTTCAGGGCGGCGGCCACTTCACCGATGCGCCCCAGCTCGCAGAGCGCCCGTCCGCGCCAGAAATCAAACCCGCCGCCTGAGGCGCCCGCTGCCACCACTGCGCCATTGGCTTCCAGCAGCGTCAGAATATCGCCCGGACGCCCCAGCTCCGACAAGACCCGGCAGAGCCAGAGCAGTGGTTGCACGCACGCCTCCGGCTCTTCACGACGACTCGCCAGATAAGCCACCAGATGGCGTTCGGCCACATCGAAAAGCCCCTCCTGCATCGCCGCCTGCGCCACCAGCAAACGCTGCTCGCTCAACGGTGGCGGCGGCTCTGCCCGTACGGCAACACTGCCTGCCAGCCACAGCGTCAACAGGCAGAGCACGAAGCCACCGGGATACCAGAGCCACCCCCTGACCTTCAACTCTGCCTGCTTGCGCTGCTCGTTAGCCATGCTGCTTCCCGTACATCTCAGAGGCCCTCACCGCCCGTCTCATAGACCACCCGGGTAAGTTCGGAGCTATACTGCTCGCTGGTAAGATGGCGCTCGGACGGCCCGACGTAAATCTGCCGCGGACGCTGCAGTTTGAAACGCGGGTCCTCATGCGCCTCTTTCCAGTGGGCGATCCAGCCGGGCAGCCGTCCCAAGGCAAACATCACGGTAAACATCTCCTTGGGAATGCCGATGGCACGGTAGATGATGCCACTGTAGAAGTCGACATTGGGGTAGAGGTGGCGGCTGAGGAAGTAGTCGTCATGCAATGCCAGCTCCTCCAGCTCCATCGCCACATCGAGCAACGGATCCGAGACCTTGAGCGCCGACAACACCCGGTCGCACGTCTCCTTGATCACCTTGGCCCGCGGATCGTAGTGTTTATAGACCCGATGGCCGAAGCCATAGAGCAGCAGCTTGCCGCGTGAGTTCTTGACCCGCTCCAGAAAATCCTTCGGTTTCTCACCACTCTCTACCAGCCCCTCGAGCATCTCAATCGTCATCTGGTTGGCACCACCATGCAGCGGCCCCCACAAAGCACAGATGCCGGAGGAGACGGCCGCATAGAGGTTTACACCGGCGCTACCGACGAGGCGTACCGCCGAGGTCGAGCAGTTCTGCTCATGGTCGGCATGTAGAATCAGCAGTACATTGAGCGCCTTGACCACCTCGGGACGCAGCTCGTAGGGTGCCACCGGCGAGCTGAACATCATGTTGAGAAAGTTGGCGCAGTAACGCAAATCGTGACGCGGATAGACGAACGGTTCACCGATCGACTTCTTGTAGGCGAAGGCTGCAATCGTGCGCACCTTGGAGAGCAGTCGCGTGGCCGCCAGATTGATGGCATCCTCATCTTGCTGCTCTTCATGGTGTGAGAGCTCAGGATAGAAGGCCGAGAGCGACACCACCATCGCCGAGAGAATCGCCATCGGATGGGCGCGGTCGGGAAAGCGGTAGAAGAAGTGGCGCATGTCTTCATGGAACATCGATTGGTGGTTGAGCAGCAACGACCACTCGTCGCGTTCACGTTTGTCGGGCATGCGGCCGTTGATCAGGAGGTAGGCCACCTCGACAAAGCGCGATTGTGCCGCCAGCTCCTCTACCGGATAGCCGCGGTAGCGCAAGATTCCCCGCTCGCCGTCGATATAGGTGATGGCGCTGGCACAGGAACCGGTATTGAGATAGCCATAGTCGAGCGTCACCGCGCCGGTGGCTTTGCGCAGTTGGGCAATATCGATCGCCCGCTCGCCCTCACTGCCCTGCAGCAGCGGCAGCTCAACCTCGCGCCCCTCAAGTGCCAGTCTGGCATTTCCTATCGGTGTCAAGGGCATCTTAAACACTCTCTTTCAATTTGCGTACGGTGGCGTCGATATTGGCAAACAACTCCTCCAGTCGATCAAGTGGCACACTGGAGAAGGCCAAGCGCAGCAAACCAGCCAGCACAATCGTGCCGGTCTGGCAGTCGGCGATCAGCGCCCGCCGCAACGCATCCGGCGAGACTCCCAGCGGCTTGATGCACATGAAGTAACCCGAATTGAAGGGCATTGCCACGAACGACTCGCGATACTCGCGCCGCTGCCGCAGTATCTGCTGTATCTTGTTGTAACGTGCCGCCAGTATCTCATATTTGGCATGCTTCTGCCGCTCATAATCGGGGTGCCGGAAGGCCTGCAGCAACATCTGTTGCCCCAGATGGTTGGCATTGGAGATCGTCATGCGCACCAGGCCGGCCGTCTTGGCCTCCAACGCCTGGTAGACCTCCGGTGTCGCCCCCTGCATGCCGTAGGTGATAAAACCAACCCGCATGCCCCAGACGTAATCCTCCTTGGTGGGGCCATCGAGCTTGATCGCCAAGATATTCGGATGCAGATTGGCCAGCAGCCCGAAGAGCGATTCACGAAAGACCCCCTTCTGGTAGACGAGACCGAAGTAGGCGTCGTCGAGGATCACACAGAGCTTCTTGCCGGCCACCGCCGCCCGCAGCAGCACATCGCGAATCTCCAGCGCCTCCTCCTCGGTCGCCGTATAGCCAGTAGGGTTGTTGGGGAAGTTGAGCAAGACGATCTTCTTTTCGCCCCGCGCCAACACCCGGCGCTCCAGCGCCGGCACATTGAAACGCCGCCCGCGGAAGGTTTTGAAGCTCTTGAAGCGGGCGCCGCACCCCTCCTCAAAGATCAACTCATAGTTGTCCCAGTAGAGATCAGAGAGAATCACCTCGTCACGCGGCTCCACAAAGAGGCGTGCCACCAGATAGAGCGCATGGGTCAGGGCGCTCGTCACAATCGGCAGGCTGCAGCCGCATCCCTGCAAGGCAGGGTTCTTCTCGAAGAGCAGTTCGCGCCACCGTTTCCGCAGCTCCGGCAGACCGTGGCTCGGGGCGTAGAGAAAGGCTGCCCTGGGCGTCCCTACCATCCCCTCCAGACACTCAAGCGTCAGCGGCGCACCGCTATCTTCAAAAGCCGTCCCGATAGTGGCATTGATCCGGGTACCCCTCGCCTCGGCGCTCTGGCCCAAAATGCCCTGTGACGGAAAATAGGCGCGCAAACCGCGCTGCGACAGCAGCCCGGGAATCATGCAGTCACCACGCGCCAGATCGGCATTTAATGCCTGCGCGAGGGGATGTAGTGTCTTGGTCGACATAGAAAATGACAAAAAAGTAGGGTTAGCAGAAAAAGAAGGCATAGTATAACAATTTCACCTTCTGTAATCAATGCTTTTGAAACTGGCCGGTACGCAACATGACGAGGGTACATGCCGCGACAACCTCGATCTCATGGCGGCGTAAATGCGCCATTAGCTCTTCATTTTCGGTGCCGGGATTGAAGATTACCCGCCGTACCCCTTGTTTGACAAGCTCGTCGCCCAAACCTGCCTGCTTGGTTGCATTGACATAGAGTGTGACGGTATCGATCCCTGAGGTTTCAGCGAGCGAGCTGGCAACATCTACCCCCTCGATGCTCTTGAGCGTGGGGTGTACCGGCACCACTCTATACCCCTCGTCCAGCAGCATCTTGATCGCCTTGTTGCTGTAGCGCTCCGGCTTGGCGCTCGCTCCGATAACCGCTACCGGGCGACACTCGAAGAGTTGATTCATGGTTTTATCCTTCATGGCGCTTAAAACACCATAGCACAGATGGAGTATAAGGACAATGATCGGGGGATGCGAATGTGGGGTGCAAAGCGCCCTGAAGGGCGTCGCGCTGTCGACGCCGCAGTTTGGCCCAACTTCCAACACGTAACTCTCAATTTTGGCCGCCTCGTTTGTTGCACCTCACCTGTCACTCCAGATGGGACTTAAAAGTCTCTACATTTGGAGCCTTGCCGGCTTGCTTTAGCCAGTATCTGAATTTGCCGATGGTTTCACGATATCCCTGTTGCAATTCCGGCGCAACCGTTTGCTTCAGGGCAGCTTCCCACTCGTCGAATACAATAGGCCTTTTCTCCATCGTAACACCTCCGAGGTTAGCTTTATGCAGAGAGCAGCACCTACTAAGTCCATCTCTCTGCATAAAGCTGACTTCGATATTTACATAAAGCTAACTTCAAGGTCAATGCTGAAAGTTGAAAACGCCATTTATGTTAAGTTAATATGTTGCCTTGCAGCATATTAAGTGCATTCAGCTCTAGCATTAAATAGTGGTTGTCACATAGGTTGTCTCTTTGCTA
>CAZRGQ010000021.1:236-37059 GCA_964599645.1 uncultured Lentisphaerales bacterium | reverse complement strand
TTCTCTGTCCCTTCTTTTGCTTCTCTTGTTGTTCTCTGTCCCCATCTACGCTCCTCGCTCGTCTCTACCACACCTCTGTCACTGACCGATTACAAACCCCCGTTTTTTGCGCTTCACATTGTCAGGCAAATCGGCTATAGTAGCGCCCTTCAACACCTTGGCGGCTTAGCTCAGTTGGTAGAGCAACGGAATCATAATCCGCAGGTCGGGGGATCGTGACCCTCAGCCGCCACCACTTTCAAACCTTGCAAGAGCCTGCTCTTGCAAGGTTTTTTATTGTGTCCAAACCATCGCTGCCGCATGGCTGATGTGCGCCTGCAGAGACATTTTAAACTTCGAATCGTACAAACCCCATTTTGCGGCTTGACGGGTAGCGAACATATACAGTATACCGAAAGCCTCATGAGACAAGAACTACCCCGTCGCCTCGCTCTCCTCTTATCGTTTCCTGTTATCTCACTTTTGCTCTTGCCGCTGGTTGGCTGCCAGCCTGATGAGACCCCGCAGCTACCTGACCGTATCCGGGTGATTTCTCCCGACCCGCAATACGGCATAGCCGGCAGCAACGGCACCAAACGCGTTAGCGTGGAGGTGCAGTCTGCCCAACTCCCCGGCTTGCTGGGCGGCAAGGGCGTACGCCATCCGCTTGCAGGTGAACGCCTCCTGATTAGATCACTCTCGCCGGAGTCCGGCCTGACGGCCTCTATCACTACAGGCCTCACCGACCCGGGAGGCCGTCTCGACTTTGACGTCGAATTAGGCCACTCCTTTGGCGACCAGTACCTTGAGGTCTCGGCCGCCAGCAAGCCGAGCGTCAAACAACAGCTGCGCTTCGTCTCCGGTGTGCAACTGGCGAATCAACGCCAGGAGGTGATGGCCGGCGAAACCACCCCCACGCCTTTCCGCGTTACCCTGCTCTCCCCTGATTCATCGCCTCTCGTCGGTGTTCCCGTCTACTTCACGCTGCTCTCACAGCCTGGAACGGGTGGCAAACTGCTCCCTGGCATGGGGATCAGCGATGAGCATGGCGTGGTCGAGGTCGACCTGCAGACCAGCCCCGACACGCTTGGAGTTTACCAGGTCAGCGCTGAAATAGCTGCGCCTCAGGCCGGTCATAGTGCCAGGCCGCTCTTAATGGAGGCCGCCGCCATGCACATTGCCACGCTGCTGACAGGTGTACTTGGCGGGCTGGCACTCTTCGTCTTTGGTATCACGTTGATGAGTGAAGGCTTGCAGCAGGTGGCAGGCAATCGTTTGCGCAGAATATTGTCGTATATAACCGGCAACCATGTACGGGCCGTCTGTGCCGGTGCGATGGTAACCGGCCTAATACAATCGTCCAGCAGCACTACAGTGATGACCATCGGCTTTGTCAATGCCGGCCTTTTAACGCTCAAGCAGGCCATCGGTGTCATCTTCGGTGCCAACATCGGCACCACGGCCAGCGGCCAGATTGTCTCTTTTGACCTCGGTAATATCGCTTTGCCGGCCATTACTCTGGGAGTGCTGCTGCTGTTTGCTTTGCGCCGTCCCGCCGGTCAAGGCCTAGCACGCGCCATTTTGGGCTTTGGGCTGCTCTTTTTCGGCATGGGGCTTATGTCGACGCAACTCAAGACCGTCAGCACCTTTCCCAGCTTTATACGTATCTTCCAGGCGATTGATTGCAGCCCCGCAGTGTTGGGTGGCGAATTGCCAGTTGGAGCCATGCTGGCAGCGATCGGTATCGGTGTTTTGACTACGACCATTGTGCAGAGCAGCGCCGCAACCATCGGTCTGGCCATTGCCCTGGCCAATAGCGGCCTTTTAAATATCTGGACGGCCGTGCCGATCATCCTGGGCGACAACATCGGCACCACGATTACCGCCAACCTCGCTTCGCTAAGCGCCAACCGCACCGCCAAGCAGGCGGCGATCGCACATACACTTTTCAACGTGCTGGGAGTCTCGGTCATGGTAGCGCTCTTCAATGTGAGGATCGACGGCATACCCTCTTTTATCTACGCCGTCGACCACCTCACCGCTGGTGACGTCTTTGCCGGTGAAAATGTCGGACGCCATGTGGCTGCCTCGCACACGCTCTTTAACGTCGTCTGTGTCTTCATGTTTACCCCCTTTATCAACGTGCTGGCATGGCTCTGCACCAAAATTATTCCTGAACACGCTGCCACACCACGTCTGCCGCTGCTCAAGCTCGATAAAAATTGGCTTACCTCGCCTGCCGTAGCGATCGACGGTGCCTTGCGGGCTACTGCCGCCATGTCGGAACGTGCCTGTTGGGTCGCATTTACGGCTTTGGATGCCTATCGCCACGATACTCCCGCCATGCTGGGCGATATCGAGACTGCCGAGAACGAGACGGACGAAATGCAACGCCAGATCATGGACTATTTGATGCAGTTAACCCGCTGTAAACTCTCCGCCAGCCAAACAGCCGCCATTCCGGCCCTGATGCACTGTGTTGCCGATGCCGAACGTATCGCCGATATCGGAGTGGCGATTGCAGAACTCAGCCGGCAAGCTGCTGATGGTGAAGCCCTTACAACCACCGCACAGCAGGAGCTCGACAAGATTATCAAACACACCAAAGAGCTGGGCGACTCTGTCCTCAAGGGATTAAGCGGTACAGGCAAGTACGCTATTGAGACTGCCGTGCGCCTTGAAGGGAAGGTCAAGATTCTCTGCCAACTGGCCAGCCAGGGGCATGTGGTGCGTCTGCAGCGTGGCGAATGTACTATCGCACGGGGTATTATCTACGTCGAAGTACTCGCCCTGGTCGAGGCTGTTGTACGTCACCTGGGGAATATCGCCACACGTACCGATGCCGCTATCGGCCAGCCTTGAGTGGCGGCCCGGGCTGAACAAGCGCCTGCTGCAAGGAATTTTGCAGCCCGGCTACCGAGAAGGTTTCCAGCTCTGCCTCGCTCCAGCCGCTGCCGATGTCGGCCAGATAGTGAGAGTCGGAGGAGCGCAGCAGCGGCAGACCGCCTGAGCGCTCTCGCCAGAGGGCAGCGTCGGCAAAACGACTCAGCTCCAGTGCATCAAACCCCTCATCGTCTGCCAGCAGACCAAGCTGTGAGAAGAGGCTGAAGACCGGCCGGTCGATATGGGCGGCGATGAAGAGTCCGCCCAGCTCGTGTACCTTGGCCCCTACCTCTCGCACAGTATGGCGTGAAGCGCCGGCCAGGAGACGCCACTCCAGCTCGATAATCGTCTCATCGGCTGTCACCACCGGTTGGTCACCAAAGACCTCCGGCTGGTTGACACGCTTGGGCAGGGAGTCGTAGATCCATTCGGTCATGCTCGCCGCCTGTGCCAGAGTATCGAAGAGGGCCAGCGTATGCACCTCTTCGGCTGTCGAAATCTCGAGCCCGAAGAGGGCGGCGAGTCCGCTCTCGCGGCAGCAATCAGCCAGCGCCGGAGTGTTGCGTGCGCTGTTGTGGTCGGTAATGGCGATAGCATCAAGCCCTGCGGCCAGGGCGCGCTCCACAATGGCACGCGGCGACATCTCAAGATCGGCGCAGGGCGAGAGGCAGGAGTGGATATGGAGATCGAAGCGCATTGCCATTAACCTCGCAGCCGGGGACGCCGTCGCCGCTGCAACCAGGTGACCAGCGCCACCACTCCGTAGAGCAGCGCCGCCAGCTCCACGATCGTGGCGCCCGCCGGCCAGCCGGGGGCATAGCTGCAGGCGAGTCCGCCGATTGTGACGCCGGCTGTCAAGAGCGTGGCCAGCAGCATCATGGCGTTGAGCCGGCGCGTCAGCAGCCCGGCGGTCGCTGCCGGCAGCGTGAGCAGCGCCAACGCCAGCACGATACCGATCACCTGTACCAGCAACACGATGGTAAGGGCGGTGAGCACCATGAAGAGTAGTTCGTAAAACTCAACGCGTACGCCGCGCAGGCGTGCCATCTCGGGATTGAAGCTGATCGCCAGCAGACGGTGGTAACTGAGCGCCATCAGGCCGAGCACCAGCAGGTTGAGCAGCGCCATCAGCAGCAGGTCAGCAACGCCGATCATCAGGATATTGCCGAAGAGGTAGCCCATCAGGTCGGTCTGATACCCGGGCGTAATCGCCAGCAGTGAGACGCCCAGCGCCATGCCGACGGCCCAGAGGGCACTCAAGACGCTATCGGTACGAAAGCGCCCGCCCAGCGAGGTCATGCCGACCAGCAGGGCCGCCGCCACCGCCGCCAGGGCGGCGCCGAGCTGCGGTGTAAACCAGGCGACCCCACGTGCGCGCTGCAGATAGACGGCCAGGCCGATGCCGGCCAGGATGCAGTGAGAGATGGCCCCGGCAATATAGGTGTTGCGCCGCACCACTACCCAGCAGCCAACCACTCCGGCTGGAATCGCCGCCAAGAGGGCGGCGATCACGGCATACTGGAGAAAGCTGAAGGCTGCCAGGTCGTGGAGAAACTGCATCGGCCCCCACTACTGCTATACTTCCAGGTTGAGGTAACGGCTCTCTTCTGGAGTCAGCGTTACGTCGAGCGCCTTGAAGCTGGAGCGTGTCTCTGAGATCTGGCGTGGCCCGATCAGCGGGAAGCAGGGGAACTCCTGATGCAAGACCCAAGCGAGGGCGATGTTGATCGGCTCGACCCCCTTCACAGCGGCCAGCTCGATTGCACGGGCCTGTCGCTTGAAGTTGTCGTCCGAGTACCAGCTCGCCACCAGCGAGGCGTCACTGCGCAGCTCGGGATGGGCACGTGAAGGGACAAAGAAGCCGCGAGCCTGGCTCGACCACGGCAGTAGCGCAATGCCGGCCTCTGCCAGGAAGCGGCGTGAGGCGGCGTCATGCACATGCAGACAGCCGGTCCAGAGGGGATTGACCATCTCGGCCAGTGAGAGGTTGTTGGAGAGTACCGTAAAGCCCTGCAACCCTTTGGACGCCGCATAGGCGTTGGCTTCGCGCACCCGCTCGATCGTCCAGTTGCTGCCGCCGAAGACCTTGATCTTGCCCGCCTTCACCTGCAGGTTGAGCGTCTCGATAAAGTCGGCCACCGGGATATCGAGGTTGTCACGGTGCATCATGTAGATGTCGGCTTCGTTAACCCCGAGCCACTGGAGCTGTGCGTCGAGCTGGGCCACCAGAGCTTGCGGATTGCAGTTGGGGGTATGGGCACCCTTGGCGATGAGCACCACATCGTCGCGCACGCCGCGGGCTGCGATCCAGCGCCCCAGCAGTTGCGAAGCCTGCTGGCCATAGATATAGGCGGTGTCAAAGGCGTTGCCGCCACGGGCAAAGTAGTCGTCAAAGATCATCTCCGCCTGCCGCATGGTGCTCTGGTTGTCGACTCCCATCACCAGTGAGGAGACCGGCTTGTCGAGTCCGGCAATCTTGCCGGCGGGCACCGGGGCGGCGGCGCTCCGTGCCAGGGGACGTCCGGCCGGTGTGATGTTGGAGAGTGCAGCCGGTTGCTCACTCTCATAGACCAGACCGATGGCATCCCGCCAGGCATCCATAACCCGCAGATTGCTGAGAGAATCGGCCCACGTCATCTGCTGTGTCTGCTGCTTGCCGGCCAGAATCGCCTCGCCACAGGCGTCGGCTTCGTAGACGTAGCTCGTCAGTTCAGAGGGAATCTCAACAATCTCCTCCGCCTGCCCATGACGCCGCACTATGATCTTGCCGGGCATCGCACCGCTGCGGGCGTGCAGGTAGGGCATCTCCAGCAGGATGGAGCCCTGGCTGCCGAAGACGCGCACAACGCTCTCCTGCCCGACACCTACGCCGGTGGCGATGGTGGCGACGATGCCTTTGTCAAACTTGAGCGTACCGACGGCCCAGGCGTCGACCCCCGTCTCGGGATGGAGATGAGCGGCACCGGTAACAGCCAGCGGCTCGGCACAGGGCAGACCGAGAGCCGCACCGGCAATCAGTCGTGCAATGGTGGTGGTATAGCCGCCGACATCGAGGATACCGCCACCGGCCAGGGCGTTGCTCCAGAGACGTGAAGTGGCATTAAAACCGGCCTGGAAAGAGAAGGTCGCCTGGATCACGGCCACTTCGCCAACTACCCCCTCACGAATCAGCTCAACCAACCGCTCCGTCTGCGGGTGGCAGCGATACATGTAGGCCTCCATCAGAAAGACGTTGTTGGCAACAGCCGCCTCAATGACCGTCTGTGCCAGGCAGGAGTTGATGGCCAGCGGCTTCTCAACCAGCAGATGTTTACCGGCCTCGGCCGCCTTGATCGCCCATTCGGGATGGAACGGATGGGGCGTGGCAACGTAGACAGCCTCTACCTCGCTATCGGCCAGCAGCGCTTCATAGCTGCCATACGCCTTGATACCGCCCCACTTGGCGGCAAAGGCGGCCGCCTTCTCTTCGCTGCGTGAACCGATTGCCACCAGGCGTCCCGTGCGCGACCGCTCTACGCCATCGGCAAAGGCGTTGGCAATGGCACCAGCGCCGATAATTCCCCAACCAATCTTTCTAGACATTCTCTTGCTCCGAAGTTTCCTGTAAAAGAGCACCGATCGACCCTGTTGCCGATAGGTGTAACGTGTCTATCTTGTCGTATTGGCCGCGCTGTTGCAAGCCGAATTACAGCAATCGTCGCTCCCTGCGCTAATCTCTGCGCTAATCGATTGCCATATCAGACAGTTTCGGCTAAAATATTCGGCTCAAGTTACAACTCAACCGAGCGACTTGGCAGAACACCTGCATGACGCAGGCTCTGTATGCGAGGTGTCCGGCCTCTGACATACACTGGTAACAGGCCGGACACCACTATTGCCACCCCTACAGCAGTGAGGCTTTAATGACCAAGAGTGTCATCTTTAAATCGGTGGGCATGTATTTGCCGGAGCGCCGCGTTTCCAATGATGAGTTGGCGCGTTGCTATCAGATCGATACATCTGACGAGTGGATTCGTTCCCACACCGGTATCGGCTGGCGGCATATTATGGCTGACGACCAGACCACCTCCGATCTCGGCGCCGCGGCGGCGCGCAACGCCCTGGAACGGGGCGGTGTTGACGCCAGCGACGTCGACCTGATCGTGCTCTCCACCGCTTCGCCCGACTACATCGGCTGCCCCTCGACTGCCTGCCTGGTGCAGGAGAAGATCGGCGCTGTCAACGCCATGGCTTTTGACATAACCGTCGCCTGCAGCGGCTTTGTCACGGGGCTCGCCGTCGCCAAGGGCATGATGCAGGCGGGCATGGCACGTCGGACATTGGTGATCAGCGCCGAGGCGCTGACACGTTTTACCGACTGGGGCGACCGCAACACCTGCGTGCTCTTCGGCGATGGCGCCGGCGCCGCCCTGCTCGAGCTCAGCGACGATCCGGTGCGTGGCATCCGGGAAGTCTCCATGAAGGCCGACGGCAACAGTTGGGAGTACATTATGATGCGTGACGGCGGCGCTTCCGAACCCTACAAGCCCGGTGCCATGAATCACCGCAAGCCCCCCGTGATGGAGATGCAAGGCAAGAAGGTCTACGCCTTCGCCGTCAAGGTGATCCCGGAGATGTTGCAGCGTCTGGCCGACGACGCCGGCATCGCCATCAGCGACCTCAAGTGGATCGTGCCCCATCAGGCCAATGGACGCATCATCGCCTCGGCCGCCAACCAGATGAAGATCCCCGAGAGCCGCTTCTTTATGAATCTGGAGCAACGCGCCAACACCTCAAGCGCCACTGTGCCAATTGCACTCTGCGAACTCGATATGCAGGGTGGCTTGCAGCAGGGCGACCTGATTGCAGTCGTTGGCTTTGGCGGTGGCTTGACTGCCGCCAGCGCCCTGATCAGTTGGTAACCCGTTAGTTTGACAAGAGGCAAGAGATGCAGCAGAGACGCAGAGTAGTAGTCACCGGACTAGGCACCATCAACCCGATCGGCAACGATGTGGAGACCTTCTGGCAGAGCGTACGCCAAGGTCGCTCCGGCGTCGGACCGATCACACGGTTTGACCCGTCAGCACTCGATGTCAGGATCGCCGCTGAGGTGAAAGAGTTTGATCCGACGCGCTGGATCGACGTTAAAGCGGCCCGCAAGATGGCCCTCTTCAGCCAGTACGCCGTAGCGGCCGCCGCGCAGGCGTTGCAGGATGCGGGGTTGGAGAGTGGCGCCATCGATGCCGAACGCACTGGCATCTACCTCGGTAACGGCATCGGCGGCTATGAGATCATCGAAGAGTCGATGGGCAAATACTTTGCCAGCGGACCACGCCGCATCATGCCCCTGACAGTGCCACAAATCATCTCGAATGAGGCCGCCGGCAACATCGCCATGGCCTTTGGCATCAAAGGCTTCGCCCTCACCAGCGTGACCGCCTGCGCCTCCGGCACCGATGCCCTCGGCGCGGCGCTCGACATGATCCGCAGCGGTCGCTGCGACGTCTGCGTCTCGGGTGGCACTGAGTCGGCTATTACCGGCTTCGGCATCGGCGGCTTCCAGGTGATCAGGGCGCTGGCCACCAAGTATAACGACGCCCCCGAAAAGGCGAGCCGCCCCTTCGACAAGGAGCGCGACGGCTTTATCATGGGCGAAGGCGCCGGCATCCTGATCCTCGAGGAGCTGGAACATGCCAAGGCGCGGGGCGCCGGGATTTATGCCGAGCTGGCTGGTTACGGCGTCTCATGCGATGCTTATCACCTCACGGCTCCCGATCCCGAAGGCACCGGAGGCGCCCGTGCCATCTCCCTGGCTCTGGCCGATGCCGGGATCAGGCCGGAGGATGTTCAATACTACAATGCACACGGCACCTCGACACCACTCAACGATCCGCTCGAGACCAAGATGCTCAAAAACGCCTTTGGCGACCACGCCTACAAGTTGAAGGTGTCGAGCACCAAAAGCATGGTGGGCCACCTGATTGCCGCCGCCGGCGCTGTCGAGGCGATTGCTACCGTTCTTGCCATTCGTGACAGCTTCTACCCGCCTACTATCAACCTCGATACGCCCGACATCGAGGCGGGTTGCGATCTCGACTATGTGCCGCATCGGGGTGTTACAGGTGAAATCGAGGTGGCCGCCTCCGGTTCGCTCGGCTTTGGCGGGCACAACGGAGTTATCGTGATCAGGAGGTACCGGGCATGAAACATACTATCGAATCGCTGCTGCCACACCGCCCTCCCTTCCTCTTCGTCGATGAGGTGACGACGCTTGGCGATGGCCTGATCGTCGGTTCACGCTGCTTCGTCAAAGAGGAGTTCTTCTTCGCCGGCCACTTTCCCTCCTATCCGGTAGTGCCGGGCGTGATCCTGGTGGAGGCAATGGCGCAATGTGGTGGAGCCGGGCTGGTCCAGTCGGGCAAGCTGCCGCACAACAGCCTCTTCTTCCTCGCCATGGTGCGCGACAGCAAATTCCGGCGTCAGGTGGTGCCCGACGAGACGGTACGCTTCGAAATCAAAACCGTGCGCCTGACGTCCAAAATGTTGCGTCAGAAAGGCAGGGGCTATGTCGGCACTCAACGCGCCTTTGAAGCCGACTGGATGTGCATCCTGCAGTCAAAGCCCAAAGCGCAGCAGTCTTGAGCGCACTCACCCCTGTAACAGCTTGACATACTGCGACCGCTCAAACCCCTGGCCATCGCCCAGAATCTCCTCGCGGATGGCACCCTGGAAGGCGGCCAGCGTCGCATAGTCGTGGCGTTGCATCCAGTCGCGCACTCCGGCCAACATCTCCCGCACAACCGCGCCTGTCGGCTGCTTGTAGAGCGCCGTACAGGCGTAGATGGCGTTGGCGCCCGCCAGCAGCCCCTTGATCATGGTGGCCGCCTCATGCACCCCGCAACCGAGAACCAGATCGCACTCTACCTGCTGCCGCAGGATCGCCACCCAGCGTAGCGGCAGATGCATATCCTCGCTCGTTGATCTGTGTCCCTTGTGGATCAACTCCAGCTTCTCGATATCGATATCGGGTTCGAGAAAACGGTTGAAGAGCACCAGCCCTCCGACACCGAGACGGTCAAGACGCTGCGCAAAGTGGGCCAGCCCGGTGTAGTAGGGACTCAACTTCACGACCAGCGGAATTGAAATCTCAGCCTTGACCGCCGCCACCAACGCGGTATGACGCTGCTCAATCGAGGCAGAGTCGAGATCGGGTATGCTGGGGATATCGTAGACATTGAGTTCGAGTGCATCGGCTCCGGCTGCCTCGATCTTGCGGGCAAACTTGACCCACTGGTCGGAGGTCGAGCAGTTGATACTGGCAATTACCGGTATCTTCAACCCTTTGCGCAATCCCTTGAGCTCTTCGATATAGCGTTCCGGCCCAAGCTGCATCGGCAGGTCAGCCCGCAGGTAGTCGAGGGCGGCGGCGCTGCCGGCGTCCGCCAGGTCGTCGTATGCCGCTGCCATCTCGGCGCGTATCTCCTCTTCAAAGATCGAACGCACTACCAAAGCCCCCACCCCCGCCTCCGCCAGCGCTGCCGCCGCTTTCGGGTCGCTCGTCAGCGGGCAGCTACCGGCCACCAGGGGTGACTTCAGTTCCAGTCCCAGATAGTTGGTCTCAAGTGAAGGCATCTCTAAACTCCTCATCCTCATCGTTGCAAGCGCTACTGCTGCTTGGAAATGGCTATACTACCCGATTGCCGCCCAAATGGGAATCGCAATTATAGGCCTGAAATGAGATTGTCGCTGCAGCGGCAATCGTCTCAAGCTGGCAAGCACCAACGATTTCATTCCGACTGTACGTGTGGAGATTGGTCCAACGCGCCTTGCTGACATACCTGAAAATGATGTGCTGGCGAAGACAGCTCGATCTCTGTTCGATAAAGCTATGTCACAGTATCAAACCGTTTTAGATGTCGCTGATCTACCTGTGGTATCGATTAAAACACGCAACTGGACGGCTCGGGATATCTTGACTATGCTTATGGAGGGCACAGGCTTCATGCTGTGGACATACGATAATGACATTGTTATCCGTTCCAACCCCAGAGAGTTGGTGTGCGGTGCGTGGCAGGCAGATGAGAAACTTGTTCGAGAAATTGATCTCGATCAATCGGACGAATATGACGACCCATATACTCTCGAGTATAGAGAGGGTGGTGCCGATCGTCATTTTCAGTGCACACGCGATTTAAGTAAGGTGGAGGTGGAGGCGGCATTCTTGAAGTACCTGCGCCGTGATACCTCATGGAAGACGGACTTCTCCTGGAAACAACTTGAAAACAAACCGTGGTGGAAGTTCTGGTGAAGGATTGCCCAACAAGCGGCGGCACGGAACACGCTAACCGTGCGTTCGTGCGCCAAGACGCCCGAAGACAAGGCCAGTCACATGCGTCTGCTTAGCGTAAGCAGGGTTGAAGAGGTTGTCACATGCGTCCCGCTTGTCCCCGCTCGCTGATTCTCTGTCCCCGCCCGCGCCTCGGACGAAATCGTAAAGCCTACATTTCTGGCGATTCTGGTCGCAGGGAAATATCCCTTCCATCCCACAAACGGCAGCTTCGTGGCGCCGATCGGGGGTGCCTCTGCTTCTGACGAAAAATGCCGCTTGTCGAGGGGAGAGGAAATGATATAATGGCGGCATGGAAACCACTGTTGAAAGCCTCGTGATTGAGGCGCTGGAGCTTCCGCCTCCCTTGCGGGCCTTCATGGCTGAGAAGCTCATTGAAAGTCTTGATGCCCCCGCTACTCCTCCGCTGTCAGCCAGATGGCGCGAGGAGCTCCGTCGGCGTTGCTCAGAAATGGATCGCAGCGCGGTGGAACTCCGCGATGCCGACACGGTGTTCGCTAAGGCATTCGCAACGCTGACATGAAAGTAGTACGGTTCCATCCTGACGCGGAAACCGAGATGATGTAGGCAGCCGCCTATTACGAGGCGCAGCAGCCCAACCTCGGCAGACGGTTCTTGGTTGCAATTCAGGATGCCGTCAACAGGCTCGCGGCTCACCCCAATCTCTACCCGGTCGTTGAACTCGATGTCCGCCGCTGTCTTGCCAAGACCTTCCCGTTCGGTGTTCTTTTTCGGGAACGTGCCGACGCCTTCGTCGTGATGGCAGTCATGCATTTACACCGCAATCCCGACTACTGGAAGGGCAGATAGACACGATATCGAGGCCATACCGTACTTATCAGATGCCTCGGCTCCTGGCGGAAGAGGTCGATTGCCGGACGAACACCTGCAGTTGTGGCATCGTTCATTTCACAATTGCTTCACGATATCCCTGTTGCAATTCCGGTACAACCGTTTGCTTCAGGACAGCTTCCCACTCATCGAATACAATAGGCCTTTTCTCCATCGTAACATATCCGAGGTTAGCTTTATGCAGAGAGCAGTACCTATCAAGTCCGCCTCTCTGCATAAAGAGTTTCCTTGCGAAGTTAGCTCAACATCACCGTTCGGCACGAGACTGATGAAACGAATTGCAGCAATTCTGACATGCTCTCTACTCCTCGCCGGATGCAACCACAAGGAGTCACGCGACTTCTTCGGCAACATAACCGTTGGCCCCACCGTGTGGACGAACGGATACTGTTTCCTCAAAGCCAAACTCCCCACCAAGATCCAGCACTCCGGGCAATGGGTCTACAAGGTGACCGGAGAGGTAGAGGGAACGAACATCTTGCTCACTGCCCGCATGACCACCACGATCAGAACGGCTTTCAGTGGCAACATCAACATAGGTAACCCATCAGCAGGGAACTACCAGGTACTCTACCGTGACCCGGATGGAGACAGGCACGAGCTAGGAACGGTGGAGATAGAATTGCCCAACCAAGGACTCCAGCCTACAAAATGACTCGCACGGACGTGGGCCATTTTGTAGGCTGATTCCAGTCATTGGGAAGCCCCTGGCGGCGCGAAAGCCTCCCCAAAATTGCGAGAGATTTTTGTCTGCTGCCGCTCCTCATGCGTTTTCTCTTGCTCGCGCGGCTCCAACGGCGTGTCGGCCTCCAGTTGGCTCTATGCTGACATGTTCATTGCCCCCGCCGCTGATTCTCTGTCCCCGCCTACGGTCTTCTTTGCGTTTCCCTTGCCACTTCCCTGTCGCTTGCCCATATCGCTACCGCGCTGCTCGGTAGGCGCGTGGGGTGCACCCCATGATCCGTTTGAAGGTGCGGCTGAAGTAGTTGGCATCGGAGAAGCCGCAAGCTGCAGCAATAACGGCGAGCTTCTGGTCGTCGCCCTGGCGCAGGCGCTCGCAGACACGTGCAATGCGGCGGCGTATCGTATAGTCGAGTGGCGAGCCGCCGACAGCATGGCGGAAACGGCGCATAAAGGTGGCAGGTGCCATACCGGCCACACGGGCCAGATCGTCAATCGTCAGCGCCTCGCTCAGATGCTCTTCGATATAACTCAATACCCGGCCAATCTCCAACTCTACCACACGGCTCGTCTGGTGCAATTCGGAGTAGCAGCGCGAGAGAAAACCGATCAGACGGATCAGGTGGCCGCACGCCATAAAGCGTCCGCCGGGACGGCGCACATGCAACTCGCTCTCCAGCTCGGCCACAATGGCCAGCGCTTGCTCAAGCTGTGCGTTGTTGAGGCCGAGGCGCAAGCCATCGGCCCCCCGCTGACGCAGCCGCGGCTCGATCTTAAAGAGGGCGTGGTAGCCCGGCACCGCCCCCAGGTCGAGCGTATCGAGCGGCAGTGAGGCTTGCTGCGGGTCAAAGACGATATTTATCAAGCCCAGTTTTTCAGTGGCGCTATAGCCGTGCTGTGTTGCGCCATGAATCAGGAAGGCATCACCGCGCTTTAACGGGAAGGAGCCGTGGCTCGTCGTGTGGTTGCCGCTGCCACAGGTGATCAGCACCAGCTCATGAAAGCCGTGGCTGTGGAGTGGTGTCACCGCATGGTCGACATTGCGCAGCACCGCAATCGGCATGTCGTGATCGCGGAAGACGTGCGTCGGAGCAATAATTTTGGTTTTAGTAGCCATCGCTGTCACGTGCGAGGATTGTGCTATTTTTTGTTGCTTTTGTCAATGGCATTGGTTACTGCGACGCGCTATAATGGCGTCAACTTTGTGCACTTTTTGCACATGCCCAAGCAGGAGATCGAAGAGATGGCGTTAAAAGTCGGAATCGTCGGCACGCGTGGCATCGGTACTACGCATGCCAAGGCCTACCAAAACAACAAGCTCGCCAACCTGGTGGCGGTCTGCGATGTGGTCCGTGAGCGGGCCGACAAACTGGCCGGTGACCTCGGCATTCCTGCCTACAGTTCACTGCGCGAGATGTTGGCCGCCCACCCTGAACTCGATATCGTCGATGTCTGTACCGGCGGTTACGAGAATGGCAGTTGGCACTTCGAGCCCGCCATGGAGGCTCTCGCGGCCGGCAAGCACGTTCTCTGCGAGAAGCCCCTCTCCAACGACATCAACGAGTCGCGTGAGATGGTGCGTTATGCTGCGGAAAAGCAGCTCTACCTCGGTTGCAATCTCAACCACTACTTCACTGACACCGCCGCACGTGCCCGCCAGTATATGGACGACGGCGAGGTGGGCGAGCTGATCTACTCGCTCTTTAAGGTCGGTTTCAACGGCGGCGAGACGATCTACAACTTCAACCCTTCGCCCCGCTTTAACCAGCCTTACGCCCACATGAAGGCCTTTCTAACACACCCCTTCAGTGTGATGCGCTACTTCTGTGGCGATATCACCCACATTCAGGCCTTCAGCGGCCGCCCCGGCTTCCGCCAGAACAAGGGCGATCTGTTGCTCTCGATCAACAGTGTCCACTGCCGCTTTGCCAATGGTGCCGTCGGCTACCTCCTCAGTCACCGCGGTGAAGCCACCTGGGGGCTGGGCGGCTGGTGGAGCTACGAGGTGGCCGGCAGCAAGGGAACCTTCTGCATCGAGAACTGCGCCGAACGCCTCACCTACTGGCCCTCGGTCAAGCCGGGCGAAAAATTCGGTCTGGGCGAGGGACCGGCACCGCAGGTGCTGGATACCGGCGTCAAAGATTTCGGCTCGACCTTCCCCAACCGCATCAACGCCTTTCTGGAGGATGTCAGCAATGGTGTGGCCTTGGAGAAGCTGCGCGCCTCGGGCCGCGATGCCCTGGCCACCATGGAGTATATCTTCGCCGTGATCGAATCTTACGAGGCCGGTGGCGCTTTGGTGCGTCCGCGCGCCCTGCCGCTGCTTAAGGGCGATCCCGCCAAGGAGAACATCTGAGATGATCAAGCTTGGAGTCAATACCGTCCTCTTCCAGAACCTCGATCTCGCCACTGCCATGACCCATATCGCCTGGGCCGGCTACGATGGCGTCGAGCTCTCCGCCATCAAGGGCATGTGTGAGCATCTGGAGCTCGACCGCTGGCAAGAACAGGTCAAAGAGATTCATGATCTCGCCGCACAGCACAATCTCGCCCTGCTCAGCACCGAAGTCGCCTCGCTCGACGAGACCCGCCTGCAAAAAGCCTTTGACGCCTGCGCGGCGCTGGGCATCCCCGTGGTCAATGTGGGCCCCGGGGGCAAGGCCGATGTGGAGGAGGATTTCAACCACGTTGTCAGCCATCTGACCAAAATGGCGGAGCTGGCCGGCAAGCAAGGTGTCACCCTCTGCGTCAAGGCCCACGTCAACGCCAGCATCTACAACACCCCCACCACACTCGAAGCGATGGCGCGCATCTCAGATAGCGCCTTCGGCATCGATATGGACCCGAGCCACATCTACCGCGCTGGTGAGCTGCCCGAGGAGGCCTTGCCGCAGGTCCTCTCACGCGTGCGCCATATCCATATCCGCGACTGCAAGGGGCGCGGCCCCCGTCCCGGGGCAGCCCCGGACCAGGCCTGCGGCCGTGGCGATATCAACCTCTACGCCTACTTTGAAGCGATGGTCAACGGCAACTACAATGGCCCGGTCTGCCTCGAGGTGATCGGTGCCGGCGACTACCCGCTCGGTCAGCGCACTGTTATCGCCGCCGAGAGCTACGGCTACATGAACGCCTGCCTCAAGCAGCTCGGTGCCCGTTAAGGTGACTTACTCAGGGGCGGGTTGCCGCAGCGCCTCTGCCGCACATCCGCCCCGCAATTCGCCACCCTTATGAGACCCATAAAAATCGGTATATTGGGCTTTGCACATGGCCATGTCCACGCCTACCTCGATCAATGGCGTCAACGCCCCGATTTGGGCGTGATGCCAGTCGCCGGTTGGGATCACGACTCTGAACGTGCCGCCGGGGCCTGCGCACAACACGCTCTGGAACAGGTCGCCACAGTTGCAGAGTTGCTGGCACGCCACGACATCGCTGCCGTGATCATCGCTGCCGAAACCGCGTACCACGCTGACCTCACCTCTGCCGCCGCCGCTGCCGGCAAGGCGGTGGTGTTGCAGAAGCCACTGGCACTGACCATCGACGAAGCCGACCGCATCGTGGATGCCGTGGCGGCGCACAACATCCCTTTCACGGTGGCCTGGCAGATGCGCGTCGATCCCCACAACCTGAAACTCAAAGAGCTGCTCGATAGCGGCCGCTTCGGCAAGCTCTACATGGTGCGGCGACGCCACTGTCTGCCGGTGCAGAAGTGGCCCGACTTCGATAAGAGCTGGCACGTCAACCCGGCCCTGAACCACGACCTCTTCAGCGACGATGCCGCCCACCCCGCCGACTTCCTGCTCTGGCTGCTCGGCATGCCGCAGAGCGTGGTCGCCGAGTTAAGTACACTCTGGAACCCCGCCATCGCCAACGACAATGCCATCGCTGTTTTCCGCTATCCCAGCGGCACCTTGGCCGAGCTCTCCTGCACCTTTGCCGCTGCCGCTGCCGAAAACTGCTGCGAGGTTGTCTGCGAGCACGGTACCATTATTATCAACTATGGCGACGTCGTGAGCTGTATGAACCCGCGCCCGCCCGACGCGGTCCAGCTCAAGTGGTTCCATGTCGACGACAGCGCCTGGACGCTCTCCGACCTCCCCGATATCGTCTCCCAGGGCGAACGCATCAGCGGCCTGGCTGCACCGCTGGCCGACTTCCTGCACGGTCGCCGTGCGCCACTCGCCAGCGCTGCCGAAGGGCGCCAGGCGCTACAGATGATCCTCGCCTGCCACGAAGCCGCCGCCAGCGGCCGCCGCATCACTCTCCCAACACCTGACACAACCTGTTAACCTGCAAAGGAAGACCACCATGCCACCTAAAAAACCCAACCTGATCCTCTTCGGCATCGACAGCCTGCGCCCTGACCGCATGAGCCTCTACGGCTATGAGCGCCTTACGACGCCCCATATCGACAAGTTTGTCTCCCGGGGAGCCGTCTTCTCCAACTGCTTCAGCCCCAGCATCCCCACCACCCCCGGCTACAGCTCGATGTTTACCGGCATGGACCTCTTCGGCACCGATGTAGTGGCACTGCGCCATCAGGGCGGCCTGGGCGACCACGTCACCACCCTGGCCGAGCTGTTGGAGAGTGAAGGCTATACCACTGTCTGTATCGGCTTCAGCGGCAACCCCGCTTCGCGCGGTTTTCAAAAATATATCGACTTCTCCGGTTGGGGATCATGGGAGACCGGCCGCAGCCCCAAGGCTGAGAACCTCAACACCGTCACCATTCCCGAATTGCGCGAGCTGGCCGCCGGCGATAAACCCTTCTTCCTCTTCATGCGGCACATGGACCCCCATTCGCCCTATCTGCCGCCACTCCCCTTCGAACGCCTCTTCTACAGCGGCAACGAGATCGACCCCGCCAACAGCTCGCTTGACGACCTCTACCAGTTCAAACCCTTCCGCGACTACTTCGCAAGCTGGTTCCCCCCGGGCTGCACCGACAAGGAGTACATCAAGGCACAGTACGACGGTGCCGTTGCCTACATGGATGCCGCCATCGGCAACCTCCTCTGCGAAATCGAGCAGCTCGGCCTGGTCGACAACTCCCTGATCGTCTTCAACTCCGATCATGGCGAGACACTCGACGAGCACGACTGCTACTTCGATCACCACGGTATCTACGATGTCACCCTCCGCATCCCCCTCGCCTTTGTCATGCCGGGGCGGGTACCGGCCGGTTTGCGCAATCACGACTTCTGTCAAATGAAGGATATCATGCCGACGATGCTTAACCTGCTCAAGATCAAGAGCAAGATCAAGTTCGACGGGCGCAGCCTGCAGCCGCTGCTGCAGGGGCGTGAACGCGCGGTGGAGTCGGAGATGTACATCACTGAGTGTACCTGGATGCGCAAGCATGGCTGGCGCACGCCCCACTGGAAGCTGATCGAGGCGCTCGAACCCGACTTCCACTTCAAACCGACTGTCGAGCTCTACAACCTGGTGGAGGATCCGGCTGAGAACCACAACCTGGCCGAGAGCGAGCCCGAGATGGTAGCGCTGCTGCGCCAGCGCATGTTAAATCATATCGCCCGTCGCGAAAAAGAGACGGGACGCCCCAACCCGATCTACACCAATCTCGGCTGGCATGGTCATGGCGACGCCCCCTTCAAGAGCTCGCAGGAGGCCTACGACACGCTCCACATCGGCTCCCCGCAGGCGGCTGAGAAGTTGCAGGCCGCCCTCAAAGAGTTGCAAGCCCAACGCGGAGCGGCCAAACTATGAACAACCAAAAAACATTACGCGTCGCTGTCATCGGCCTCGGGCCTATCGGCACCAAACACAGCACCATCTACCAGTCGTTGCCGCAAGTCGAGCTGGTCGGGCTTTGCGATTGGAACCCCGAACGTGCCGCTGCGGCAGCAACACGCTTTGGCGTACCGGCCTACCACGATGTGGAGCAGATGTTGCGTGACGCCCGCCCCGAGATGGTGAGCGTGACCACCGGCGGCACCGAGTATGGCAGCGAACACCACCTGCCGACGATGCAGGCGCTACGCGCCGGCGTCCATGTCCTCGGTGAAAAACCGATCTCCAACGAGATTGACGAAGCGATCGAGATGGTCGAAACCGCCGCCCGTGAGGGCCTCTGCTACGGCATCAACCTCAACCACCGCTTCACTCCGGCCGCCCGTCTGGCACGGAGCTGGCTTGACGAAGGGCGCATCGGCCACCTCCTCTTCATGAACATGGGGATGTGGATCAAAAACCCGCGTGAATCCTCTCCCTGGTTCCAGATCAAAGCCCTCCACCCCCACACCGTCGATATCATGCGCCACTTCTGCGGCGACATCGAGACGGTCCACTGCAACGCCCTCAAGGCCCCCGGACGTGCCATCTGGTCGACGGCCCAATTCAATATGCGCTTTGTCAACGGCACCCTCGGGCACCTGACCGGCAGCTACGATATCGAGCGTGGTCACCCGATGGAGCGCTGCGAGGTGGCCGGACTCAAGGGACGTTTCGTCATCGAAGACATGTTCCGCGAGGCGACCCTCTACCCGGCCGGCGATCTCGTCAAGCAGGTCTACTCCAATCCGGTCTTCGGCGGCATGGGGAGCTTTGACGACACCTTCCGCAACCGCCTCACCACCTTTGTCGACCAGGTGTTGGCAGGGGTCGCACCGGCCGAGATCGACGGCTCCGGCGCCGACGGCCTGGCTGCGCAGAAGGTGCTGGCGGCCGCCATCGAATCGATCTGCACCGGCAACAACGTCAACGTCGCCGAGTTCTGTGACAGGAAGGGCTACCGCACACCATGCTGACCACCATTATCGGGCGTGGCCACTCCGGCACACGTGCCATGTCGCACACTCTCTCCCAGAGCGGTGTCTTCATGGGCGAACCGCTCAACACCTCGGGCGATCTTCTGCCCCCCGAGGCGATGTACGAAGCCTGCCGCATTATCGCCCGTTACATCCCCTGGCGTGGCGGCCTCGAGTGGGACTTTGCGCAAGTCCAGACGATGGAGATTCCGCGCGAATTCAAGGAGTTGATCGAGAGTTACCTCAGCAGCATCCTCTGGAGCGAAGCCACCCATCGCGGCTGGAAGATACCCGAGACGACTCTCTGCTATCCCTGGATCAGACGCCTCTTTCCCGATATTCACTACATCTTCTGGGTACGTGATCCCCGCGACTCCATCATCGGTGCCCACCTCACCGACGATCTCAAACGGTTCGGTGTCGACTCGCCCCCAACCGAAGATATCTACCTGCGACGCGCCATCTCCTGGCGCTATCAGGACGACCTCGTACGCGCCACCGGCTATCCCGCCCGCTGGCTCAGGGTACGCCTTGAAGACTTCGTCCTCCATCAGGAGCGCGAACTCACCCGGCTCGAAGAGTTCCTCGGCCTGCCACTCGCCCGCATCCCCGTCAAAACCGACCCGGTAGGACGCCACAAAAACCACCCTGAAGTTGCCATTCCCGACTGCCTCGCCCCGGCTCTCGCCCACTACCACTATCTGGCATAGCCTGCAAAAAGATCACTTGGCGAGGTATTGCCCCTAAAAACGGGCAATAACGTCGCACAGGGAGTTTGCTTTGACAAGTCAGCCAGTTACAAATTTGCTGAAAATGAGGCTTGTCTTTTGATCTCTTGCATTATATAATTGGCAATTGATTTTTCGACCGAAAGGGCATAAAGCCATGAAGCAGAACATCCATCCCAAATACGAGGCAGCGACGATCACCTGCGCCTGTGGCAACGTGATTGAGACGCGCTCCACCGTCAAGAGCATGAGTGTCAACACCTGCGCGACGTGTCATCCCTTCTTTACCGGCCAGCAGACCCTGGTTGACACTGAAGGTCGCATTGATGCCTTCCGCAAGCGCTACGGCATGTTGCAGAAGTAGCCTCTTGTCAGATAACGGGCTGGATCGCACCCCTCGTGGCGACGCGATTCAGTCCGTTTCTTTTTAACGGCGGTAACGCCCACTGGCTGGCTCTCCGGCCAGAGCAGCAGTATGATTGACCGGCAACGCATAGCACGAATCCTGGAGCGTCTGGCCGACATCGAGGCGCAACTCGGTGACGCTGCCACCCTCTCCAACCACGCCCTCTTGCGACGTACCATGCGTGAACATGCTACGCTCAAACGACTGGAGAGCGACGTGGCCCGCTATTTCAAACTCACGGAAGAGATTGAGGAGCACCGCCAACTGATTGCCGACCCTGCCAGCGATGCTGAACTGCGCGAACTGGCCGCCGACGAGCTGGTTCTCTTCGAAGCCGAGCTGCCGGCCGCCGAGCGTGACGTCCTTGAGGCTCTACTGCCTCCCGATCCAACCGCAGCACGCAACGCCATCATTGAGATTCGTGCCGGCACCGGCGGCGATGAGGCGGCTCTCTTTGCCGGCGACCTCTTCCGCATGTATAGCCGCTACTGCGATACCCAAGGCTGGAAGGTGGCGCTCCTCGACGCCAACAGCGCCGAGGTCGGTGGCTATAAGGAGGTGGTAGCTGCCATCACCGGTGACGGCGCCTATGGTGCGTTGCGCTTTGAGAGTGGTACCCACCGCGTGCAGCGCGTACCGGCCACCGAAGCGCAGGGGCGCATCCACACCTCGGCTGCGACCGTGCTGGTTCTGCCCGAAGCCGAAGAGGAGGATGAGCTCGATATCCCTGCGGATGAGTTGCGTATCGATATCTTCTGCGCCGGCGGGCATGGCGGCCAGGGTGTCAACACCACCTACTCGGCGGTGCGCATCACCCATCTGCCTACCGGACTGGTGGCCCAGTGCCAGGATGAGCGCTCGCAGCACCGCAACCGCGAAAAGGCCATGAAGGTATTGCAGGCCCGTATCCTCGATCAGCAACGCCAGAACGAAGAGGCTGCCTCGGGGCAGCAGCGCCGCGACCTGGTCGGTTCGGGCGACCGCAGCCAGAAGATCCGCACCTACAACTTTCCCCAAAACCGGCTCACCGATCACCGTATCAACCTGACACTCCACTCGCTGGCCACCATCCTCGAGGGCGACCTCGATGAGCTGCTGGCGGCTCTGCGCAATCACGACTTCAACCAGCGCCTCGCCACTGAACTAGAGTGACGACGGCGACCGCAACCACCGCAACTATGTCCATACACTGGCAGGAGATTGGCCCCTATCGCGGGCTGATTTACAACGCCTCTCAGTATGAAGCCCTGTGTACTCCACTGGGCCATCTGCCGCAACACCTCAGCAGTGTACACGCCACTCTGCTGCAGGGGGGCCGGCACCAGACCCTGCGCCTCCAACTGGAAGATACCAGAGGCGGGCAGCACGATCTGGTTGTCAAGCAGTTTGGCCGGCAATCGGCTTGGAAGGACCACTGGGACCGGCGCCACGGCTCCAAGGCCTTGCGCACCTACACCACAGCCGCCTTCATGGTGGGACACAAGATCGCCACCACCACTCCTGTGGCGATTCTGGAGCGCTGGCAAGGGCAGCGCCTGCAGGAGAGCTACTTCATTTCGCACTACCTGGACCAGACGATCAGCTTTAAAGATTTTCTTCTGCAGCTCTTTGCCGGACGCGGCTCGCTGCAACTGCTGCAACGTACGATCACGGCTGTCGCCGAGGCGGTTCGCCAACTGCACGACGCCGGCTGCCGTCACAATGACCTGGGCAACCAGAATCTCCTCCTCGCGCCACCGCCTCCAACAACGACCGGCCACTCCTCCGCAACGGCCACCAAAGAGCAGTTCACACCCTGCAAGGTCGCCTTTCTCGATCTAAACCGCGCCCGCTGCGGACGCTCCCTGACGATCTGGGATCGGGCGCGTGACCTCTCGCGTATCACCTTGCCTCCTCCGCTCCTCAACCACCTCTTTGCCGCTTATTGGAGAGGGACACCACCGCTCTCCTTCCGCATAGAGGAGTCACTCATCCGGCACGCTTTTGCCTGGCACACTTTCACCCGCCGTTTTCGCCATCCGCTCCGCGAGCTGCGTTACCGTGCCCTGCGCCATACCAGCGATGCGCCGCAACACGCCGTCTACCCCAAGCCGCACCAGATCGAGCTCTGGGATGCTGAGCGGCAAAGCTATCGCCGCCTCTCCCGCAAAGGCTAAAAAAAGCCCCTGCAAGCGGCACTTGCAAGGGCGACACACTCTTTGACCGTCAGACAGAGAGACTACTTGGCGTCGCACTTGGCTGCTGCTTTGTCAGCACACTTGGCTGCCTCTTTAGCTGCATCCTTGGCTGCGCACTTGGCGTCACTCTTGTCCGCGCATTTGGCTGCCTCTTTGGCTGTGCACTTGGCGTCACTCTTGGCATCACATTTGGCCTCGACCTTCGCCGGCGCTTTTTTCTCGCTGGCACAGCACGCTTCGCCTGCCATCAGGGGCAGTGAAAGCAGTGAAACCGCTGTCAAGGCAAACAGTAACTTCTTCATCGTCTTATCCTCAAGGGTTGCAACAACTACCCCATGTAGTCGTTGATGGCGGCATTGTATAGCATCACGATAGACTTTGTAAAGCGTTATTTTTACGCTACAACCCGAGGTCGGCATTTACTACCAGCACATGAAAATCGGTAGCGCCGGGACGCCACTCAATCACCGTCGTAACACGACAGATGCGCTCAGCGGAGTCACAATCTTCGCAGAGACCGCTTACGGCACACGGTGTATCGCGTCCCAGGCGCATGGCGTTGGGCGGCGCAGCCCACTCCTTGATCCGGCGGATGGCCTGGTCAACACCGCCTGCCACCAGCTTGTTGCGCCCTGCTACCACAATCACCTTGTGCGGCCCGAAGATCATTGCTGCCACCCGGTTGCCAATCCCGTCGATATTCACCAGCACGCCGTCGAGCGTCAGGGCGTTGGTGCCAGCGAGGAAGAGGTCGCACGTCTGCTGCCTCTCCATCGCCACCCGGCGGTCAACCCGCGTCAGATCGGACCGTCCATGATTCAGCACCTCCTTGCCGGCGGCTGCCAGCCGCTCTGCCACCCCCAGCTCCTTGACAGAGAACGATCCTCCCAGCCCGATCGTCTTGGCTTCGCCGGCCTGAGCCATAATATAACCGGCAGCCTCGGCCACATCGGCGCAGTAGAGTGCGGTAAAACCGCGTCGTGTCAAACCGGCGACCGCCTGGCGGCAACGCTTTTCGTGGTTCCATGCCCTGATCTCTTGCAGTTCCATCGCTAATTCTCCTCTTCAATGGATGTGATTCAAAACAGTCTTGATGGTGATACTATAACACCTTGCTGCAAATAGCAAGCTGCCGTATTTCCTCACTAGCCTTTTGCGATTTTCAAGATTGACATCAATTTGTCATCTCTATACGATAGACGCCATTCACCTAACCACTCCAAACGAGGTTGGCACATGCGATTGTTCATCAAAAGATGGTACGCCCTTACTGTGGCACTTTTACTCGCCGGTACCTTGGCAGCAGCACCCTTTGAGCTGCTCTTCCGTATCCTGACCCCCGCCGGTCCCTGCGAAGTGTTACGCCCCGACAGCGACAAGTACGAGGCGGTGCGAAAAGGTTTTGCCTATCCCTACGGCTCTACCGTGCGTTGCGGCGAGGGCGGCTCGGCTCTGATCGTCCTCTCCGACAAGGACGCCATCAAACTCGAGGCTAATACACTCGTTGAGCTGCACTCCAGCGCCACCAACGAACAACATAAAATCCTGCGCCTGCGGCGCGGCAATCTGCTGACCCGCATGGATGTCAGCAACGAGGATGAGTATGCCCTCACCATCGATAGCGGCATTGCCAAGTGCGTGGCGCTCAACGGCAGTGGCACTTTCAAACTCACAGAGACACCCACCGACCTCGTCTTTACTGCACAGTCGGATGGCAGCAGCACCTTCAGGCTGATCGGGCCGCAATTTGTGATTCCCTCGCTACGGAACGGCTACGGCGCACGTATCACCACGGCACACGACAACTCTGTCAGCCGCATCGACAACCTGCTGGGCGACTATCGCATTCTTGTCAACAGCGGCTTACGGGAGGATGCTCCTGAGATGATTGACGATGAGCCCAACCCCGAGTTGATTCGTGTCGATACAAATAGCCGTTCAACCCTCAAAATCTGGCGCACCCATGCCAAGGTCGGCGGACGCCTGATCGTCTCGGTACTGGCCACCGATGCCCACGGCAAGGGTCGTGAAAACTTCGCCTTCGCCGTTGGCCAGCCTACGGTCGCCTCTCGTTCACACTTTGCCGACGACGAACCGACTACCAACCTGCTCGGCAACGCCTTGGCACCCTTTGAAGAGGGGGCGAATGGTGATGAGCCTGCGGCTGAAGGGGTGCCTGAACTCCCGGCCTTCGACTTTAACGCCTTCTGACAGGCAACTCTATACGGCACATTTTGAACTCTGCCGCATCACACTACAGATTACATGATGCGGTACCAGATCGTTAACCCCCAGCCCACAGGTTCCTCCCGTGTTTATCTACCACTTCAACCGCCTGATACGTAACCGCTTTCTCTGGATTGTTTTTGCCGTTATCGTCGCCTTTGCCTTTCTCTCAGTCGACTCCTGCTCCTTTAATCCGGGCAAAAAACCCGGCGTGGCCGGCACCCTCGGCGGTGAGGTTATCGATGATGCGCGCCTCGCCTTTGCTGAGCGTATGGTTGGCGGCGAACGCGGTACCGCACCCGACACCGATCCCATGCTGATCGAAACCCAGGCCTGGCAACATCTGGCTGCCATCCAGACAGCCAACAAACTGGGGCTTGCAGCCACAGAAGAGGAGGTACGGCAGTCGATCCGTGAAACTCCCGTCTTCAACACTCAGGGGCAGTTCGATGTCTACCGCTTCCAACAACTCGTCATGCAGCAGCTCGGGGTCGACGTGCACACCTACCAGCGTATGGTTAGCGATCAGCTCTCGCTGGCCAAACTGGCGCAGGCGCTCTCCAGCGCGGCGCTGATCTCGCCGATGGAGCTCGATGATGAAGTAGCGGCTCTCACCGATAGCTTCACCATCCAATATGCCACCATCAGCAACGAATTCATGCATGCCGAGATCGAGCTCGATGATGCTGCCCTGCAGCGCTATTTCCACGAACACGTCGAAAACTTCACGCTCCCCGAACGGGTCGCTGTCCACTACGCCAGCGTCATGGTCACCAACTATCTCCCCCTGGTGACCGTCCACGACGACGATATCCTCGACTACTACGAGATGAATAGTGAACGCTATACCCGCCCCTCTACCAACAACATCTCTGTCACCCTGCCGCTGGAGGAGGTACGTGATGAGATTATGGCTGAACTGGCGCTGGAGGAGGCCCGCTACGCCGCCAGTACCAACATGGCCGCCTTCATGGAGAGCTTCAAACAGTGCAATTTTGATAATTTTGCCATGCGTGCCCGGGCGCGTCGCATGCAGGTCGCCTCAACCCACCTCTTCGACGCCGCTGAATACCTGCCTCTAATCGACGCCGCCGCCCAGGAGGAGTTCCGTGAAGCCGCCTTCGACCTCGATCCCACCCGCCTCGATGCCTGCTACACCGTCGTTAACGGCGATGACCACATCTATCTCCTGATGGGCTGGACCAACAGCCCCTCGCACACCCCACCCTTCGCAGAGCAGCGTGACAAGGTAGTGCCGCTGGCGCTGGCACAAGCCCGTGAAGAGGCCTTCGAAAAGCTCTGTGCCGCCAAACATGCTGAGCTGTTGCAGGCGCTCGCTTCGTCGACCGACTTCACCACCGCAGCCACCGCCCTCTCCATGCAGACGAGCACCTCACTCACCTTCACCGCCTATAGCAGCGGTCGCTCCCCCTTCCCCGCGGCGCAAGAGGTGATTCCCGTTGCCATCCGCCTGCGTCAGGGGCAACTCTCAGAACCGCTGCTCGGCTACTCTCAGGCACGTTTGGTCTATGTCAGCGAGCGCCAGGAGGGCGACCACCTCAGCAAAGAGATCGTCCGCCCGCAAATTCGCCAAACACTGCGCCAGCGTCGTGAGGCGGCCCTCATCACCGCCTGGATGCGCTGGAATCTGGAGCGGATCGGCTTCGACTCCAATCGTACCACCTATATCGTTGACGACGACGATATCGATACGGATTACGAGGAGTAGCCTTCACTGGTGAGCGCAGCAAAAGAGCGTCCGCTCTGGTCGCCGGCCGTTGACGACCTGCAACGTCTCGACCACTACCTTAAAGGGCATAAGCTGGGGTTGATCACCAACCCCTCGGGCACGACCTCCGACCTTACCCCTACCAGTGAAATCTTCGCTGCCCGTTACCAACTGAAAGCCCTCTTCGGCCCAGAACATGGGGTGCATGGCGATGCACAAGCCGGTGTGGCCGTAGCGACCGGCCATAATAGCCGACTCAACCTCCCCGAATATAGCCTCTTCGGCGCCAACAAACGCCTGCAGCCCACACAGCTTCGCGGCCTCGACATGTTGGTTTTCGATATTCAGGACATCGGCTCACGCTACTATACCTATATCTACACCATGGGCCTCGCTCTGGCCGATTGCGGTGCCGCCGGAATTCCTTTCGTTGTGCTCGATCGTCCCAACCCGCTGGGAGGCACCAAGGCCGAGGGGATCGTCATCCGCCCACAATTCCGCTCCTTTGTTGGCGACTATGGCTTGCCGGCACGGCATCCGCTGACTGTGGGTGAGTTGGCCCAACGCATCAACCGGCACTACAACCTGCAAGCCGACCTGACGGTCATCCCCTGCCCCGCCTGGGATCGCTCGCCATGGCCATCTGCCGCCTCCTGGACCAACCCCTCACCCAACATGCCGTCGCCCACGACGGCGCTTGTCTACAGCGGCACCTGCCTCTTCGAAGCCACCAACATCTCGGAGGGACGCGGCACGACGCGTCCCTATGAGCTGATCGGCGCCCCCTTTGTGCCGCACTACGCAGTGGCCGAGAGGCTGAACGGCCTCAAACTGCCGGGAGTCCGCTTCCGTGCCGCCTGCTTTATCCCCACCTTCAGCAAACATCAGGGTCAGCTCTGCCGCGGTGTGCAACTACATGTAACCGACCCCGACACCTTCAACGGCTTTGCCACCGGACTGCACCTCTTTCAGACGCTGCGCCAGCTTGCGCCTGAGATGGTAATTACCGCACCGGACCACCTCAACCACCTCTTCGGTGATGACTCGCTGCTCAACGCAGACACCGACACCGCCGCCCTGCTGCAACGTGCCGCCAGCGAGAGTGCCGCTTTCCTGCAGGACTCCAGACAGGATTGGCTCTACCCCACAAAAAAAGTTGCTCCGACGCTGTAAGCAGCGGAGCAACTTATATCGGCCACAGCCGGTGGCCACTGGTGTGGGAGCGACTCCCCTACTTTTTCAGATTGGCGGCAGAGCCCGGATCCAGAAAGATCGTGCAGTCGGTATGTTGCTGCATGATCGATGCCGGACACATGTTGGTAATCGGACCTTCAACTGTCTTCTTTACCGCCACGGCCTTGCGGGCATCGGGCACGGTGCAGACGATGCGTCGGCTCTTCATGATCTGTTTGATCGACATCGAGATTGCCTGCTCCGGCACATCCGCCAACGTCGGGAACCACCCCTCACCCAACTGCTGGCGCCGACAAGCCTCGTCGAGGTTAACCACAAGAAAGGCATCCTCGGTATCAAAGTCGGCCGGAGGGTCGTTGAAGGCCAGGTGTCCATTCTCGCCAATGCCGACAAAGGCGACGTCAATCGGAGTCTTGTCGATCAGCTCTTGCAGACGCCGGCATTCGGCCTGCGGGTCGGGGTGCTCACCATTGACCTCGTGAAAGGCCGCCATCTTGGCTGGCAGCGCACCGAGAAAACGTTCACGCAGATAGCCACGGAAACTCGCCTTGTGCGCCAGAGGCAAGCCGATATACTCATCCAGGTGGAAGCCGGTGATCTTGGTCCAGTCGATATCCGGCGTGGCAATCAACGCCTTGAGGAAATCAAACTGACTCGCTCCGGTGGCGACGATGATGTTGGCCTGACCGCGTGCTGCAATCGCTTCACGAATGCCATCGGCGGCGTAGGCAGCCGCAGCGGCCGCCATCTCCTGAGTGGAGGAACCGATTTCTACTCTCATACTACTCCTGAAGTTGGGCGCAAGGCACCTGATGGTGATACTTGGAACCGTTACCTTAGCACCACCATCCCTGCACGTCAACTCTCTTACCAACTCACAACGCTCGCAGACCCACTTTTGGTTGGCGAGCGTAGCGAGTCAGCCGGTATCATTCCATCTCCACCGATACCTTAAAGAAGCGGTGCCCGCTGGTGGCACAGGAGCTGTGCAGGCAGCGACATCAACCGCCGCTGGAAAACTGCGAAACAACTTTGCTCTTTATCCAACACCACCTTTATTATAAGATCAAAATCATGACGTCTAAGTACAAACCGGATATGGTGCTCAAGATGCCAAAGCTACAACACCTCTTGCTCATTGTCCTGCTGACCGCTATCGCAACCATGCTGCCCGCCGCGCCTGCAGCACACGGTATCAACTTCAATAAATCTGATGCCACACTGCCTGCTGCTGCCCCCAAGGGGGTGGCTCTGGTGGCGCTTGATGATGGCAGTCAGGCGCTGCGGATCCCGGCAAAAAGCAGCAGATTTACCCTTGCTGAATTTCCCGTCAAACCCGACACCAAGTATCGGGTTGTGCTGCGCGCCCGTGTTGGCGGCTCTTTCACTATCGAGCAGAACGACCGTGCCCACATCCAGGCCATCCGCCGCCGCGGCCGCTACGACAGCGTCTATAACGTCACTATCACTCGTGACGGAGAACGCGACTCCTACTCCGCCGGTGGCAGCTTCTTCCTGACCAGTGAGTGGTACGACTACACCCACGTCTTTCGCAGCAGTGCTCACGCCAAAACCGCCCAGATAACCATTGAGACCCGCAACAATCAATCGGAAATCTCCGGTGTTGCCATCCTGCCCGATGATGAAGGCGGTGTCCTTAACAATAATCCCGACTTCCGCTACGGCGAGCTCAACTACTGCGGCTGGCATCCCCAGCGTGATGGACGCATCATTGAGCGTCCCGATGGCAAATTTGTCTTCCGCAGCGGTTATGGCGGCAGTTCACCCCGTTTTCCCCTCATGGCCGGCAAAACCTACACCCTCTCGGCTGTCGGCATCGGTGGCAGCCTCACCCTCTTCTACTACGATACCAACGGCAAGGGACTCGGCAGCCGCTTCCTGTTGCGCCCTGCAGGCAACAAAGTCGTCTCTGAAACCCTCTCACCGCCCGAAGGCTGTGTCAGGGGCGGGATTGTCGCGTACAGCTCGATTCTCGAATCTTTTACCGTTGTAGAAAAAGAGTAAAACCAACTGCCACTGCCTGATGATGATCAATATGAATCTCCGCCCACTCTCCACCATTACACTCTCGACTCTGCTATTTGCCGGCATACTCCATGCCGATGATGCCGCGCAGCGTTTCAACTTTGCTACCGGACTCCTGATCAAAGAGGAGTTTGCCATGGCTGCCACTGAGTTTAAGGCTCTGCTGCAGGCCACCCCCGACTTTCAACAGGCCGATGTCGCCCGTTATCGTCTGGCTGAAGCCTTGCAAAAGGGCGGCGACTCCGCTGCTGCCATCACCGCCTTCCAGGAGTTGCTCGCCAAACATCCGCAATCGGAACGCTTGCCGCAAACCCACTACTGGCTTGCCCAACTGCTCGCCGCCACCGAGCCCGCAGCCGCCGCCAATCACTATCAGACGATTGTGACCAAGTGGCCAACACACCAACTGGCCGAGGCCGCCGCCTACGGCGTCGTCGAGACCGACTTCAAAGCAGCCGCCTGGGAGGCCACCATTGCCGCCAGCGATCAGCTTCTGAAACTCTTCCCCAAAAGCGAACATGCCAGTCATGCCCTCTATACCCGCGGCTGGGCTGCCACCCAACTTGAAAAGTGGGACTTGGCTCTCGCTACCTTCGACCAGCTTGTCAAAGAACACCCCGATGCCACCTTTGCCGACGAAGCCCGCCTCAAGGCCGCTCAGGCACAGCAACATCTCGGCAAAGCCGACGACGCCTTGGCGCGCTTTACAGCCCTGGCCGCCGGTACCGGCACCTTGGCGCTCGATGCCCTGCTGGAACAGGCCACCCTCCACTTCCAGCAAGGCCGCTATGCCGCCGCTGCCACCGCCTTCAATCAGGCCGCCGCCAAGCTCGACGACGACCCCCGCCAACCGCCTGCCCTCATGAACGCCGGCCAGGCTTCGTATGCTGTCACCAACGATCAACAGGCTATCGCTGCCTTTACACAACTGCGCCAGCAACACCCGCAACACCCGCTGGCGCCTGAGGCCGGCTATTGGCTCGCACAGAGTCAGCTCCGCCACAACGCACTTGATGATGCTCTCGCCACCACCACACTCCTCCTCAAAACTCCCGACCTGACACCTGACAGGAGCTTCAACCTCCATCTGCTGCAGGGCGAGATCGAAACACGCCGTAAAAACAGTGAGGCTGCCGCCGCCAGCTATGCCGCCGCGCTGGCCGCCATGCCAGACAACCCGCTCATTCCCGACCTGCTCTACCGCCTCGGACGCCACCAGCAGGAGCATGAACAACACGCTGCCGCCCGCACCCACTTCCAGCAGCTCTACCAAAAATACGCTACTCACCAGCTCGCCGCCGAAGCCGCCTACCGTGACGGCGTCAGCGCCGCCGCGCTCGACGATACCGCTGCTGCCGCTGCGGCCTACACCCGTGCCACGGAGCTCAGCCCGGAAAGTACGCCTGCCATCCAGGCAGCCCTCGCCCTTATTCTCTTCTCACTGAAGCAGCAGGAGTATGCCGCTGCCTTGCAGCAGACCGACGCCTTCATCGCCCGGCACACGGCGAGCCCGCTGCTCACTTACGCCCTCCTCTATCGGGCCGAAGCCCTCTCGCATCTGGAACGCTTTGAAGAGGCGCTCAAACAGTATCAAGCCCCGCCGCTGCAAGATGGCCCCACGGCTACCGATGCCCAGGTCGGCATAGCCTGGAACCTTTTTGCGCTTAAACGTTACCCCGAAGCCGCAGCAGCTTACGCCAAGCTCCTCACCGCCCCCCCGCCGCAAAGCCTTGATGCCGCCTACATGCAGGCGCGTGCCTTTGAGGCTGCTGACGACTTCGCCAACGCCCGCACCACTTTCACTGCCGTCGCCAACGACAACCGCCAGCCGCAGGAACGCCGTGCTGCAGCAGCCTATAGTGCCGCTGTCGCTACCTGGCGTGGCGGTGCCCCCGCTGAAGCCCTGCCGCTCTTGGCTGCTATCGCCAAAGAACAACCCGCCTCCCCGTACGCAGCACGGGCTCTCTACGACCAGGCCTGGATTCTGCAGGAAGATGCCAAAGTGGTCGACGCCGCCGCACGTTTTCAGGAGCTGGTAACACGTTTCCCCGCCGACCCTCTTGCGGCCGATGCCCACTTCCGTCTTGGTGAGATCGCCTATGACCAGGCCGACTATGCCACCGCCGTCGCCGCCTATGAAGCCGCACTCGCCGGTGAGGCTCCCTCTTTCGCCAACGATGTGCGTTACAAGCTCGCCTGGGCCTGTGAAAAACTGGAGCGCTCTGACGATGCCATCAAGACCTTTGCCGCCCTGATCGCCGACAACGCCGACCATCCCTATGCCAATGAAGCACGCTATCGCCAGGCTCGCCTCCTCATCAATGCCGGAAAGCACGACGACGCCCTGCCGCTGCTCGCGGCGATTCCAACTGATAGCCCCTTTGCCGAACAGGCTCAGCTCCTGCTGGCCGAAACCCAACGCGGCACCAACCGCCAGCGTGAAGCTTTGGCCAGCTATGAACGTATCCTGCAGGAGTGGCCCAACGGTACTGCCGCCCTTCAGGCGCAACTGGGACGCGCCCACACTCTCCGTGATCTGGGTGCCCATCGTGATGCGCTCGAGGCCTATCAACTCGTTATCAATGGCGACCAGCCACTGGAGTCCGCCCACGCCACTCTTGGCCAAGGCTACTGCCACTTCGCCATGCAGCAGTGGGAGGAGGCTGCCAAAGCCTTCCTCAAAGTCGATATCCTCTATGGCGTCGAGAACCTCAAGCCTGAAGCGCTCGATCAACTCGCCGCCACCTGGGAGAAAGCTGGCGACACCGCCAAGGCTGCCCGTTACCGCGAGGAGCGCACCCAACGCTACCCTGAGCAGAAGTAACTCCCCTCCCCGCTCACAACCCCCACCCGCCACCCCTTCGTACCATGTCATCTTCCCGCTTGATCAAGCCTCTGGCGATAGCCGCCTCCCTCTTGCTGCTGCTCAGCCTCTACGCCCAGCTCCCTCCACTACCCGCCGCAGAGCCTGCCACAGCCGACACTACCGCTGCGTCGCTCTCTCCTGCCGCAGACTCTGTCGTCGGTCTCAACCTGGTCGATCTCTTCCATAGCGGCGGGCTGCTGATGTGGCCCATCCTGCTCTGCTCCATCGTCATGATCGCCTTCACTCTGGAACGCGCCTTCGCCTTGCGCCAGGCTGCCATTTTTCCCGAGATACTCCGGCTCGATCTCAAACGCCTCGCACGCGCTGCCGATACCACCGCTGCCATTGAACTCTTGCAGACCAACCGCTCGGCCTTTGCCCGCCTTATGCTCCCCTGCCTGCAGCGCGCCGCCGATACCATCGGCTACGAGCTGGAGACGGCTCTGGAAGAGTCCGGTGCCCGCCTGCTCTATGACCTGCGGCGCAACTGCAAACCGCTGGCCGTAATCGCCGACATCTCGCCGCTGCTCGGACTCATGGGCACCGTCACCGGCATGATCAAGGCCTTCGACGTGGTAGCACGCTCCGGCGCCCTCGGCCGCACTGAACTTCTGGCTGAAGGCATCAGCGAAGCGTTGCTCACCACCGCCTTCGGGCTCCTCGTGGCCATACCCGCCGTCGTCTTCTACAACATCTACCGTAGCAAGGCTGAAAACATGCTGCGTCTTATGGAAGATGCCGCCCTTGAAATTATCGCCACTCTGCGTCACGCCTCCCGCCATGAAAGCCCTGCACAATGAGTCTGACGAGGGCGGCGTCCGTATGGCGCCACTGATCGACGTCGTCTTTCTGCTCCTCGTCTTCTTCCTCGTCGCCACCACCTTTTACGAATCCGAGAAGGATATTACCATCCGTCTGGCCCAGGCCACCGATGGTGATGAACGCGAACGTAACCTCGACCTCCTGATCATCAACATCGGCGAGTCCGGCGTCGTCGTTATCAACGAACGCATCTACGATGCCGACGCCCTCGAAACGCTGCTTGCCGAGAGCCTGCAACGCAACCCCACCCTCGCCACCATTATCCGCTGCGATCACCGTGCCCGCCACGCCGACTTCGTCAAAGTGCTCAACCTCTGTGAACGTACTGGTGCCCGCCAGATCTCCGTCGCCACCCTGCACACCACTGAACAGTAATGTTGCGCCGCCGCCTTACAACTCTCCTGGCCCTGCTCTTGGCTCTTCTGCCACGGGAGCGGCTCGCTGCAGCCCACTACCTCCCCCTCGACCACGACAGCGGCTTTATTCAACTCTCAGATGCCACCGACGGACGCCTCTCACCTCCCTTCTCGATTTTTCTGACCCCGGTTGATTCCCCTGCTGCGACGACACCCTCCACACCCCGGCTCACCCTGCCACACCGTACCGCCGGTGGCTGGAACATCTACCTCACCGGCTGGCCGGCCGACCTCTCCGGCCCCTGTGACCTGACTCTCAAGAGTGGCACTGCTCCCGCAACAACCATTACCCTGCCTGCCGCGCTGCACCGCTCACCACAGCGGCTCGATGTTGCTCTGCTGCTCGACGACTCCTTCAGCATGCGCCAGACCGATCCGCAACGTCTGCGTGTGGCCGCTGCCCGTCTCTTCAGCCACATGGCGGCCTTGCGTGGCAATGTCGCCACCATCTCCATCATTGCCTTCAACCAGCGTGCCCAACTCCTCCTGCCGCCCACCTCTCCACACAATACCAATGCCCTTGAACAAGCCCTCGCCAAACTTAAGGCGCGTGGTGCCACCAACCTCGGCAACGCCTTCATCCTGGCCGCCCAACAATTCGACCTCCTGCCGCCCTCCCGCAAAGTCGCCATTGTCCTCTCCGACGGACGCGACGAACCAGGCGACTACAACTTCGCCCATCGTCTCTTTGCCGCGCGCCAATGGCCTGTGCATACCATCGGACTCTCTGATGAGGTCGACGCCGACACTCTCCAACTGATTGCCTCCTCCACCGGTGGCAGTTGGCATCGTGCCCACCACGACACCGCCCTCGTGCCAATCTTCCACCAGATCGCCACCGCACTCCATGCCACCAGCCGCCTCAACACCTGGCAACTCGACGCCACCACCACCTCCATCCCGGTTGACGACACCATCTCGCTGCTCTCTCTTGCGCTGCTCGATACCACTCCCGACAGCAATGCCGCCGCCTCACTCCTCTCGCCCGCTGGCACCAGCCACGCTCTCGCCACCACCTGGACCCCCGCCGCCTTTGCCGATCTCTACGCACCACAACCCGGCCTCTGGCACGCCCGCGCCCTCAACGCCACGCCACAACTCGCCATCACCGCTACGACAACGCTGGAGCTCATCCCTTTTCCCCTGCCTGATCCTCTTGCTGCCGCCACTCCCATCCCTGTCGCCGCCTTTGTCAGCCTCAACGCTGCGCCACTTACCAACCTCTCTCTCACCCTCCACCTGCCCGATGGCACCACACTGCCACTCCACGACGACGGACTCAACGCCGATGGCCAGGCCGGTGATGGACTCTTCGGTGGCTACCTGACACTCCCCACCAGTGGTACCACGCTGCTTACCTACACGGCCACAGGCATCACTCCCGCCGGCTACCACTTCGTCCGCAGCCTGCAGCGCACTCTCACCGTCACGCCCGCGCTCATCTCTGCCGCCTCTGCCCTCGCCCCTCCTCCGCCCGCTCTGCTCACACCTCGTACAGCACCCCCAACCCATGCCGCCACCCTCCCCCGACAAGCTCCTGCACCTGCGCCCACTCTTCACCCGTCAAGCCCCGACCTCACAACACACCTGCACCCCCTGCCCGCCCGGCTACCCGCTTGTACCCCTCCAGACTCACCGGCGCTGGATATCCTCCTGCCATCCGACCACTCTCTGCTTCCGCTGCCCGCACCTCCTCCCGTTCCACGCTACAACTGGAGCGCCATTCTTACCATTCTGCTGGCGCTTCTGCTCCTTATCTGGCTCATCACCCGCTGGCTCGCACGCCCGCGCCTCAACGGCGACTCCATCTGGCCCTATCTCCTGGCCAGCACTGCACTCCATGCCCTGCTTATCCTGCTGCTGATGGATCTCATGATCCACACCCGCGTCATCACTCCCGAACAGATCGCCCCCAGCCTCACCCTGAAACTTCAGGCGCTGGAGGAGAGCCTCGGCCTCGCCCTCACGCCTCCAGCTCCCCCCTTGCCACTACACCATCAAGCCGCTGCCATCGACCCCATTCCCGCCGCCACAGCCGTGTCAGACCACCTGCCACTCCCCTCCAGTACAGCAACGGACTCCTCCCACCTCGATCCACCTGATCCACTGCTACCCGCCACACTATCCCCCGACCAGATCGCCGCAGCGCAACGCGCTGCCACCCCCACCCCGCTGCCAACCACGCCTGAGCCACTCGCCGATCCCGTCACCCCGCCCACTCCTCTGGCAGAGACCGCTACTCCCCCCGTCCCCGAAACTCCCGCCGCTGCGGCCGTCACCCCCGCTCCAGCGCCACCTCCCGTCGCCCTCACCCCTGAAACTGCTTCTCTCTCCCCATCTATTGCTTCTCTGTCCCCCACAACTGCTTCTCTCTCCCCAGTGCAAGCCGCCCTCGCTCCGACAGCGGCTCAAATCGTCGCAGAGGAGCGTCCCATCACCCCCGCCACCCTGCCGACTGCCCCCGCACAACCGACCGAATCGGCTTCCCTGCCCACTCCGCTGGCAGCCGCCACCACTCCTGCTGCCACGCCCGATGCCCCTGCCGCCACCAGCGTCAGCCAGGCACCAGCACCGACCGCAGCCTCTGTCACCCCAAAAACCGCTTCTCTGTCACCAGCTACCCTGTCCCCAACAACCGCTTCTCTGTCACCAACAACTGCTTCTCTGTCACCAGTGCAAGCCGCCCTCGCTCCGACAGCGGCTCAAATCGTCGCAGAGGAGCGTC
>CAZRGQ010000021.1:0-136 GCA_964599645.1 uncultured Lentisphaerales bacterium | reverse complement strand
CAGCCGCCACCACTCCTGCTGCCACGCCCGATGCCCCTGCCGCCACCAGCGTCAGTCAGGCACCAGCACCGACCGCAGCTTCGCTCACCCCGGAAACCGCTTCTCTCTCCCCGGCACTCGCTGCGGCTCCCACTCC
>CAZRGQ010000020.1:0-37181 GCA_964599645.1 uncultured Lentisphaerales bacterium | reverse complement strand
AAGGGTCTGTCCCTAATAAAGGGGGCTGTTTTGGGGATATTGGGAGGTGTAGCTGCCTGTGCAATGCAGACAGGCGCAGCCTCGCTCGTTTTATGGCGGGCAGGGGAGGTTCATCTGGGCTGCGATCAGCGTCTGACCGCTGGTGCCGTAGCGCTCACGCAGTTTGGGTTTCTCGATCTTGCCGGTGGCGTTGCGGGGTACACTATCAAAGATAATGCGGCGCGGGCGCTTGTAGCGCGGCAGTTCATGGCAAAAAGTCTCGATCGCAGCAGCGTCGCAACGGCTGCCAGGCTGGAGTTCGATGATGGCCGCAGCGATCTCGCCCAGCCGTTCGTCGGGCAGTCCGATCACGGCAACATCTTTGACGTCGGGATGGCTGCGCAGGAAGTCTTCAATCTGGACCGGATAGATGTTTTCACCGCCGGTGATGATGATATCCTTCTTGCGGTCGACGAGGTAGATAAAACCTTCGGCATCGCACATGGCCATATCGCCGGTGTGAAGCCAGCCATCGCGCAATACTTCGGCGGTCGCCTCGGGGTTGTTGTAGTAGCAGAGCATCACACCGGGACCGCTGACGATCAGTTCGCCAACCTCGCCGGGTGGCAGCGGCTGGCCGGCCTCGTCGACGATGGCCGTCTGCCAGCCGTGACCGGCCTTGCCGATGGCACCCACCTTGGCGATGTTCTCCACACCGAGGTGGACACAACCGGGGCCGGATGACTCGCTGAGGCCGTAGTTGGTATCGTACTGGTGGTGGGGGAAGTGGCGCTGCCAGCGGTGAATCAGGCTGGGGGGGACCGGTTGGGCACCGATGTGCATCAGACGCCACTGCGCTAGGCGGTAGTCGGAGAGCTGCAGATCGCCACGGTTGATCGCATCGAGGATGTCCTGCGCCCAGGGGACCAGCAGCCAGACGATGGTTACCTGCTCTTCGGAGATGGTCTGGAGAATCCATTCGGGACGGACGCCGCGCAGAAGCACCGCGCGGCTGCCGCTCAGGAGGCTGCCGAACCAGTGCATCTTGGCACCGGTATGGTAGAGGGGGGGGATGCAGAGAAAGACGTCGTCGCGGCTCTGACTGTGGTGTTGCTGCTCGGCAACGCAGGCGGCCGCGAGCGCCTGGTGGCTATGGAGAATCGCCTTGGGAAAGCCGGTTGTGCCGGAGGAGAAGTAGATGGCGGCGTGGTCGTGATCCAGCAGCTCAACGGCCGGAGCACGTGAGGAGCAGTAGTTAACCAGCCGATCGTAGCTCTCGGCAAAGGAGGGGGTGGTATCACCGACGAAGAGGAGGGGGCGGACATTTTCGAGCTGGTCGAAGGCCTGCTCGACGCGTCCGATAAACTCGGCACCGAAGAGGAGCGCCCGCGCCTCGGAGAGTTTCAGGCAGTATTCGATCTCCTCGGCTGTGTAGCGGAAGTTGAGCGGTACGGCGATGGCACCACTCTTGAGGATACCGAAGTAGATGGGCAGCCACTCGAGACAGTTCATCAGGAGAATGGCGACCTTGTCGCCGCGTCCGATGCCGCGTGAGAGAAGCAGATTGGCCAGGCGGTTGGCACGGGTATCGAAATCGAGCCAGGTGAGCTCGCGCCGGTACCTGACGTCGGTGGCGGCCTCGATCAGGTTGTACTCACGCCAGGTCATGGTGTGGTCGGGCTGGTTGGCCGGGTTTATCTCCACGAGGCTCACCTCGTTGGGGTAGAGACGTGCGTTACGTTCGAGAAGGTCGGTAATAGCCATCGCTGGTCTGCTCAAGGAGTGAAATAGACAAAGCCACCGCCCAGCCTGGTGGTACGATACCAGAGGGCGAGATCACTCCGGCGTACCTTTTCGCCATCCAGCACGGTGATGGTGAGGCTGGTATCAGGAGCGTCGCCCTCCAGCGCAACCAGCGTCACCCAGTGCCAGGGATCGAGCTCCTCCTCGGCGCCGTTGCAGAGATTGAGGAAGGCGACGGGCAGGTCGCGGCTCAGGGCGTTGTTGAGAAAGGCCACGAGCTCATCCCACGAGGGGCGCAGTTCGGGGGCTTCGGGGATGTCGCAGATGTGCGTGGTGAGCGCCAGTCCGCGGGCGGCAAAGTAGCGTTGTGCCGGCTCGTAGAGCAGGGGGGTGGTGGGGATGCCGCGACGGGTAGGAGTGACGTAGTGCCAGACATCCTCCATCAGGGCGATCCGTCCGGCACGCGTGGCCGGGTGGTGTGGCAGAGGGAGTTCGGGAAAGCGGCGCCCCAGATACCAGAGGATATTGCTGACGGTCGTCGGCCCGCAGCCAGAGCGGCGTTGCCACTCGGTGCCATACCACTCCTGGTCGCCGGCAGCGTGCATGGTACCGCTTTCAGTATCGACGACCTTGAAGAGGTTCAGATTGGACAAGGCAACTTGCATGGCTGAGAAGGTTAGCACACCCCTTTCCGTAATAGCGATAAAAAAAGCGCCGTGAGAGTGAGGTGACAGGTGTAGTATCACATTCTCTGTCCCCGGTTTCAGCCTCTGCGAGTAATCTCCTGCGCGTCAGCCACTTCTTACATTTTACTTTTTACTTCTCACTACTTCCCGCCCTGCCGATTTTGCTTGGCAGCAACTCTTTGCATCTGCTAACCTGTTGCCAGAGTTGACAAGGAAGATATACTTTGTCGGCTGTCTAACCGGGGAAGGGAAACATGGCACGACGCAAACGGGTAACAGAAAAACCGCGGATATTGATCGTCACACCGGAGATCACCTATCTGCCGGCCAATATGGGCAACCTGGCACAGACGATGAATGCCAAGGCGGGCGGTTTGGCCGACGTCTCGGCGTCCCTCGTGGCGGCCCTCTTCGAGTTGGGCGCCGATGTCCACGTCGCCTTGCCGCACTACCGCCGCATGTTCCATGTCGATGTCGGGCAACTGATCAGCAATGAGCTGCTGGTCTACAAAAACCGGCTGCACGACTCGCGCATCCATCTGGCCGAAGACCGCTGCTTCTACTACCGCGATGCCGTCTACAGCAACTACGAGAGCGAAAATCCGCGCCTAGCCCTCGCCTTTCAGCGTGAAATCATCAACCATATCATCCCGACCGTCAATCCCGACCTGATCCACTGCAACGACTGGATGACGGGACTGATCCCGGCCGCTGCCCGCCGCCTCGGTATTCCCAGCCTCTTCACGCTCCACAATATCCATACACACGATATCACCCTGACCCAGATGGAGGATAGCGGCATCGACGCAGCCGAGTTCTGGAAATATCTCTACTTCAAACGCCAACCGCACAACTACGAGGAGACGCGCAGTACCAATCCGGTGGATCTCTTGACCAGCGGTGTCTTTGCCGCCCACTTCATCAATACTGTCAGTCCCACCTTCCTCGAAGAGATCGTGCATGGCGAGCACCCCTTTGTGCCGCCACAGCTCCGCAGCGAGATTGTCGCCAAACATCGTGCCGGTTGCGCCCTCGGCATTCTCAATGCGCCCGACTTCTCCTACCATCCGGCCAGCGATCAGGCGTTGGCCGTGCGTTACAGCGTCGAGGAGGCTCCGGCTGCCAAGCAGGCGAACAAACGCGCCTTTCAGGCGCGGGTGGGGCTGGAGCCAAACGATCAGGCCCCGCTCCTCTTCTGGCCCTCGCGGCTCGATCCGGTTCAGAAGGGTCCCGAGCTGCTGACCAATATCCTCTATATGGTGTTGGAGAAGTACCGCAAGCAGGGTCTGCAGGTGGCCGTGGTGGCCAACGGTGCCCACCAGCGCCACTTCCACGAGATTCTCAACTGGCATGGACTCCACGGGCGGTTGGCGGTCTGCAACTTCGAGGAGTCGCTGTCACGCCTCGGCTATGCCGCCTCCGATTTTATCTTGATGCCATCACGCTTTGAGCCGTGCGGCCTGCCGCAGATGGTCGGTGTGATCTACGGCTCCCTGCCGATTGTGCACGATACCGGCGGGCTGCACAATACAATCGACCACCTCGATCTCACCGGCAATCGCGGCAACGGCTTCGTCTTCCGCAACTACAACAGCGCCGGCCTCCTCTGGGCGATCGACGAGGCGCTGCGCTTCTGGCAACTCCCTGTGGCCGAGCGCCAGGCGCAGGTGCAGCGGGTGATGCGGGAGGGGCAGGCCCGCTTCAACCATCAGGTCTGCGCCCGCCACTATATCGATATCTATGAAAACATGTTGCACCGTGAACTGGTTATTCAGGAGTGGCCATGACCCCGCCTAACCTGACACCGTTGCTGGACGATCCCTACCTCGCTCCCTACCAAGGGGTGTTGCAGCGCCGGCGTGAACGTCGCGACCAACGGCTGCGCCAACTCACCAGCGGCCCCGGCTCGCTGGCCGAGTTTGCCTGTGCCCATGAGTTTTACGGCCTGCACCTCCACGACGAAGGTTGGACCTTCCGGGAGTGGGCGCCCAACGCCACGGCCATTACCCTGGTCGGCGACTTCAGCAACTGGCAGAAGAGCCCGGACTTCGCCCTGCAGCGTCTGCCGGGACGCGCTGTCTGGGAGGGGCACTGGCCGCGTGAACGCTTGCACCACGGTGAGCGCTACCACATGGTGGTGGAGTGGGATGGAGGCTCCGGCGAACGGCTGCCGGCCTATACCCGGCGCGTGGTGCAAGACCCCGCCACCAACCTCTTCTCGGCTCAGGTGTGGCACCCTGCAGAGCCCTACCGCTGGCAGCAGGAGGCCTGGCGGGTACCGCGCCGCGCTCCGATCATCTACGAGGCACATATCGGCATGGCACAGGAGGCCGCCGCCATCGGCAGTTATGACGACTTCAGAGTCAACGTCCTGCCCCGCATCATCGCCGGCGGCTATAATACCCTGCAGTTGATGGCGATTATGGAGCATCCCTACTACGGCTCCTTCGGCTACCAAGTGGGCAACTTCTTCGCCGCCTCATCGCGCTTCGGCACCCCTGAAGAGCTGAAGGCGCTGATCGATGCCGCCCATGCCGCCGGTATCGCCGTGATCATGGACCTGGTTCACTCCCACGCCGTGCGCAACGAGCGCGACGGCCTCTCGGCCCTCGATGGCACCACCGATCTCTATTTCCACGCCGGCTCGCGCGGCTGGCACGAGGCGTGGGATTCGCGCTGCTTCGACTACGGCAAGATCGACGTCCTCCACTTCCTCCTCTCCAACTGTCGCTACTGGCTCGACGAGTTCAAGTTCGATGGCTTCCGCTTCGACGGCGTCACCAGCATGCTCTATCTGCATCATGGACTCGGCGTCAGCTTCACCGACTACGCCCAATACTTCAACGATGAGGTCGATGAAGATGCCTGGACCTACTGCGCCCTGGCCAACCAGATGATCGGCGAGCTGCGTCCCGACGCCCTGACCATCGCCGAAGATATGAGCGGCATGCCGGGACTGGCCGCCCCGCGCGAAGCCGGCGGCGCCGGCTTCGGCTACCGCATGGCGATGGGGGTGCCCGACTGCTGGTGCAAGCTGGTGCGTGATGTGCGCGACGAAGAGTGGAATGTCGGCTATCTCTGGCACGAGCTGACCAACCGGCGCGACGATGAACGTACCATCAACTACGCCGAGTGTCACGACCAGGCACTGGTAGGCGGCAAGACGCTGCTCTTCGAGATGCTCGGCGCCGACGTCTACGACTCCATGCACCGCGGTGCCGAGAACCTCAAGACCGATCGCGGCGTGGCGCTACACAAACTGATCCGCCTGGCGACCCTCGGCACCGCCGGCCACGGCTACCTCAACTTCATGGGCAATGAGTTCGGCCACCCCGAGTGGATCGACTTCCCCCGTGAAGGCAACAACTACTCCTACCACCATGCCCGTCGCCAGTGGCGCCTGCGTGACGACCCCGGCCTCTTGTTCCACTCTCTGGGCGAGTTCGACAGCAGCATGATCAACCTCTTTGCCACACGTGGCGCGCTTGAGGCCGGTCCGCCGCGCCGTCTGCTGGTCGATGATGCCACCAAGCTGCTGGCCTTTGAACGTGGCGGTCTGGTGCTGATCTTCAACTTCCACGCCACCCTCTCGGTAGCCGGTTATCCACTGCTGGTGCCGCCCCAGCGACAGTACCATGGAGTGCTCAACAGCGACAGCGAACGTTTCGGCGGCCAGGGACGGATTACCGAGGAGCAGGAGTATCCCGTCTACGAGGAAGTTGAACGACAGGAGCGCATCTACCGCATCCGTATCTATCTCCCCGCCCGCACCGCACTGGTGGTGGGCTGAAACATTGTGAATTGCAAGATGAAGACCAAAGAACAAGATTTAATCGCCATCAGCTACCTCTTCGAGTCGGAGCCCGAGCGGACCTGGCGCGTCAAGGAGGTGGCGGAGCTGCTCGGCTACCGTGGCAGCAAACGCATGGCGCTGCTGCAGAAGAGCCTGCGGCGGCTGATTCGTGACGGCAACATTGTCGAGCTGCGTCCGGGCGTCTACGGTCTGGGCCAGGCCGCCGACCTCGTCACCGGCAAGCTGGCGCTGGCGCGCAGCGGCGTCGGCTTCGTCACCGATCCGGCTGGCAGTAGCGCCATCCGCATCGGCAGCGACGACATCGGCACCGCCCTGCCGGGCGATCTCGTGCTGGTGCGCAAGATGTTCGACCGCGAACAGCGCAATGCCGGACGCATCGTACGCATCATCGAGCGGGGCGGGCGTGATATCGTCGGCACCCTCACCACCACCGGCCGCTTCCTCTACGTCACCCCCTTCGATCCGATCTACAAGCGCGATATCGCCGTGCCGGAGGCCAAGGGCGCCCGCGAAGGCGATCGCGTCGTGGTGCGCTTTCTCAACTGGGCCAACAAGAACGTCGCCCCCGAGGGGGAGATCATCGACGTCATCGGTCCGGCCGACCAGCCATCACTCGATACCGAGGTGGTGATCCGCCAACACAACCTGCCCGGCGACTTCCCGGCTGGCGTTATGCGCGAAGCCGAGGTGGTGGCACAGCTCATCAATGAGCCGGGCAAGCGGCTCGACCTGCGTGACGAGAGCTTTATCCTGACGATCGACCCGGCCACGGCGCGTGACTTCGACGATGCCCTCTCATTCACCACCGATGAGGCGGGACGCCGGGTGCTTGGCGTCCATATTGCCGACGTAAGCCACTTTGTGCGTCCCGGTTCGCTGCTCGACCAGGAGGCGGCGGCGCGCACCACCAGTGTCTACCTCGTCGACAAGGTGATTCCGATGTTGCCGGAGCAGCTCTCCAACGGCGTCTGCAGCCTGCGACCCGACGAGGATCGCCTCTGCTTCTCCACCTTTATCACCTTCGACGGGCATGGCCGCCCGGTGGCGCGCCGCTTCGCCAGAAGCCTGATCCGCTCACGCCTGCGGCTCACTTACGAGGAGGCGCTGGCGGTGATCGAACCGGCCAAAGGGCGCCGGGTGCCCAAAGGGTTGCCGCCCGAGGCGCTGGGCCTGCTGCGGGGCTGCCACAAGCTGGCGCAGCAGTTGCGCCGCTACCGACTGCGTGCCGGGGCGCTCGATCTCGACGTGCCGGAGTGTGAGATTGTAATGGACGAGACCGCCCGTATGGTCGATGTGCGGCTGCGGCCGAGCGACGTCTCGCACCAGTTGATCGAGGAGTGCATGGTCGCCGCCAACGAGGCGGTGGCCACCGAGCTGAAGTCGCGCGGCATCGAGATCATCTCACGCCTCCACGAGCCACCCGATCCGCTCAAGCTCGAAGAGCTGACAGCGGCGCTGGTGGAGCTCGGCTTCGCCCCCGGCAACCTCGCAAACAGCCGCAATCTGGCCCGTTTTCTGGCTTCCACGGCGGAGCACCCGCTGCGTGACAGCGCCCATACGCTGGTGTTGCGCAGTATGAAGCGGGCCGTCTATGCCGCCGATGCCAGCGGCCACTTCGGTCTGGCCAAGAGCTACTACTCCCACTTCACCTCACCGATCCGGCGCTATCCCGACCTCGTGCTCCATCGTCAACTGGCCGACTACCTGACACGCCGTGGCAAAGGGGGCAGGCTCGACCCAAGCTGGCTGCAACAGACAGCCTTGGCCTGCACTGAGGGTGAGCAGCGGGCCGACGACGCCTCACGCGCCTTGATCGAGATTAAAAAGTATCGTTTCCTGCAGCAGCAGCTCGATGATGGCCGCCCGCTGGAGTATGATGCTGTGATCACGCGGGTCACCAACTACGGCCTCTTCGTCGATGTGCGCCTGCTGCAGCTCACGGGGCTGGTACGAATCACCGGCATGTCGGAAAACTTCGTCCGCTATGAACGTGCCAATGAGCGTCTGGTCGCCGATGGCCGCCGCTACCAGGCTGGCGGCAAGGTGCGGGTCAAGGTGGCGCGTGTCGACTTTGTGCAGCGGTTTGTCGACTTTACGCTGGTTTTGCCGTCGGCGCGAAAGGGGCAGTGACGATGCGGGCTTTTATTGACCACCTGCGGCGTTTGCGCGGCTGCGCCGTCTTCACCGGTGCTGGCGTCTCGACGCTCTGCGGCATTCCCGACTTTCGCGGGGCGCAAGGGCTCTATCGCAAGGCCAACGCTGAACGCATCTTCGATCTCGCCTGGTTCCGGCGCGACCCCGCCATCTACTATCAGGGCTGCCAGGAGCTGATCTACGGCGTGGTCGACGTGGCACCGGGGGCGGTGCATCAGGCGCTGGCCCGTCTGGAGACCGAGGGCGTCGTGGCGGGTATCATCACCCAGAATATCGACATGCTCCACCAGAAGGCCGGTTCGCAGGTGGTGCATGAGATTCACGGCTCACCGGCGCTGCACCGCTGCTTTGAGTGCGGCGACGTACAGGAGTTCGCCACAATCTGCGCCATGCTGGCCGGGAACACGGTGGCGCGTTGTCGCTGCGGTGGTGCCTACAAGCCCGATATCACCTTCTTTGGCGAGGCGCTGCCGCAGGCACCCTTTGCAGCGGCGACCGCGCTGGCCCGCCGGGCACCGCTGATGCTGGTGCTCGGTTCGTCGCTGACCGTCTACCCCGCCGCCTCGATCCCCGAGATCACGTTACAGGCTGGCGGCGAACTGGCGATCGTCAACGCCCAGCCCACACCGCTCGACCGTTTTGCCACCTGGCGCTTCGACGACTTGGTAGCCTTTGCTGCCGCAGTGACCGGTGGCACGGCCGGAGAGACCGCAGAATGATCCCCCTTGCGCTTGTAACCACTGAGAGGAGCAGAGAGATGCAGCATAACAGAGTGCCGGGAACTACGGCCGCACACCACCGGAGGCGCCTCTGGCATGGGGGGCTGCTGGTCGGCTGGCTCGCTTTGGCCGCGCCCCTGAGGGGTGCCAATTTCACCGTCTCGCCCTCCTATGTCGGCGGTGTGGGGGAGCGGAATGAGCGACTGGCCAACACCTTTGTCGAGCTTCTGGCGTTGGGTGGCCGCCACCAGGCTGCAGTCGCTGCTCCGGCACGCTGGTCGGAGTTGCCACGCAGAGTGGTGGCGACCAACCACATCAACACGCTCTGGATCGAGTTTGGTCATCGGGTGGAGCTGTTGGCCTTTATGTTTAATGAGACTGCCACGGTGGTGGATCTGGTGGCCCGCGCTCCAGCGCTGCGGAACCAGGAGGGCAAATACTACGGTCACGACTCGGCACCACCTGGCGACTACCAGTTGGTTGAGAATGTGCACCACGATCTCGCCAACAACTTCCAGATGCTCTATGCCGCCCCACCGGAGCTCCTGGGCCGAATACAACTGCTCTTTGCCGAGCCGGCGCAAGAGCTGCCGCCTGAGATAGGAGAGGGTGGTGCCCTGGCAACGAGCGGCAGCGGAGCGGCGCTGCAGGCCCATCCGCTGGTGGCCGCTGCCCTCTTTGCCGAAGGTTGGCAGGCCAGCAGTATGGCAGAGGAGCAGGCGGTGGTGGTCAGCATCGAGCAGGAGACCCTCACCTACGCCTTGCGGGCGGCTACCTATCGTCAGGGGCGGCTGCTCCAGGTGGCGCACCACAAGGAGATTCGCCATGAACGGCTCTATGATGCCTTGCGGCTGGTGTTGCGCCATGCGCTTGAGTGGCACGAGGCCGTCACAGACCTCGTCAACGTGGGGAGCGACAAGCCGCAACTCGCTTGGGTCGGACGGTTGGAGCAGCCCGATGCCGAGTTTGACTTCCGCCTGGCCACCTGCCTCGTGCTGGCGGATAGGCAGGGACACTACGCTACCGAGGCCGCTACCGGTGTTGAGTTATGGAGTACCAGACGCGAGCGCAAAGAGGCCCGCTCCTTTCTGCAGGGTGGCGAGATTTTCGAACTGGAGGGCGACCAGTTGCGGCTCCTCTGCCCCACCAGCGGCGTAGCACGCCTGACGCTGACCGACTTCGGACCCCATTTTGATGCCACTTCCGGTGGTGCGCGCCTGGCCCTGGCCAAGGGGGGCGAACTGCGGTTCTATGAGTATGACAAGCTGGTACAGCGCATCACGATGCCAACCAAAGCACCGGGAAGGCCGACGCTGCTGGCCGGCGGTGCGGTGGCGCTGACGCAGGGGCGCTGGCTGCGCCTCTACAACTGGCAGGGCAAGCTCTTGTGGCAGCGCGGGCTGACGCAGGAGTGCGACGAGTTGCTGCTGCAGACAGACGAGCTGCTACTGGTAGCAGGCCGTCTGGGCGGGCTGGCTGTCCTTAACGCCGGGGGCGAACTCCTCTGGCAGGTCGAGCTGGGTGAACTGTTGGCCGGCTGGCCGGCCATTGTCGCGGAGGGAGTGTTGGTCGCCACCAAGGCGGGACGCCTGCTGCTGCTCAATCGTGCCGATGGTACCACTATCAGGGAGCGCCATACCGGCGGCTGGCTGCGCGAGGTCGTCGTGGTGGAGGGCGTGGTGGTCGCGCTCGATCATGGCGTCGCCCTGACCAGCTACAGCAGCGCCACCCTCGAGCCGCTACGGCGGCTCACCACCCCCTTCCGGCTGCAGCCGGGCCTGCTCGCCTGCCACGGGCTCGATTTCGGCCGGGCCACCTTTGAACTGCAGCAGAACCGCACACCACAACTGCTGGCCAGCGACGAGAAGGGCAATCTCTTGCTGCTCTCGCTTGCAGCCCTGGGAAGGAGCGCACCATGAGAACTCTCTATCTACTCTCAGCCCTGCTACTGTTTGGTGCCGGTATGGCACGGGCGCTCGATTTTGATGTGCTGTTGGACGAGTTCGACCAGCCCGGCATCGCGGCGCTGGATGATCTGGCCAGCGATCTCGACCAGGAGCAGGATGAGCGCGACTTCCACGCCCTCACCAACACCCTCTTCGCCAATCTGCGCTGGTGGAACAACGTCGACAGCAACCACTACACCCCCACCGAACGCCGGCAACGTCAGGAGCGCGGTCTGCCCCTGGGACCCACTAACGTCGCCTGGCGCTACCAGTCGCGTGCAGCGGGGGGGCCGCTCGTGCCGCTGGGAGCAGCGGAGCCCCAAACCCCGCTCTGGGCGCTATTGCAGGTGCCGACTGCCGGCAAATACCGGGTCTGGCTGCGCCACCAGGTGGAGCCCGGTGCAGTACGCCACTTTAAGCTGCGTCTCGGTGAGCAGAGCATCCGATTAAATCAATTAAAGGTGACACTTGAGGCCTCCAAACGACAAGAGCAGCGCCACCCGATCCGCTTTGAAGACGAAGCCGTACGCGCCTCCTTCCCCAAAGGTCGCGCTTGGGTCTGGGAGTACCACGATTTTGAACTGCCTGCGGGACCGCTACGCTGTGAGCTTTTGCCGGAGCCGGGCGATCTCGGCTTCAGCCATCTGCTGCTCACGCAGAGCAAGCGCTTTGTGCCGCAACTGGGTGCCGACTTCTCGTCTAACCTCACCAAGGTCTATCTCCGCATTCGCGTACGCGAGAGCGACTCCCCCGTCGTCACCTGCCCCTCCGCCTACTTCGGCTACCACTGGCGCTACTTGCCGCCGGGCGCCTTCTTTGAAGCTTGGTCTGCAGGGATGGGCAGCCGCCATTATCGCGACTCGGGACCGCACGTGGCACCCCGCAACTGCGATGGCCGGAGCGAGCTGCAGGTCGACGAGTGGAGCGACTGGCTCGACGTCACCTGGGCCTCGATCTGGACAGGCAACTGGGCTACCGGACACCTCGGCTTCAACCATACGCAGGGGGGCAAGTGCGACGTTGAGCTTGCCTGGCACCCCCATCCCGGGGCGGTGCTCAAGCGTATCGAAGTGAACATCGAAGAGGGCAAGACGATGTTCTGCATGCCGCTGGCGGCCCTCGGGCGCGGTGATGGCATCGCACCCGACCCCGATGGTGTCACGGGCGTCTGGGGCTTCTATCGTCCCGCATTCACCAACTGGTTCAAACCAACTTCCGCCTTCCTTGACCTCTATGCCGGCTACGCCGCTACCGCCCGCCAACGGCTGGGGTTGGCGGAGCAGAGCTGGCAGGTGCACCCCGGCATCCGCTTTATTGCCACCACCAAAGGAATGCCATCGGAGTTGGAGGGGTTGGCCCGCGTGCAGCTCTCACTCGGCCTCAACGAAGTTAGTGGCCTGCCGCCCGCAATCGCCGAAAGGATTGGCCTGGCCCCCTCGCTCGAGTTCGCAGCTTCAAGGCGGATCTGCGATCCGGCCGACCTGGCATGGGAAGCCTTGGCACGCAAGACCGTTGAGCAGAGTCTGCAGGGACATCTGCAACGCTATCCCGGCAAACCGGAGTATGCCACCATCTCCTGCCTCGGCGATGAGATCGGCCTCATCTGCAGCCCCTACAAGGCCAACCAGTCGCCCGCCTGCCGCGCCCGCTTTCACCACTATCTGCAGCAGGTGGTCGCCAGTGAAGGGACGACTGCCGCCGACTTCTTCGGCGTATCACGCCTGGAGGAGTTGCGTCTGCCCGAGGCGGCTCCAGGCAGACGCGCCAGCCTCTTTGAACGCCGTCTCTACAGCCATGGCGACAAGTTTCTCGAACAGCTCACGGCCGACTTCTACCGCCCTGTGACCGCTACGATCCAGGAGCTGGTCCCCCATATCCTGACCTACGCCAACTACACCCCCGCGCCGCTGCGTCAGGGGTCGATGACGATGAACGGCTGCGGCTGGTTCCATAACCTGCGCCTCGGAGGTTTTTCGCTCGCTTGGGGCGAAGACTGGTCCTACCGCGTCGGCTCGATGACCGGCCACGAGATCGTCAGCTTCTTTGCGGCACTGGTGGAGTGTGCTGCCCGCGAGCATAACCTGCCCGCCGGCTTCTACAATGTTCCCTACTGTGGCCGCGCCGACACCAACATCTTCTCGGCCCTCGCCCGCCGCATCCGCCTGCTGCACATCTTCAGCTTCGGTCCCTCCTACGCCGACACCGGCCTGGAGGGCAACTGGAGCGACCAGCCCGAGGCCTACGTCGAACTGATGCGCGCCACCTACGCCATCAGCCTGATCGACAAGCTGCTGGTCGAGGGCACGCAAGAGCCGCGCCGCACGGCGCTGCTCTACAACCGCGACCAGGAGCGGATGTACAACGGCGTCTGGGGCGAACAGGCCGAACGCACCTCCACCTTCGCCGCGCTCACCACCGCCCACCGCAACGCCGATATCATCCTTAACGAAGACCTGACACCCGACCACCTCGCCGCCTACAACGTGCTGCACCTCAACGGCTTCTGTCTGCCGCGCCGCGCCGTACCGGTCTTGGAAGAGTGGGTCGCCGCCGGCAACCTGCTGGTGCTCGACGCCCACTGCGCCAGCCAAGACGAGTACCGCGCCCCGCTACCCGAGATGGAGCGCCTGCGTGGCGCCCGCAGCGAGCTGGCGAGTGAGCCAAGCGGCCCCTTCCAGCCACAGTACATGGCCGACCGCCTCGCTCCCGTGGGACAGGTAACACTGCTGGAGAGCGAACTCACTCCTGCCCTGCCCCCCGGCAACATCTATGCCGTACGCGCCCCGTTGACGCCGCAAGGCGGTGAAGTCGTGGCTCATTTTGAGGACGGCAGTTGTGCCGGCGTGCTGCATCGGGTCGGTCAAGGCTACGTCCTGAGCTGGGGCTTCCAGCCCGGCCTCTTCTACAAAGGCGAGGCCGCCGGCCTGAGCAACTTTGTCGACGAACGCCTGGCTCTCTTCGCCAAGCCGATTGAGCAACTGCACGGCGTGCCACCGCTCTCGATCTCAGCGCCGCAGGTTGAGCTGACGCGTTTCGACCACGACGGTGCCACCGGCATCATGCTCAACAACTTCCGCCGTGATGAGTGGCAGCCCGGCTCGCCGCCGGCGCAGTTGCGGCTCAAGCTGGGACGCCAGGCCGCCGCCGTCAGCAGCGCCTTTCATGGCGAGCTCGAATTTGAGAACGAAGCCGACGGCTGGGTTGTGATCCAGACCCCTCTCCCTGAAACGATCGATACGCTGCTGATCAGGTAGTTGTCTCTCAAACAACGCTACGGCGGCGGGGCGCGGAGAGTCTGACACGCTGGAGAACCACCAATGGACACCAAGCGACACAAATCGGGCTGGGGCTGACGCACTGCATGCCGGTGCGGAGCCCGGCGGACTCGGAATCTGCGTTGAAAGGCAAAAGGCCTTCACAGCAAAGGGCGTGTGGCCACGAGACAAGCCGTAGTGGCGTACCGGGAATGCCTGTCGTACGCTGGCGGCCCGCCCAGCACTTAGCAGCAGAGAGCTGTGTAGTCGTAGTCGGCGTAACTTTTGATGCGGATGGAGACCAGGTCGCCGGGTTGGGCGCCGGCGGGGACGTGCTGTACGTGGGTGAGGCCGTCGACATCGGGCGCCTGCCATGAGGCGCGAGCCAGCCAGGCGCCACGGCGCTGTTGCGGCGGGGCAAGCAGCAGGGCGGTGGTTTCACAACCGATGCGAGCCCGGCCGCGCTCGTGGGCGATCGTCTGCTGCAGCTCCATCAAGGTGTCGCGCCGGGCGGCAGCAACCTCCGCCGGCACCTGGTCGGGGAGCGTGGCAGCGTGGGTCCCCTCCTCGGGGGAGAAGGCAAAGGCGCCGAGATGATCGAAGCGGGCGGCGCGGATGTAGTCGAGCAGGTGTTGGAAGTGGGCCTCGCTCTCGCCGGGGAAACCGACGAGGCAGGTGGTGCGCAGCGTGACGCCGGGCAGGGCGGTACGCAGGCGCGACGCCAGGGTGGCGACACTCTCGATGGAGTCGGCACGGCGCATGGCGCGCAGGATGTCGGGGTGGCTGTGTTGAAGCGGCAAGTCGAGATAGGGCAGCAGATGGTTGGCATTGGCCATCACCTCCAGCAGGGCGTCGTCGACAGCCGCGGGATAGCCGTAGAGGAGCCGGAGCCAGAAGGTGCCGGGTAGCTCGTCGAGGGTCTGCAGGAGCTGTGGCAGCCGGGGTCCTTGCAGCCGGTCACGTCCGTACCAAGTGGTATCCTGTGAGATGAGGTTAATCTCGTGCCGGCCATCCTGCAACAGGGCGGCGGCCTCCTCGACCAGCCCGGCCAGCGGCCGCGAACGGTGGCGACCGCGGATGGCGGGGATGGCGCAGAAGGCGCAGGCGTGGTTGCAGCCTTCGGCGATCTTGAGCCAGGCGCTGCCGGGCTCGCTGAAGGTGAGAGTGGGGAGACGCGGTGTGAAGAGACGCTGCGGTTCGGGGGAGATGCTCACGAGAGGGGCTGCCGTGCCATGCGTGGCAACACGGGTGGCGATGGTGGCGATCTCTTCCAGCTCGTCGACGCCGAGCCAGGCATCGACGTCGGGATAGCGGGTGGCAAGGGCGGCGCGATAGCGTTGCGGCAGGCAGCCGGTGACGATGATGGCACGGCAGCCGCCGGCGGCCTTGTGGGCGATCATCTCTTCAATCGTCTCAAAAGCCTCCTCACGCGCCGGCTGGATGAAGGAGCAGGTGTTGATCAGCACGACCGTGGCGCTCTCGACGCTGCGAGCCAGAGTGAGCCCCTCACTGAGGAGGACGCCCGACATGATCTGCGTATCGACGAGGTTTTTGGCGCAGCCGAGACTGATCAGTCCGACCGAGATGGCGGCGTCAGTCGACATAGGCTTCGGGCGGTGGCAAGACCTCGCTGATGGTATAGCCTTCCGGGAGGGCGACAGCAGGACGCGGCTTGGTGAGATTGATGATCAGCAGCAGCAGAGCGATAAATAGCACGACAGCCACGGTGAGAGTTCCGTACAGTTTGCGATATTCGAACTTGATGGCAGCGGCACGACTGAAGAGGCTGGCGGTGTTGTCGAGGCCGCGACGCAGCGCGGTGAAGAGGTCGACAAAGAGTTCGCGGCAGCGACGCCCCAGCAGGGTGGCACGGGAGGGACCCCCGGGGCTGGCGCGCTCGCTGGACGCGGCCCCGGTACCGGAACGGGCGGCGCCCTTGTGCCCGAAGAGCTCGTCGAGGGCGGCTGCGGTGGTCTGCTGGCGCTCCAGCGGTTCGGCTTCGAGGCGCAGCTCGGGACGGGCGGGGGCGGGAGATGAAGTAACAGGTGAGATGTGAGAAGCAGGAAGTGGCTGCCGTGCCGGGGGGGCGGGCTGCGGTGCGGCGGGGGCGGGCTGCGGCGGCGACAGCGCAGCGTCCTCCAGGGGCGGGGTGGAGGCGCGGGGAGGAGCGGACACGGAGGACCGCTCCCACGAGAGAGAAGAGGGAGTGGCGGGAGTGGCGGGGGTGGATGCGGGTTGCGGCGGTGGCGCGCTGCCCTCCAGAGGCGAGGGAGAGGAAGCAAGAGGTGAGGCGTGAGAAGCAAGAGGTGGTTGATGCGCCGGGGCGGCGGGTTGCGGCGACGGCGCGCTGCCCTCCAGCGGCCGGGGCGAGGCGGCGGGGGAGGCGACGGTCTTTTTAAGGGTGCGGGTGGCGACTGCCGGGCGGTGTGCGCCTGAGTAGATGGCATTGAACTCCTGCACCAGGGGTTCGGGATCGATGGAGAGAAAATCGCAGTAGAGCTTGATGAAACCGCGGCCGTAGATCGGCGCCGCGATGCGGTGAAAATCTTCGCGCTCCAGCTCTTCCACGATCTGGGTCATCATGTGGGTAGCCTCGGCCACCTGGGCTATGCTGTAGCCCTGTTGTTCGCGCGCTTCGCGCAAGATTTTGCCTAGTGCCATGGTGAGCCGCCTTCAGGATGCGGTGTGGAGGTAGTAAAAGTGGTCAGGCGGAGTCATCGGGTAGCGACTCCTCCTGCTCTGCGGTCGATGGGCTATTATCAGGTATCTCGCCATCAAAATCAATCAAGATTTCCCGCGGGTCGGAGCCGCGCGGGGGACCGACGATGCCGCGCTCCTCCATGATGTCCATCAGGCGGGCTGCGCGGGTATAGCCGATGCGGAAGGCGCGTTGCAGGGAGGAGGTGGAGGCGCGTTTGGTGCGGCGGATCAGGTCGACGGCAGGTTCATAGAGTTCATCCTCGGCCTCGGCGGCACCGGCGAAGCCGGCAGGGCCGGCTGCTGCGCCGCCCTCGTCGCCGCCGGCTGCGCCATCGAGCTGCTCCTGCACCTCCTTGAGGTAGATGGGGCGGCTCTGGCTGCGGATGAAGTCGACCACCCGCTTGGCATCTTCGTCGCCGATATAGGCGCCCTGGGCGCGTACCATCTTGCTGGTGCGCGGGTTGAGGAAGAGCATGTCGCCGCGTCCGATCAGAGTCTCGGCGCCCATACCGTCAAGAATCGTGCGGCTGTCGACCTTCTGGGCGACCTGGAAGGCGATACGGCCGGGGAAGTTGGCCTTGATGGTGCCGGTGATGACGTTGACCGAGGGGCGCTGGGTGGCGATCAGCAGGTGGATACCGACGGCGCGCGAGAGCTGCGCCAGACGGGCGATGCCGTTTTCAATCTCCGGACCAGCCTGCAGCATCAGGTCGGCCAGTTCGTCGATCACGATCAGGATATAGGGGAGACGCCCGGGGAGGTCGGCCCCCTTGCCGCCGGCGGCAGGCGCCGCTTCGCCGAAGAGCTCCTGCTGCACGGCGCTTTCGCGGCGATTATAGGCCGAGATGTTGCGCACACCGGCCAGGTTGAGCAGCTTGTAGCGCTTCTCCATCTCCTGAATCGCCCAGCGCAGACCGAGAGCCACCTTCTTGGGATCGGTAATCACCGGCACCACGAGGTGCGGCAGCTCGTTGTAGGGGGCAAACTCGACGATCTTGGGATCGATCAACATCAGGCGCAACTGATCGGGCGTACGCGACATCAGGAGACCGGTGAGGATGGCGTTGATACAGACGCTCTTGCCGGAGTTGGTGGCGCCGGCCACCAGCAGATGCGGCATCGAAGTAAGGTCGATAACGAGGTCCTGGCCGCTGACGTTTTTGCCCAGCAGCGCCGGCAGTTCCATGTCGCGGCAACACTCGGCCCAGCGTGGCGCCTCCAGAATTTCGCGCACGGTGACGGGACTCGCCTTCTCGTTGGGCGTCTCGATACCGACGACCCCCTTGCCGGGGATCGGGGCTTCCACGCGGACGCTGGTGGCCTTGAGCGCCATCTCGAGGTTTTTCGACATCGAGGCGATCCGCTCCACGCGGATGCCAGGCGCTGGCAGCAGCTCGAAGCTGGTGACAACGGGTCCCTTGACGATGTGGGTGACGTCGACCTCGATATTGAATTCAGAGAGGGTGCGGACGATCGTGGCGGCCTTCTGCTCGACGTCGCCATAGACAGCGCTGCCCTGCGGCAGCGGCGAGAGGAGCTCCACCGAAGGGAGCTCATAGGGGGCGGTGGGTGGTTCCGGCACGTCGTCAGACGCCGTCTCCAGAGAATCGACCTCCTCTCCCTCTTCATCGGCTGCCGCCGCCCGGGCCCGCTCGGCGGCCCGCCGCTGCTCCTCTTGGCGTTGGGCTTCGGCCTCCCGTTCGCGTTGCAGTTCGGCTTTGCGCTCCTCATAGAGGCGCTCCTGCTCCTCCTGTGCGGCGACTTTGGCGGCGTCGCGCTCCTCCCGCTCGCGGCGTTTGGCTTCACGCCCGGCTTCACGTTCGGCCCGGAGCTGCTCCTTTTCAAGCCGCCTGGCCTCGCGTTCGGCCAACTTCGCCTCCTTGGCGAGTTGGCGCGCCAGGGCCTTCTCTTCCAGTTCGAGGCGGCGTGCCTGGTCGGCCCGCGCCAGCGCCCAGCGTCGCCGCCAGGTGAGCAGAGCCTGAAAACCATCGGCGATATTGCGCGGCCCGATGGCCAGAGTGAGGGCGGTCAGGAAGAGCGCGGCCATTACCAGGCCGCTGCCGAGGGGGTTGATCAAGGGTATCAGGGCACGGCTCATGAGGAGCCAGCCCACCATGCCGCCAGCGTCGGGACGGATACGGAGACGCTCCATCGGGGCGGTCAGCGGCTCGTTGGCGAGTTGCAAGAGGGCGCAGCCGGTGACCAGCAGCAGGGCGAGCCAGCCGACGTGCAGCCAGGGGCGCTTGTTGCGACCGGCGGCCAGACGGATACTGAAGGCGAGCAGTAGCGGCGGCAGCAACCAGGCGCCGAAACCGAAGAAGCGGTAGGCGACGGCTGCGCCGACGGCTCCGACGACACCGATCAGGTTGTTGGGCGGCGTGTTGGGTGGCGACTGCAACCAGAAGACATCACCGCTATCATAGGTGAGGAGGCTGAGGAAGGGGAAGAGCGTGAAGACGATCAGAATGGCACCCAGCCAGCGGTAGCGCGTGCTGTTGGTGCTGCTCTTCTTTTTCGGGGTGCGGGAACGTGCCATAAGTGGTCTGTCAATCGGTTGTCGCGGTTGCGGGGCTCTTGCCGGCCGGCGGCTCGGTGGCGGCCTTGATGGTTGCGTTGCTCACTGCCGCTGGCGGCGTGATGGCGTCGGCTGCTGCCGGCTCCCAGCGGGAGGGTGTGGCTGCTGCCGGAACGGAGTGCAGCCAAACCATGTCCGGTATAGTCGCAATCGAATCGATGGTGGTATTGGTGGAGAGGAGTTGCACTGTGAGCGGCACGCGGTTGCTGCCGGGTTCGAGGGTGGGCGGCAGGGCGGCATAGACCCGTATCAGGCTGGAGGTGAGCGCCTGCAGCTCCTCGTCCCAACCGCGCAGTTGCACTGCCACGGCATCGGGGGTCACCAGCGGCAGGCTCTGCTCCTGCCCCGGAGCAAGGCTGAGCAGCACCGGAATGGCAGGGAAGTCGCGCTGGGCGATATCGCGGGTGATCGTGACGGTGGCGCTGACCTCCTGCGGCTCGAGCGCCGGACTCATGGCCCCTTCGGGAGGCCTGATGGCGACAGTCTTGGAGAAGCTTCTGGTACGGCCATCGACGTTGATCGCTTCGAGTTTGAGCATGACGCCCTCGCTCTGCAGCCGCTCCAACTGCTTCTTGGCCCCACTCACGCCGGCCACGCGCGGTTTGATCTCCACCGAGGCGTGGCCGCGGTCGGGAGTGCCGATCAGGGCAGGCGGCTCGATGGGAAACTCAACCTCGCCGAGAATGTCGTAGGTGATATAGATCGAGCTGGGGTTGAGTTTGGCGATCCGGGGACCGGCCACGCTGCGGACAAACGTCTTCTGCAGGCGCACCATAATCCGGTTGCCCTCGCGATTGCGCGGGTGGCGTACCACGATCCTGGGGGGGGTGAGCTTCAGCTTCTGCAGGTCGTTGAAGGTGCCGCGGAAGACGACGTCGACGGTGGCCGGTTCGGCCGACATCAGGGCCACCCCCGCCTCGCGTTCGATTTCGACGGGCAGCCGGAAGGTCTCGGTGTTGCTGATCTGCGACTGGACCAGGACGTAGATCACCAGCGCCAGAGCGAATGAACCGAAGGCGGCGGCGCCGTTCTCGCGGCCCCACTGTTGCAGGCGTTTTTTCAGATCAGCTCTCATGGTGTGGTGGCCTCCTTGTGGTGCCCGGCTGCGGCGTTCTCCGGCTCTTTATCGCCATCGAGTTCGATCCGGGAGAGGATGCGCCGCCACGTCTCCATCAACCCCTCCTTGGGTGAGAGGGCTTCAAGATAGCGGCGCAGCTTGGGCGGCGTGAGGTTCTCCAGCAGGCGTCCCTGAAAGGCGAGGGCGATGGAGCCGCGCTCTTCGCTGACGACGATGATGATGGCATCGGTCTCTTCGCTGAGTCCCAGCGCGGCACGATGGCGCATGCCGTAGTGTTGCATGGCGTCGGAGGTGAGGAGCGGAAAGATGCAGCGGGCTGCGACGATGGTGTTGTCGCGCACGATGATGCCGCCATCATGCAGCGGCGAGCGGGGAAAGAAGAGCGCCGTGAGGAGGCGCGGTACGAGGGGGGCGTTGAGCAGGGTGCCGTTCTGGCGGTAGCCGTCGAGGCTAATTTCGCGTTCGAGGGCGATCAAGGCTCCGATCTTGTCGCGGGCCAGCTCTTCAACCGCCTGCACGAGATGGTCGAGACGGGTAGCAGTGGCCGATTGGGTCATGGCGATCCCCGAGCGGCGGCGTCCGATAATGGCGAGAGCCTGGCGGATCTCCGGCTGGAAGATCACCACAACTGCGATCGCCAGAATGCCGGCGAGCTGGCGCAAGAGCCAACTGATCACTTCGAAGCCGGCCCCGCTGGCGATAATCAGCAACAGCAGCGGCACCAGCAGGCCGTAGAGTATCTGGGCGCTGCGGGTACCGCGGAAGAGGGTGAAGATGAAGTAGAAGGTGGTAGCCAGAATGGCGATCTGCAGCCAGTCGCCCAATCCAAATTGGACAAATGAGGTCATAACTTCTTCTCCTCCCCGTGGCTGCGGCCGGCAGTCGGCGCAACTCCAAGCATGTCGCAGGCCGCCGTGGCAACTTGCTGCGGCGTGATCTGCTGCAGGCAGATGTGGTCGCCACGGCGGCAGCGGCGCGACATGCAGGGACGGCAGGGCACGTCGCTGGTGAGCACGCGGTGGCCGGGGCCATAGGGGCCGGTAAGTTCGGGACGCGTGGGGCCGAAGAGCACGAGGCAGGGACGCCCGAGTGCGGCGGCCACATGGACCGGTCCCGTATCGTTGGCGATCAGCAGGTCGCACTCGTTGAGCGCGCCGAAGAGTTGCGGCAGAGTCAGTTGGCCGCAGAGATTTTCGGTGACGGCCGGAGCGGCCGCCACAAGCTTCTCGGCGACGGCGTGGTCGGCGCGCGCGCCGACCACGAAGAGCCTGACGCCCGGCAGGGTCGCCAGGGTACGGACCAGCTCCTGATAGTGTGTCAGCGGCCAATCCTTGGTGCGCCAGCGCGAGACGGGCGCCAGCGCGAGACGGTACTGCGCCGGCGGCAGTGGAACGGAAGGATAACGGAGCGCCACCGCCGCTGTCGCGGGGCGGACAAGTCCGAGGTGGTCGAGCAGATCGAGCGCCTGGTCGGCATGGTGGCGCTGGCGGCGGGGTTTGCCGCTGCGCTCGCTGTAGGCGAGCCATGAGAGTTCGCGGGCATAGGAGGGGCCGATGCGGCGGGGTGCCCGTGCCGCCCGCGTGACCCAGGCGCTCTTGCAGAGTCCGTGGAGGTCGACCACCATATCGTACGGTTGCGCACGAAGCGCGGCGAGGGTGGCACGCAGGTGGCGCAGCCGGCCGTGGCGCGGTACGGGAATCGTGTTTGAGACGCAGGTGAAGCAGCTTACCAGCTCGCAGTACTCCGGTTGTACGGCCCAGTCGATCGAGGCATCGAGCTGATCATGCAGAGCTTGCACGGTCGGCAGGACATGGAGGATGTCGCCGAGCGAGCTGAGCTTAACAATCAGGATGCGGATATGAGACATGTTGCCAGTATAGTGCAAAGTCGCTTCGAGTTCAATTCTGCAACCTTTTAATACTGCTGCTCATATTCGCCGCGCCCGATTTTTTTAAGCTTTTTGAAGCCGGCAGACTTGGCGCGATCGTCCAAGGTCGATTGCGAGCGCCCGATAGCCGGGGCTGAAATCAGTTTTCTCAACGCCGCGCCGCAATGGGGGCAGGCCGCTAGCGGCGGGTCGCTCAGGCGTTGGGCATATTCGAATGGGTCGCGGCAAAAAGTGCAGCTTTTATTGGGGTTTTGGGCACAAAACTCGTAAATTGGCATGATTTGGACTCCTCTTTTTCGTTGTAAAGCTCTGTTGTGGCGCGCTCTGAGGGCGGTCTGCGGCGCTGGTGCTCCCTGAAAATGCAGTGAATAAAGGGTTTAAACGTTTTTTATGGTTGCATTTAATCAGCAATAGCGTATCTTTACGGTGTGCAGAGGGAGTTTCTCTGCTTTTAACACAGGAGTTAACACCATGGCAACCAAGAAGAGTGCCCCCAAGGCAAAGGCCGCCCCCAAGGCAAAGGCCGCCCCCAAGGCAAAAGCCGCAGCCGTTAAAGCTGCTCCCAAAAAAGCCGCAGCCGCCGCCCCCAAGGCCAAAGCTGCTCCGAAAAAGAAGGAACTCGCACTGACCAAGGCGCAGATCATGAATGCGATCGCCGAAGGTGCCGAGATCAGCAAGGTTCAAGCCAAGGCAGCATACGAAACTCTGCTCGCAGTGGCCTATGCCGGTGCCAAATCGGAAAAGGGTATCATGCTTCCCGGTCTCGGCAAGCTGATCAAGGTCAAGCGCGCCAAGCGCAAGGGTCGCAACCCGGCCACCGGTGAGGCGATCACCATTCCGGCCAAGACGGTTGCCAAGTTCCGCCTGGCCAAAGCCTGCAAGGATGCAGTGCTGGCCAAGTAGCTCTGTCCGGAACTGATTCATAAAGGAGATGGCCGCGTCACCGCTGGTGCGCGGTCATTTTTTTTACCTGGTCGACCAGGAGGGCAAGCGCCCGCTCGGGGCCGGCATCGAAGAGCTGGTCGGCCACTTCGTGGGTGATGGGCGGCAGGGCGCCGATGGCGGCAAAGAAGTTGTTGCGCTGCGCCGGTTGCGCGAAGAGAGCCGTCGCCCGTGGACCGGCATAGGGCATGTCGGCGAAGAGCGCCAGCGTCGTGTGCCCCACCATGATGCGGGCACCTTTGATGAAGGCGTCGCGATAGCGTGACAGGACGGGGCCCGCGAGGTCATCGGCCGGCGGCAATCCGCGACGATTCATCTCGGTGCCGATGTTGAGTGGCATGTCGCGCGCTTGCGCTGCGTTGATGACGGCATCGAGCTGCGCAATGCGGCGCTCGCGGCTGGCGTCGTCGCCGCCGCGCCAGTTGCGCTCGGGAATGATGTTGAGCGCAGCACAACCTTTGTCGCGGAAGGTGTCGAGCAGCTCGTCACAGTCGGACTCACCGGCAGAGGTGCCGTCGAGCCAGGCGATCATCGGTATGGCGTGGCAGTGGCGCACCCAGGTGATGAAGTCGTCGAGCTTGGGGAAAGAGGCGGGCGAAGGCGCCAGATAGCCGGGGGCGCCCTCTTTGGCCAGCGCCGCACGTACCCGCTCTTCAAAGGCGGGGCCATCCTGCCAGAGCGCACAACACTCTGCCGGCTCAAGCCGCAAGAGGGGCGACCAGAAGGCCGCCCGCCGCTGCTCGTTGCCGAAGCGCCGGGTCGCACGCACCACGTAGGCGGCGATGATGTGGCGCTCGGTCGGCATCCCGGCCGGCGTCAGCGGTTTGACGTCGCGGGCCAGATCGATTGAGATTTGCGGCACAGCGCGGTTGATCCGTTCGATCAGGCCGGCATTGCGCTCCTGAGCGGCCTGGCGCATCTGCTCCAGTTGGACCGCCTCCGGCGAGTCGGGCGCCGGTCGGCTGTAAAAACCGGCCCCCATCACATAGGCGACTCCCGGCTCGCCGGGCGAGTTGATCACACGGTCGTGCCACTCGCTGACAAAGGCGCGCGTCTCGAGATGGACCGCCGCCCGCAACGCCACCACGCGCGCCGCTGCCAGAAACTCGTCGAGCCCGTCGAGCAGGTCGAAGTCGCAGAGGGCGGCGGCATACCAGCCGGCCTTGTGGGCCTCCCAGGCGATGCGGCTGGGCGACCAGCCGGCAGCATTGTAGGAGAAGAAGGAGTGGATGTGCATGTTGAGGGCCACATCCTGCCCGGCGCTGGCCGGCGTGTCGTAGAGGGCGGCACAGGCAGCCAGTGAATCGCGGCGCACGGCGCTGTCAAAGTCGTTGAGTCGTGCCTCCAGTCGGGTAAGTTTCTGCTGGGTCATGCTAACTCCGCTATTGATCGGGACCAAGGGTGAGGCAGATGCGGCAGGGGTGACCGTTGAGGTCGATGCTCTCGCCAGCCGCCAGCCCGGCCACCGCCTCGCAGGTGAGCGCCAGCGTCTCGGCCATGATGGTGGCGCTGTGTGTGGCAACAGCGTGTTGCACACTCTCAGGCGCCTCAAAGGCGATCACAATCCGTTGAGTCACCTCGAGGTCGGCCGTCTTGCGCATGCCTTGCACGCGGCTGACAAACTCGCGGGCCAAGCCTTCAGCCAGCAGCTCGGGTGTCAGCTCGGTCTCCAGCGCCACCACGATCTCGGCCTCGGCGCCCACCACCAGGCCGGCACGGGGGGTGCGCTGCACCGTCACATCTTCCGGCGTGAGCGACAGGGCGGGACCGCCGTCCGCCGGGCTGAGAGTGATCGTCTCGCCCCGGCTGAGCGCAGTGGCCGCGGCGCTGTCGAGCGCCATGATGGCCGCGGCCACCGCCTTCATGCGCTTGCCGACGCGCGGGCCGAGGCGGCGGTAGTCGGCCTTGAACTGCAGCTCCACCAGCGCCTGCTCATCGTGGCCGTAGACCACCTCCTTGATGTTCAGCTCATCGCTGATCAGTTCGCTGCCGGCCGCCAGCTCCTGCAGGGCGGTGGCGTTGGTGGAGACGATATGGAGCCGTGCCAGCGGTTGGCGCACCTTGAGATCGTGCTCGGTACGGAGCTGACGCCCCAGGCGCACCACCGTCTGGACACGCGCCATGCGCGCTTCGAGCGCCGAGTCGCGGGCCGCCGCCTCGGCCAGCGGGAAGTCGCAGAGGTGAACCGAGTGCGGCATGCTGTTGCCGCGCAGGTTGCGATAGATCGCCTCGCTGATAAAGGGGGTGAAGGGGGCCGCCACCTTGCAGAGCTGTACCAGGACGTAGCGCAGTGTGCGGTAGGCGGCCGACTTGTCGGCATCGTTCTGCGACTTCCAGAAGCGGCGGCGGCTGCGGCGGATATACCAGTTGGTGAGATCATCGACAAACTGGACAAAGGGGCGCACCGAGCGTTGCAGGTCGTAACCATCCATCGCCACCGTTACATCGGCCACCAGCGTCTCGAGCGCGCTCACGATCCAGCGGTCGAGCTCGTTGTGGCTGTCGGGCCGCTGCAGTTCAGTCTCGTGCCAGCCATCGACGTTGGCATAGGTGACAAAGAAGGCGTAGGCATTCCACCACGGGATCAGGAGATCGCGCATGAGCTGGCGCACGCCGGACTCGGAAAAACGCAGGTTTTCGGCCCGCACCACCGGCGAGTAGATCATGTAGAGGCGCAGGGCATCGGCGCCGCAGGTGTCGAGCAGATGGACCGGATCGGGATAGTTCTGCAGCCGTTTGCTCATCTTCTTGCCATCTTCAGCCAGCACCAGGCCGTTGACGACGACGTTACGGAAGGGGGCTTCGCCGAAGAGCTGCACTCCGAGCACCAGCAGCGTGTAGAACCAGCCGCGGGTCTGGTCGAGCCCCTCGGCGATAAAGTCGGCCGGAAAGAGGCTGGCCAGATCGTCGCTGCTGCCGAAGGGATAGTGGTTCTGCGCATAGGGCATCGAGCCCGACTCAAACCAGCAGTCGAGCACCTCGGGTGTGCGGCGGTAGCGCTGGCCGTCGCGTTCGATGACGATCGGATCGATGCTGTGTTTGTGGAGATCGGTAACTTTGGCGCCGGAGAGCTGCTCCAGCTCGGCGATCGAGCCGACGCAGATCGTATCGTCGGGATCGGCTTCGTTGACCCAGACGGGGATGCAGGAGCCCCAGAAGCGGTTGCGCGAGATGTTCCAGTCGTTGGCTTCGCGCAGCCAGTTGCTGAAGCGCTTCTCGCCGACGTAGTCGGGCACCCAGCGTACCGCCTCGTTGGCGGCCACCAGCTTGTCGCGGATATCATCCACCTTGACGTACCACGCCTCGATGGCACGGTAGATCAGGGGGGTATCGGTGCGGTCGCAGAAGGGGTAGCTGTGCACCAGGGTGGTCTGGTGTACCAGCTTGCCACTCTCCTTGAGCGCCCGGATGATGTCGCGATCGGCCTCCTTGCAGAAGCGGCCGGCGTACTCCGGCACGGCGGCAGTGAAGGCGCAGTCGCTGTCGAGCGGATCGACGAGGTCGATGCCGGCAGCACGGCAGACGCGAAAGTCGTCCTCGCCGTAGGCGGGCGCCATGTGTACCAGGCCGGTGCCGTCGTCGGTGGTGACAAAGGCGTCGTTGAGTACCCGGAAGGCGTCGCGTCCGGCAAAGTAGGGGAAGAGCGGCTCATAGCGCCAGCCGGCCAGCTCTGAGCCTTTAAGGCGCGCCACGATGGTCAGCTCTTCCTCCTCCTTGTAGTAAGCCGCCAGCCGCGACTCGGCCAGCAGGTAGACCACCTCATCGCGCCGGTCGCGCACGGCGACGTAATCGATCTCCGGTCCGGCGCAGATGGCGAGGTTGCCGGGGAGTGTCCAGGGGGTTGTGGTCCAGATCAGGAGCCAGGTGGGGCCCCAGGCGTCGGGCGCACCGGTGGTCACCCTGGCCCGCACGGTGATGGCGGGATCCTGCACATCCTTGTAGTTGCTGCCGGCTTCGAAGTTGCTCAACGGCGTATTGAGCTTCCAGCTATAGGGCATGATGCGATACGACTTGTAGATGCGCTCTTTGTCCCACAACTGTTTGAAGACCCACCAGATCGACTCCATAAAGGTGAGGTCCATCGTCTTGTAGTCGTTGTCGAAGTCGACCCAGCGTCCCATGCGCGTGACGGTGCGGCGCCACTCATCGACGTAACGCAGTACCATCGAGCGGCACTGTTCGTTAAAGGCGGCGACGCCGTAGTCACGGATCGCCTGCGAACCGTTGATGCCGAGCGCCTCCTGCGCCAGCGCCTCGATCGGCAGGCCGTGGCAATCCCAGCCGAAGCGCCGTTCCACGGTGCGTCCCCGCATCGTCTGATAGCGCGGCACGATATCCTTGATGGTGCCGGCCAGCAGATGGCCGTAGTGGGGCAGTCCGGTGGCAAAGGGCGGACCGTCGTAAAAGACATAAGGCGGCTCGTCGGAGGGGCGTTCCAGACTCTTCTGAAAGGTCTGGTCGGCCTCCCAGAAGGCCGTGATATCACGTTCCAGCGCTGGAAAGTCGATCTTGTTGGAGACAGGGGTAAACATGGTAAAGACTCGTTCTGATCACAGTTTGGTATAGCGAATAACGATAATCTTTTAGCAGCGAGATGTCCAGAAGCATTCCGCTCAGACGCTGTTCTTTCGTGTTTTGCAGATATCTGTTAATATGGTGGCTCTTTCACCGGTATTTTAACGAAAGGGCATCATGGCTGGAATCTTTAAAGCATACGACATCCGCGGCATCTATGGCAGCGAACTGACCGACGAGATCGCCGCACAGATCGGGCGTGCCTACGTCACCTTCACCGGCGCACGCCGGGTGGTGGTGGGTCGCGACTGCCGCACCCACTCGCCGGCGCTCTTTGCCGCTCTGGCCCGCGGCCTGACACAACAGGGAGCCGATGTGATCGATATCGGGGTCGCCTCGACGCCGATGTCCTACTTTGCCAACGGCTTCCTCAAGGCCGATGGCAGCCTCATCATCACCGCCTCGCACAATACCGCCGAGTGGAACGGTTTCAAACTCTGCCGCGCCCAGGCTGTGCCGATCAGCGGTGCCACCGGTATCGCCGATATCGAGCGTATCGTCAACACCGCCTCCTTCGCCCCGGCGCCCGCGACCGCCGGTACGATCACCTCTTACGATATCCTGCCCGACTACACCCGGCACGTCGCCAGCTTCAACCACACCAAAAGACGTCTGCCGGTCGCCATCGACATGGCCAACGCCATGGGCATCTGGGAGGCCAAAACCCTCGCCGGGCTGATCGATATCGATCCGCTCTATGATACCCCCGATGGCACCTTCCCCAGTCACGAGGCCAACCCCCTCAAGCCGGAGACGCTGGCCGACCTGCAGGCGATGGTGCGCCGTGGCAACTACGCCTTCGGCGTCTCCTTCGATGGCGATGCCGACCGCGCCGGCTTTGTCGACGAGCAGGGGGAGATCGTCCCCATGGATCTGGTGACCGCCCTGATCGCCCAGGATATCCTGGCCTCGGAAAAGGGAGTCATCTTCTTCGACCTGCGCAGCAGCCGCGTCGTCCCCGAGACGATTACCGCTGCCGGCGGCACACCGATGATGAGCCGCGTGGGCCACGCCTTTATCAAGCAGCAGATGCGCGATCACAACGCCATCTTCGCTGGTGAGCTGAGCGGCCACTACTACTTTCGCGACAACTTCACCGCCGAGAGCTCCGCCATGGCCGTCCTGGCGCTGGCCAACATCGTCAGCACGAGCGGCCAACCCCTCTCCGAGTTGGTCAAACCGCTGCGCAAATACTTCCAGAGCGGTGAAATCAACTCCAAGGTGGAGCGCGATCCCCAGGAGGTGTTGCAGGAGATCAGGAGGCGTTATGCCTGCGGCAGCCTCACCGAACTCGATGGCGTCTCGATCGCCTACGACGACTGGTGGTTCAACGTCCGCTGCTCCAACACCGAGCCACTGGTGCGCCTCAACCTCGAAGCCTGCACCGATGCCCTAATGGCCGAAAAGCGCGACGAGCTGCTCGGCGTCATCCGGGGGCAGGGAGCCAACTGATGCACTATCGCGAAATCTACGACGCCGTCCGTCGCAAATTCCGCGCCTGCTATGGCGGTGAACCGGCCGTTGTCGCCTACGCCCCGGGCCGGGTCGAGGTGCTCGGCAACCATACCGACTATAACGAAGGCTTTGTCCTCTCGGCGGCCATCGAGCGCGGCACCTGCTTTGCCGTCGCCCCCGCCGGCGGCAGCGAGTGCCGCCTGACGGCCGGCGACCTGATGGCGGAAGTCAACTTCAACGTCAACGCCCCGGCGCCCGTGACCAACAACACTTGGGCCAACTACTGCCTCGGCGTACTGGCTGGCCTCCTGCCGCATGGCGACTTCCCGCACGGCTTCAACGCCCTCTTCTTCGGCAATATCCCCCTCGGCAGCGGTCTCTCCAGCTCGGCAGCCCTCGAAATCTCGACTGCCCTGGCGCTGGCCCGCCTCTATCAGATCGAATTGACGCCGCTTGAGCTGGCACGTATCGGACAGCAGGCGGAGCACTCCTTCGCCGGTGTGCGTTGCGGTCTGCTCGACCAGATCTCCTCGCTCTGCGGACGCCAGGGCGAGCTGGTCCAGACCGACTTCCGCTCGCTCGCCATCAACCACGTCCCCTTCGGCACGGCGGCCGCCCTCCTGCTCTGCCAAACTCACGCCAAACATGCCCTCGTCGATGGCGCTTACAACGAACGGCGGGCCGCCTGCGAGGCCGCTACCGCCCACTTCAAGGCGCGTCTCGACCATCCGGTAACCGCCCTGCGTGATGTCTCAATGGAGGAGTGGCAGCAGCAGTGCGCCGGACTCGATGAGCGTGTGGCACGGCGCGCGGCCCACCCAATCGGAGAGAATGAGCGTGTCCTGCGCGGCGCCGCCCTGTTGCGCCAACACGACCTCGCCGGCTTTGGCCGCCTCATGTTTGAGTCGCACGAGAGTTCGCGGCTGAACTTCGAGAATTCGTGTGAAGAACTAGACCACCTCGTGGCAGCGGCGGCTGAGAGCGACGGCGTCCTCGGTGCCCGCCTCTCCGGCGGCGGCTTCGGCGGCAGCATCGTGGCGCTGGTCGAGAGCGACAAGGTCGCTACCGTGGCGGCGCAGTTGGCCGCCGCCTACGCCCGCCGCTACGGTCAGCCGTGTGAGACCCTGGTGGCCCGACCGGGTGCCGGTGCGCATCTCGTGACAGAGGAGGCGTCTGTGTGAGTCGGGTGGCCGTCACGCTTACTCTCGCGCTACTGCTGCTGGCCTGGACGGCGCAGGCAGCGGCCATTACGCTCACGGCACGCGCCAACCGCAGCCGCATCTATCTCGGCGAGACGGTGCAGCTTCACGTCAAGGTCGACGGCTCCAACGCGACCGATATCGAGCTGGAGTTTCCCGATCTGCAGGGGGCTACGCCGCAGCTCATCGGCACACAGGACAACAGCAGTCGCAGTATCCAGATCATCAACGGCCAGTTTTCACGACGTGATGTGCTGGCCCGCACCTTCGTCTATCAAATCAAACCGGCAGAGGCCGGCAGGCTCGCTATCGGCACTATCGTGGCACAACAGCAGGGCGAACGCGCCACTACGCACGGACCGCAGATCGAAGTCGTCGGTATCGAACCGCGCGACGATATCAACGTCAGCCTCACTGCTTCGCGTGAGACGGCGCTGGTCGATGAGAGCTTTGCCATCGAACTGCAGGTACGGGTAGCGGCGTTGCCACCGCCCTACAGCGATGAAGAGCCGTTGCACTGGCGTCAACCACCCCACCTGCAGGCCGACTTCCTGGAGCTGGCCGAGATACACGGCTTGCAACAGCCCGATCTGCAACAGCTCCTGAGCCAACTCGCCACTCAGGGGGGACGCCAGCCCGGTTTCCGCCTCAACAACTACGTCTCGCGCGGCTTCGGCGGCAGCCTCTTCAACCTCGGCTTCGGCGATCCCTTCGAGCCGCAGCCCTACACCTTTCGCCTCCCCCCGCGTCGGGTAACGCAGCAGGGGCGCAGCTTCTGGGAGTACCATCTGCAACTCGACTACACCGCGCAGGCGGAAGGCGACTACACCTTCGGCCCGGTCACCTTCAAAGGGTCGATCATCACCGGCGCCGATGCCCAAGGTCAGGCTATTCTGGAGGAGATCTTCACCATCGGGCCGGCCGTGACGGTACGCGTTACACCGCCGCCTGAAGCCGGCCGTCCCGACTCCTTTATCGGCACCGTCGGACGCGACCTGCAGGTCAAGGCGCTCCTCGATACCGCCATCTGCAAGGTGGGCGATCCGCTGACCCTGACGCTCGACATCACCGGACAGCTCAGTCTCTCCAACCTGCGCCCGCCGCTGCTCGAACTGCCACCCGAGGCGGCCGCCAACTTCCGCCTCTATGGCGAGCCCCACGAGACGGAGAACCTCGCCCACGGCAAACGCTTCCGTTACCGCGTGCGTCCCCTCACCGCCGGCACCATCGAGTTCCCCCCCATTCCCGTCTCCTGGTTCGATACTGAATCGCGCAGTTACCAGACGCGCTACACTGCGCCGCTGCCCCTCCAGGCCCAGGCCACCACCCAGATTGCAGCGCTACCCGACGACGATAGCGCCGCTACCTGGGCCCTCAGCGCCGCCGCCCGCCTGCCCGACGGCATCATGCTCAACGCCACCCACGGCATGAACCCACTCGCTGTGAGCGCCAACCGCCGTCTGGCCCTGCTGCTGTTGCTGGCCCCGCCGCTCGCCTATCTCCTGCTGCTGCTGCTGCGGACCATCTGGCGGCGGCGGGCCGCCTGGCAGGCAGAACGGCGCAAGCGGGCCGCACTCGGTGTGGCGCTACGCAGCTTCAGCCAGGCCCGCCGCAAGCTGAACCACGATCCGCTGGCCGCCGGCACCGCAGCCGCGCAGGCCTTGCGCCGCTACTTTGCCGTCCACGAACTGGCCGCCGCCAGCGCCACCGCTGCCGAGCTGCGGCAGAGTCTGGCGCCGCTACCGCTGCCTACCGGGATCACCGCCCCGCTGCTCAATGAGTTTGAGGCGCTGGAGCAGCTCCTCTTCCGCCCGGAGGCCGCCGGCAGCAGTACGCTGGCTCCCCTGCTGACCTCGCTGCCGCAGGCGTTGCGCAACTTCGACTGCGCCCGGCGTCGCCGCCAGCGCCAACAGCCGCACACTCTCTCCCTGCTGCTGCTGGTGCTGCTCGCCAGCGGCACGGCCGGCCACGCTACCCTTCCCGACAGCTTCACCTGGGAGCGGGCCAACCAGGCGATGGCTGGGGCACAAGAGCAGAGCGACTACCAGGCGGCGGCCCGCCTCTACCATGAGATGGCTGCCGCCGGCGCCCAGAGCGGCGCTCTCTTCTACAACCTCGGCACCGCCCTGCTGCTGGCTGACGAGCCGCGCCAGGCCGAAGCAGCGCTCTTAAGAGCCGAACGCCTCCTCGGCGCCACCCCCGAACTGCGCACCAACCTGCGCCTCGCTACCGGTCTGCGCCACGAGCAGCCCGACGCTCCCTTGCCGCCGGCGCAATATCTCTTTGCCTGGCACTTTCAGCTCCCGCTCGCCCTGCGCCTCTGGCTCGCCCTGAGCGGTTGGGCGCTCCTCTGGCTCGGCTGGTCGCTGCGGCTGGCCACTGCCAAACCGCTGCCGCATGCCCCCGTACCGCGCCGGCGCACCTTTACGACGATGTTGCTGGGACTCGGTGTAACCCTGTTGCTGCTCTTTGCGCCCAGCGTTGCCCTCACCTGGCTGCAGGAGCGGCACGATCAACACCGGTCGGATTGTACCGCTACGTGCTGCGGTGGCGACGGCGCGCCGCCCTCCAGGGAGCTTCGCTCGCTGCATTTGCCTCTCCCCGGCGCATCTGCCGGGTGGAGGGCGGCAGACCCTTGCCGCCGCAGTCGGGGCACGGGCTGGATGTGTGCTGCGGCGGCGACGGCGCGCCGCCCTCCAGGGAGCTTCGCTCGCCGCATTTGCCTCTCCGCGGCACATCGGCCGGGTGGAGGGCGGCAGGCCCTTGCCGCCGCAGTCGGGGCACGGGCTGGATATGTGCTGCGGCGGCGACGGCGCGCCGCCCTCCAGGGAGCTTCGCTCGCCGCAGCGCGCCATACTGTAGCACAACCACTCCTGCCTGTGGGCCACTACGGCTTGTCTCGTGGCTACACGACCCTTGCTGTTAAGGGCTTCTGGTTTTTTACCACGGATAGCCGTGCAAAATTGCCCCTGCTTAGCAGGGTCGCTAATCGCTCAATTTTGCCCGGCTACGGGTGTCAGGCAGGGCGTGCCGGATCGCCGGGCTCCGCAGCGGCAGGCAGCGCGTCAGCCCTGGAGGGCGAGGCGGTGAGCAGCGGCGCAAGCGCTGCCACTGCGGCTGTGCGTACGCTCCTCACAGCTTACAACCCACAGCTCACAATTCACAACCTCTCAGCCCTCAGGCGGAAGCACTCCAGGGGCTTCAGCCCCGGTTACAGCCATGCCCGGTCGGGCCTGAAGGCCCTCTTTGACTGCCGGCTAAAGCCGGTACTCCGGCCGCGTTGTGCCGTGCGGCGCGTAAGTTGTAAGCCGTCAACCGTGAGTAGCGGCGCAAGCGGTGCCACTGCGACTGCGCGTACGCTCCTCACAGCTTACAACCCACAGCTCACAATTCACAACCTCTCAGCCCTCAGGCGGAAGCACTCCAGGGGCTTCAGCCCCGGTTACAGCCATGCCCGGTCGGGCCTGAAGGCCCTCTTTGACTGCCGGCTAAAGCCGGTACTCCGGCCGTGCTGTGGCCTTCTGCCGCAACCTCGGGACCCCATGACGCCCGACGCCATGACCCCCAGCCTTCCAAGGCGATCGCTGTGGGGAATTTTTAGCGATCAGCGGCCCCGTAATGCGGGGCAAAAATTCACCGCAGCTCTCATTCGCGTAGATTCGCGGTTAAAAAGGCCCCGTCTCCACCCCGCCTTCGTGGCTTCGTGGCTTCGTGTGAGTAATCTCTGGGGAGACAAGGAGGGACAGGCATGAAACTTCCCGCACAGTTTATACGCTCTTGCCGCAGGCTATTCCTCATCCTCTTCTGTGCACTCTTCTCTCTCTCCGCCACCGCCGCCGAGTACTATGCCGCCCGTCTGCTGCTCGACCCGCCGCAGCCCTTCGTCAACCAGCCGTGTGCACTGCTGCTCGACCTGCTCGTCTCGCCCGGCTGCGAGCTGCAAAACGTCACCATCAGCGGACTCCCCGCCGACCTGCCGCTGGAGCTGGGTCAACTGGTGGGCCATCCCGCCACCCGCGAAACAGAGGCCGGGCGGACAGTTGAACGCCACCGCTTCCGCGCCACCGGACGCGCCACTGCAGCCTTCTCGCTGCAGGTGGAGCCGCTGCTGCAGTTTACCCTGGTTGAACGCCGCACGACCGGCTTCTTCTCGAGCTGGAACTCGACGCAGCAGCGCCTGCGTATCCCCGCCACCACGCTGACGGTGCGTCCGCTGCCCGCCGCCGGACGCCCCGCCGACTTCAGCGGCGCCGTCGGCCGCTTCACGCTCGAGGCGAGCGCCACCCCCGACGAGGTGATGCCACAAGACCTCGTCACGCTCACCTGGCTGCTGCGCGGCAGCGGCTATCGCGGCACGGCTGCGCCGCAACTGCCCCGGCTCGACCCACAGCTCTTCAAGCTCTACCCGCCGGAGGTCAAAGAGTCGCCCGAGCAGGGGCTCTACAGTGTGACACAGGTTGTCATCCCGCAATCGACGCAAGCGGTTGAGATCGCCAGCGCCAGCTTCAACTTCTTCGACCCCGTAGCGGCTGCCTACCGCACCATCAGCGCCGGGCCTTGTCGCCTCACCTTTACCAGCCGCAGCGCCACGACTGAGCCGGCCATCCGCCATCTGCCGCTGGGCAACTCTGAAAAGCGTTCGACTTCAGCTCTTGAAGGCGAAGAGAGCTTTTTGCAGCGCAGCGAAGTTGTGCGTCTCCTGCCATTTGCCATCGCTGTGGCCGCCGGGTTTGTGATACTGCTGCTGCTCTACCCGCTACAGCGCCATCTGGCGCTGGTGGTGGCGCTGCTGGTGGTTGTGGTTACGTTGTGGGGCAGTCAGCGTCTCTTGCAACAGCGCTCGGCCACGCTCTTGACACTGCACGAAACGGCCAGTCTGCAACTGGCTCCCGGCCCGCGTGCTGCCACGATTATGGAGTTGCCCCCCGGCACCACGCTGCTGCCGCTGGAGCGCAGTGGTGGCTGGTTACGGGTGGAGGCAGCCGGCCGGCGCGGCTGGCTGCGCGAGTCGCTTGTTTTGCCGTCGAGCCCTAGAGCATCTTCAGCAATGTAGCGAACTGGGTGGCCATCAGCTCGCAGTTTTGGGTCTGTGGTTGCCCAAGGGGTGCGATCCACAATAGTGGATGCGCACCCAGAATTCAGAAGCCAGAATCCAGCCGTCAGACTACTGAAGTCTCCACCAATAACGTCACGGTTTCATGCACCCAAACCACCGACTACCGCAAAGGCCGGCAAGAGACCTTAAACGAATGGGACGATAAATGGAAACGTGACACCCGTTTGCACGACTACACGTCAACAGGTTTACGCTTTGATGTTTCTATGACAGAAGCCTCTGATCACGCACTTGTGACCAACTCCATAACCCATTACGATTTCCTTGGGCGCACAACAGCCGTTCTGACTCCCGCTTTTGGCGGTGACTGGCTGATAAGTTCCAATTTTTACGACGGCAGCGATCGCATCTCCAGCCATCTCACCTCTTATGAACTGGACAGCTTCTTTTTTATCCAAACGCCATTGGCTTGGGAGTTTATTGCTACTACCCTTACTGCTGATTTTTGTTTTCCCGCAGATACTGCCAACGTCTGGACTCAAGAAAAAGATGAGGACATGGAGAGTCGAAGAGCTATCTTTGCAGCAATTCACCACCGAACTAGAAGCGCACTCAGGATATAGTTGCACAGTATTTAGACATCGCGCATACCAACAGCTACGACTTCGATGAGATCGGCAATAACATTACAGTAGAGCTTAACGACACCACCACCAGCTATACCGCCAACCAGCTAAATCAATACACAGAAATCCTTCGTGGCTTCGCGTCTTCGTGTGAGCTTGAATACGACTTGGATGGAAACCTGATTAACGACGGCACTCTCACCTATACCTACGACGCAGAGAACCGTTTGATCGCCGCCTACTCTGGCAGTACTCTCGTTATCTCCAACGCTTACGACCACCAGTCACGGCGAGTGTTAAAGACTACCCCCACAGCGACCCATGCCTTCCTCTACGATGGCTGGAACCTTGTACAGGAGACCATAGCAACCACCTCGTCCGTTACCACCAATCACTACATCTGGGGAAAAGACCTCTCCGGTACCATGCAGGGCGCTGGGGGTGTGGGTGGTCTTGTTGCAGCCTCTATCAACGGTTTGTGGTTCTTTCCATTGTATGATAACAATGGTAACATCACAGCCTATGTCGATGATGTCGGTTCCATCGTCGCCGAATACCGCTACGATGCCTTCGGTAATACGATCTCACAAAGCGGCAGCCACAGTGATACCTTCCCACACCGCTTCAGTACCAAGTACTTTGATGCAGAGACAGGGCTCTACTACTACGGCTACCGCTTCTATTCCCCGGAGTTAATGAGGTGGCTGAATCGGGATCCGATTGAGGAAAAGGGTGGACAGAATATATATGGGTTTGTTAGAAATATGTGTCTAGTAGAAAGTAAGTCAGCAG
>CAZRGQ010000019.1:0-38645 GCA_964599645.1 uncultured Lentisphaerales bacterium | reverse complement strand
AGTGAACTCTTTGTGCGCAACATGATAGCGCGCTATCGCCCCGCCTTGGATGCCAGAAAACAGCGGCTGACACAGGCACGGCTGGACGAAACCAACCAGTTAACTGACGTCTATTGCTGGCAAAAATTGCGACAGATGCTCAACTAGCAGTCAGTTACCGTCCAAACTATCCCCAAAATAACCGTTGTTTTAACCAGCGGACAGGCTTTTTGTGCCCAAAAAAGGTCATTAAGCGCCTTTAGGACCATCGAGTAGCGCTTTTGCTCCTTTTGGCTCTCCTTCAAACTCGCTCCAGGGCCATTTCTGCTCCGGGACTCTCCCCAATTTCCATATTTTGGCCCACTCTGTCGCAGCAGCAGCAGTAAACTCCGCCGGGGACAGAGAAGACTCAACTGGGAACCGGGTTTGGGGACAGAGAATATTGGGGGTTGGGGGACAGAGAACGGGTTTGGGGACAGAGAACAGGGTTGGGGACAGAGAACAGGTTTGGGGACAGAGAATATGAGCGGCGACGGTAGAGAGAAGAGTTTCTCTGTCCCTTCTTTTGCTTCTCTTGTTGTTCTCTGTCCCCAGCTACGGTCCCCATCTACGCTCCTCGCTCGTCTCTGCCACACCTCTGTCACTGACCGATTACGTGTGTCGAGGTGAAGTAGGGAGAACCACGAACTATTAAGAAGGTTGCCATAACGTTCAATGGCCCGGCAGGGCGGTTGTCAGCGGTGAGACGGTGTGGAGTCTGGTGCCGGCGTTCTTCTCCAGAAAATAGTCGAGGGACCACTGGCTGGGGAAGAGAATTACCAGGTTGCCTTGCAGGTCTTCGGCCAGCTTGACGCCCATGCCGAGGTAGGCATCCTCATAGGCTTCACGGCGTGTGCCGGCATCGAACCAGCGGACGAGGGCATAGGGGGCCGGTTCAATCCTGGGGGCGGCGCCATACTCATGCTGCAGGCGGTGCATGACGACGTCGAACTGGAGTTGACCCACGGCTCCCAGCAGTGAGCTGGTCAGGCCCGACTCGGGCGTCTTGAAGGCCTGAATTACGCCTTCGTCGAGCAGTTGGTCGAGTCCTTCACGGAACTGCTTCTGGCGGTCGGTGCCGATGTTGCGGATGGTGGCAAAGGCTTCAGGAGAGAAGCGTGGAATCTCGTCGTAGCAGATGGTGGGGTCGCTGGTCAGGGTGGCGCCGATGCGGTAGCTCTTGTGGGTGACCAGACCGACGATATCACCGGGCCAGGCGACTTCAAGCGTCTCGCGCTCCTGGCCGAAGAGCTTCTGCGGGTAGGAGAGGCGCAGCGGTTTGCCGCTGTCGGGATCGGGGACCACCATATCCTTCTCGAAACGTCCGGAGCAGACGCGGATGAAGGTGAGGCGGTCGCGGTGGCGCGGGTTCATGTTGGCCTGAACCTTGAATACGAAGGCGCTGAAGAGGGGGTGTTCGGGCGTAATCAGTTGCCCATCGATGGTGCGGCGCGGTTGGGGCGGGGCGCCGAAACGGATAAAGTAGTCGAGCAGCAGTTGCACCCCGAAGTTGGTGATGCCGCTGCCGAAAAATACCGGGGTGATGGCGCCGGCCAGCACCGCTTCGGCATTGAACTCCTCACCGGCGGCGGCGAGCATTTCGACCTCTTCCAGCCAGTCGCTGTAGGCTGACGGTGCCAGCAGCGCTTTGATGGCGTCGTCGTGGATGCCGCTGACGGTATCGTGGGCGCGGTGGCGGCCACGGGCAGTGCGTTCGTAGAGGTGGAGTCTCCGGCCGAGCCGATCGTAGACGCCGCGAAAGGTATCGCCGTTGCCGAGGGGCCAGGTTACCGGGAAGGCGCCGATACCGAGAATCTTCTCCAGTTCGTCGATCAGATCGAGCGGTTCGAGCGCCGGGCGATCCATCTTGTTAATAAAGGTGAAGATGGGGATGCCGCGCAGGCGGCAGATTTCGAAGAGTTTGCGCGTGCGCTCTTCGATGCCCTTGGCGGCATCGATCACCATGATGACGCTATCGACGGCCGTCAGGACACGGTAGGTATCTTCACTGAAGTCTTTGTGGCCCGGCGTATCGAGCAGGTTGATCAGGTGGTTCTTATATTCAAACTGCAACAGGGTGGAGGAGACGGAGATGCCACGCTCCTTCTCCAGCTCCATCCAGTCGGAGGCGGTATTGGGCTGGTCGCGCCGGGCACGGACCGAACCGGCCAGTTGAATTGCGCCGCCATAGAGCAGCAACTTTTCGGTAAGTGTAGTCTTGCCGGCATCGGGGTGCGAGATGATGGCAAAGGTGCGGCGACGTTCGATTTCGTAGCGCTGTGTAGCGGGTTTCATGGGTGGCGCAGGCCGGGCGGGAGGTCCAAGGCAAAAAAAGAGCCGGGCACAGGTCGAGACCTGCGCCCGGCTGGCATAGCGGGTTAGGCGCCCACCTGGAAGCGGGCAAAACGCTTGATGGTGATCGTATCGCCGATGCTCTTGGCGGTAGCCTCTACCAGTTGTTTGATCGACTGCTTCGGCTCCTTGACAAAGGGCTGGTCGACGAGGCAGGTCTCGCTGTAGAACTTGCGGATTTTGCCTTCGATGATCTTCTCGATGACGTTCTCCGGCTTATTCTCGCCCTCCATCTGCTGGCGATAGAGCGCCTTCTCGCTGGCAACGGTTTCGGCCTCGACTTCACAGGCGTTGAGGTAGCGGGGGGCAGCCGCTGCGATGTGCAGTGACAGGTCATGTACGAGGGTGGTAAAACTCTCGTGGGCCAGCGTAGCCTCCTGACCGCAGGTGACTTCAACCAGCACGCCAACCTTGCCGCCCATGTGGATGTAGGCGCCGATTTTGCCGGTGCCGGCGAGCTCGAAACAGACCGCGCGGCCGATCTTCAGGTTTTCGCCGGTTGACGAGACGAGGTCAGAGAGCCTGTCCTTCAGGTTGTCGGTCAGGTTCGCAACATCATGCAGCGCCGCGACGGCTACGCTGTTGACAAAGTTCTGAAAGTTTTCGGTCTTGGCGACGAAGTCGGTTTCGCAGTTGATCTCGACCAGCGTCACAGCGCTGGCATTTTCGTTGGCAGCGGTGGCTACCAGGCCCTGATTGGCCTCCTTGGCGGCCCGCTTGACCTGAATAGCCTGTCCCTTCAAGCGCAGCAGCTTGATGGCTTCATCCATGTCGCCGTTGGTTTCGGTAAGGGCACGCTTGCAATCCATCATGCCGGCATTGGTGCGGGCACGCAGGTCCATGATAAGTTTGGTGGTAATCTCGGCCATCTCTTCTCCTGAAGTAAAGGTGTTGGTGGTTGGGCCCGCACCAGAACGGTGCGGGCCGGGTGGGTTGGTTACGCTTCCGGTGCGGTTGCGTCGGGTGTGGTTTCCGGCGCTGCGACAGCCGCGGCGGCTGCGGTGGCGGCTGCAATCGTGGCCTTGCTCTCAATCGAGGCCTGGGCGGCGGCCACGGCCTCCTGGGCCGTCTTGGCAGCGGCGCGGCGCTGGCGGTTAAGGCGGCTCTTGCTGGCCTCGGCGGCTGCATCATCGCTGCCGTCTTTGCGCTCGGCCGCACGCCGTGCCGCCATGGCGGCGGCTTCAGCCGCGCGTTCAGCCTCAACACGGCGATTGCGTTCGGCGGCGAGGCGCGACCACTCTTCGTTGGCATCTTTGACAACCTTGGCAAAGGTCTCACTGATGAGTGTAATGGCGCGGATGGCATCGTCGTTGCCGGGGATGATGTAGTCGATCGGATCGGGATCGGCATTGGTATCTACCACGGCGACGATCGGAATACCCATGCGGTTGGCCTCGGCCACGGCGATCTCTTCACGGCAGATATCGATCACCACGACGGCGCCGGGCATCTGTTCCATGTCGGCGATACCGCCGAGGCTCTCCTGAAGTTTGTCGAGTTCACGGCGCAGGTTGGCGGCCTCTTTTTTGAAGGGCGACAAGATGCCATTGTTGTTGCGACCGATCGCCTCGATCTGGCGCATGCGGCGAACGCTGCGGCGGATCGTCTGATTGTTGGTTAGGGTGCCACCCAGCCAGCGGCTGGTCATGTGGAACTGGCCGCAACTGATGGCAGCCTCTTTAACGATCTCCTGCGCCTGACGCTTGGTGGCGACGAAGAGAATCTTCTTGCCGGAAAGCACGGTTTCGCGCAAAAAGGTGGCGGCCTCTTCCAGCATGGTGATCGTCTGGGTCAGGTCGACAATATGGATACCATTACGCTTGTCGAAGATGTAGGGGCGCATCTTCGGGTTCCAGCGACGCGTCTGGTGGCCGAAGTGCAAGCCGGCATCGATCAGGTCTTTGATGGTGAGTCCGGTCAGGGTGGCGGGTGTCTCCATGATTTAATCCTTGGCTCAACCCCGCATGGTCTGTCGTGCTACGGCCACCACATCGCACCGGGCACACGCCCGGGCCGGATCTATGGTGTACTCACCGCACAGGTGCCTGCTACAGAGGCCGGCAGCCTGTTGCCCGCTCAACCCATCAGGGTTAATCCGCTTGGCGGCGTCCAGTTGCCACCTCGCTTCATCCTGCAGTGCCCACGAGGGCATGGCAGGAAAAGGCGCAACTATAGTATAGTTCGCGGCTGTTTACAAGCCCAAAGCGGAGCGACAGCGGTGCGAGTGAATGTTGACTTGTTGGCGGATAAAATATAAAATGCACCCCAACTGCCATCAACTCTCAATCACCCCACCATACTGTGAGGCACATAATGAATAGAAGAGCCAACCTTATCCTCGTATTGAGCCTGTTGACGCTCCTGGCCGGTACGGCTTCGCGGGCGGCGACCCGCGCCGTCTCAATCTATGCCGAGAGCTTTACAGCTTTGCAGCAGCAGCTTCAGCTTGCGGCACAGCTCCTGCAGGAGCCGCGACTGATGGCGGCACCGATGATGTTACCGATGGCGATCCCCGGCAGTATGATGATGGACAACAACCAGCCGCTCGCACTCCATCTGCTGCATCATGGCGAGAACCAGTTCAAACAGGTGATTGAGCTTGCGCCGAAAGGAGAGGCTGCCGGCTATATCCAGAACATGCTGGGAGCCGGTGCGACGCTGCCGGAGCAGACCGATGGCTTCTACAAACTCAACAACCGCCAGGCGGTTCGCATCAGCGGCAAACGGCTGCTCATTGCGCCCAATGCCGGCAATGCAGACCAATGGTTTGGCGGCACACTGGGAACCCTGCCGGCAATGCCCGACATTCCCGGAGGTATTCGTATTGCCCTCAACCCTGCCATCTTGGAGCCCTTTTTGCAGCAGGCCAAGGAGGCGATCGGAGCGGGTGGGATGGGGATGATGGCAATACCGATCGACAACCAGTTGCTGTTGCAGAAGACGCTCGATTTCTATGCCGGCATCCTCAATCAGATCGATGGAATCTATCTCGGCCTCGATGTGCAGGAGGAGGGACTCTACCTGCGCTACAGCTTCATTGCCAAAGAGGGCAGCGATCTGGCAGCACTCTCCGACTCGATGCAGCCAGCCGGACCCAGGCAACTCGCCTTTATCGATGATCAGGCTCTCATGAGCTACGCCTCAGGCGCTGGCAAGCTGCCGCCGCAGCTTGAGAAGCAGATTAACGAGATCAGCCACTCGATGGCGCGCCTGAAAGCGGCTGAAGCCAGTGTGCCGCTCGACGATGTAGTCGCGCTCTACAGTCAGCTTGAGCAGCTCCGCACGACACCGCTCGGCTTTACCATTGCGGCGACACCCGAAGGGGCGTTACAGGTCTCCTCGCTGCTGGGTATAACCAATGCTACAGCTTTTCTTGAACGCCAGTTGAAACTACAGCAGTCGCTGGCCTTTCAGAAGCTGACGCGTCTGAATCTCGGAAAACCGGTTGAGAGCATCGTCAATGGCACTACCATCCACTCCATCTCCCACGGTATCGATGTAGAGTCTGTCACGGAGGAGCTTACCCGCCGTACGGAGGAGAGGCATGGCCCGATTCCACCTGAGCAGGCGCACCAATTCCTGCGGCAGGGGGTGCAGTTTGCCGAACGCTACCTCGGCAAGAAGTTTGACGTGGCTGCGACTGCACAGGGAGTTGCCTTCGGGCTGGGCTCTGACGAAGTGGTGCGCGGAGCCATCGCCAAAGCCGGTGCGGCCGGCGTCGCCTCGCCTGCGGCCATGCGTCTTAAACAGCAGCTTCATCCGGCTCAGCCTCATGCCCTGGGACAGATTTCACTCTCTGGAATTGCCGCCCTTATCAGTGGTAGCGAAGTGGGCAAGCCGGCGACCCCGGCCAAGGGGGGCGGCCTCTTCTTTGCCACCTGGAATCTGGGCCCCGAAGTGCAGGGGATCATACATCTGCCGCAGGCTGAGATCAACGCAGTGCGCCAACTGATTGAGAGCCTTGGCGGCGACGCCGGCGACGATGACGACGACGGTGACGACGGCGACGACGAGTAGGCAGGCTATGTCTCGACCACCTGCCGCGCTTGCCGGGCGTGCGCTCATGATTACCGGCGGGGCCCGGCGTCTCGGTGCGGCCATGGCCCATACAGTGGCGGCGGCCGGTGCCGAGGTTGTGATCCACTACCACCGGGCGGCCGCTGAGGCGGCTGCGCTGGCGGAGGAGATCACCGGGCGCTATGGCGTGGCGGCGGTCACGATCGCGGCTGATTTGAGCGAGCCGGCACGTTGCGACTACTTGATGGATCAAGCCCTGGAGCTGACAAACGGGCGGCTGGACGGCATCATCAACAATGCCTCGCTCTATCCGGAGTCGCAACTGCAGTCGGTAACTGCTGCCGAGATTGAAAACAGTATGCGGCTGCATGCCTTTGCTCCACTCGCCCTGGCCCGGCGCCTGCCACGTCGCCCTGGGCAGCGGAGCGATGTGATAAACATCCTCGATGCCCGCATCACCATGTATGATCGCGATCATGCCGCCTACCACCTCGGCAAGCGGATGCTCGGCACACTGACCAGTATGCTGGCGCTGGAGCTGGCGCCGGAGGTGCGCGTCAATGCTGTTGCACCCGGTGCCGTCCTGCAGATGGAGCATGAGGAGCCGGCTGCTTTGCAACGGCTGGCGGCCTTCAACCCGCTTCAGCGTGTCGGGACTCCAAAAGGAGTGGCGGCAGCCGTGCTCTTCCTGTTGACAACCGATTTTATCACCGGCCAGACCCTCTATTATGACGGCGGTTACCACCTGAAGGCGGCCACCTATGGCTGAGTATGACGTCATCAGGATTGTCGATTGGGAGGTGGCCTGTCTGATCGGTGTACACCCCTGGGAGCGTAAAGCGCCACGACCGCTCTTGATAAACCTGACACTCTGCCTGACACCACGCCAACGTCATGACGATCTGGCGCAGACTGTCGATTATGACGCCCTGCAGCAGGAGTTGCGGCAGACGATCGACGCCTCTGCTTTCCTGCTGCTTGAGTCGCTGGCAGATAAGCTGGCTGAGGTTAGCCTGCGCCATGCGCTGGTAGAGCAGGTGACCGTCAGGATCGGCAAACCGGGTGCATTACCCGCTGCCCGCACTGTCGAGGTCGAAATTGTCCGCCAGCGTCATAAGAGAGAACCATGAATACGAAACGTGTTACCGAACTGATTCATCAGCTTCTTGTCGAGATCGGTGAAGACCCCGCACGTGAGGGGTTACGGGCGACTCCTGAGCGTGTGGCCCGCTCACTGCAATTTCTCACCTCTGGCTATAAAAAGTCTATCAAACGTGTCATCAACAACGCCGTATTTACTACGCATGCCAACAACATGGTTATTGCACGCGATATCGAGGTCTACAGCTTGTGCGAACATCACATGTTGCCGTTCTACGGACGCTGCCATATCGGCTATGTCGCACGCGACAAGGTGTTGGGCGTCAGCAAGTTGGCGCGTATCATGGAGGTCTATGCCCGGCGGTTGCAGATTCAGGAGCGTTTGACTGAGCAGATTGCCCATGAGGTGATGCAGGCGGTAAATGCCGAAGGGGTGGGGGTGGTGATGGAGTGTCGCCACCTCTGCATGATGATGCGCGGCGTGGAGAAACAGAACTCCGTCATGACGACCTCCTCGGTGCTCGGTACCTTCCGTAGTGAAGTTGCTACCCGTAGCGAGTTTCTCGGTCTGGTAAAGTAGCGCCTTCTCTACTTTTTCGCGTTTAAAGAGAACCAGCCGGCTCAGCGGTAGAGCTCGAGCCAGCGGGCGGCAGCGGCTGTTTCGGCATCGCGTTTGTTGGGCCCCCGGCCGGTGGCAGAGTGGCCGGCGGCTGTGACGCTGACGGTGTAGCTGGGGGCGTGGTCGGGGCCGCTACTGGAGAGGAGCTCGTAGCAGGGCAGTTCGTCGCTCTCGCTCTGCAGCCACGCCTGAAGTTCGCCCTTGGGGTTGTCGGCCCAGGGGTCACGCTGGAGCATGGTGGCGTGGTCGCGGATCAGGTGGTCGTAGATCTGTTGCACGGCGGGCAGGCCGCCATCGAGCCAGGCGGCGCCGAGGAGGGCTTCAAAGGCGGCGGCCAGGGTGCGGGGCTGTTGGTGGAGCGCTTCACGGCGGGCACCGGCGCCGAGCAGGAGGTGGCTGCCGAGATCGATGGTGCGTGCCAGGCGGGCGAGTGAACGGCCGCTGGCACAACGGCTGCGCAGAATGGTGAGGCCGCCTTCGTCGTCGGGGCGCTCGCGGTAGAGCTGGTCGGCCAGGAGCAGGCCGAGGACGGCATCACCGAGGAATTCGAGGCGCTGGTTATGCTCACTGCTCTCCTCTCTTACGGGCGTGCAGGAGGGGTGGGTGAGAGCCTGCTGCAGCAGGGAGCGGTCGTTAAAACAGTAACCGAGGCGCGATTCGAGGGTGGGCATGGCGGAGGGACGCTAGAGGTATTGCTGCATGAGCTGCTGCAGGTGGCGGCGCATGGCGGCAATGGAGCAGAAAGAGCTGCAGGAGTAGTAGTAGAGGCGTCCGGTGCGGCGCAGGTGGTCGCCATACTTGTAGTTGAAGGTGCCGCGGGCGGAGATAAACTGCCCCCAACTGCCGTAGCTCCAAGTGACGTTACCGGTTGGCTCGGTGAGGTTGTCGTGCCACTCCTGTGGGAAGAGGGCGAGCCACTTGGGGTTGGAGTTGAGCCAGGTGCCGGCGGAGATTTCGACGGCATCGTAGAGGGCTTCGATCTGGTCGAGGAGTGTTAGAAAACAGGCGGGGAGGTAGAGCGGGTTGTCGAAGATGGAGCGGGGTGAGACGGCATTGGCGATATGGAAGCCGACACGGGGAGTCGGTTCGTTGTGGACGTTGTAGCGCAGGCTGCCGCACTGGTAGGGCTTGAGGGCGCTGTCGTCGAGGAAGTCGCGCTCGCAACGGGCGTCGATGGAGGGCTGCAGGATGGCGAAGCCCTCCTCTTCGAAGCGGGCGCGGTCGCTGCCGCAGGCGTGGTAGCAGGCGAGGAGCGGCTGCTCCAGAGCTTGCCAGGCAGCGCCGTTCCAGTCGCAGGAGGTGGGGGTGAGACCTTCGGTATTGGCGTCGGTTTTACGATAGATATCGACGCGGTTGTGGAGCACGTTGAGCGGCTCTTCGTCGGGGTGCTCTGCAAGCCAGTGGTGCATGAAGAAGAGCTTGAGACGCACGATCTGGTAGAGGTAGTCGCGATGTTCTTCGAGAGTTTTGCGTTGTGGCTTGTTCATTTTGTTCAACCGAAGGTGAGAGTGCCGAAGCGGCTTGGCTGGTGGAAATTGAAGGGGCGTCCGATATCGTGCCAACTGCCCCAATGTCTGTAGTCAGGGTCGCCGCCGCACTTGAAGAAGTTGCCACGCCAGGTGGTGCCACGCTTGATCTCAAGTTCACCGAGGTGGGCCGTGAAGAGCGCCAGCGGAATGCGGTAGGCGATAGTCCAGGCGATCGGTTCGTGGATGATGCGGCGGACGGTTTTGGGGAGCGAGTGGGCGATCTCGATCTCCTTGAGCCAGGCGAGGCTGACGGGCCGGTATTTGACGAAGCCGCCTTCGGGGCGGCGGCGGTGATTCTCGATGAAGTAGAGCAGGGGGGTGCCGCCGGCGTTGATCTCGAAGTTGAAGTAGGCCGGACCGGGGGCCGGTTGCACGAAGAATTCGACGCAACTATCGCTGCAGACCTGGGCCTGGGGGCGGGTCTTGAGGGAGCGGACGTGGCGATCCATGACGTCGAAACGCACGTAGAGGGCGTGGGCGTCGTAGAGCACACGGAAGTAGGTGAGGGGGTGATGAGTTGTGCTGCGGGCATGCCACGACTCGATTACCCCCACTTCGGCATCGCTCCAGCCGGGGGGCGGCAGGCCGACCTCAGCCGCAAGTGATGGGGGTGTGCGACATGCTTTAATTGTGTAGTTCAACGTCTCCATACTCTACTCCTCTGCCAGTGTGGTGGCAACACAGGTTGCCATCTCTTCCAGAAAACGGGGAATATCAAACCTCTCGGCGTGGGCGCGGATGGCGTCGCTCTCCCAGCGGGTGTCGAGGGCCTGCAGAATGGCCTGGTTGAGCGTAGCGGGTGTCTGCTCGTCAAAGAAGAGGCCGCTGACTCCGTCGGCGATTGTTTCGGTGGCACCGCCACGGTTGAGGGCGACCACGGGGCGTCCGCAGGCCATTGCTTCGAGGGGCACAATGCCAAAATCCTCCTCACCGGGAAAGATCAGGAGCCGGCAGGTGCGGTAGAGGTTGAGGATCTCTTCATCACTGCGCCAGCCGAGGAACTCGATATTGTCGCGTGCCGCAGCCCGCAGTTGGTCGGACTCGGTACCAGTGCCGACGATCAGCAGGCGGCGGCCATTCTGGTTGTAGGCGGCCACGGCGAGATCGATCCGTTTATAGGGGACGAGGGCCGAGACGATCAGGTCGAAGTCGGCGACTGCCGCAGGGTTGCCGGGGGTCAGGCGGGTGGCGTCGACGGGCGGATAGACGACGTCGCTTTCACGTCCGTAGAAGCGTTTGATACGCGCGCTTACGTGGTGGCTGATGGCGACGTAGTGATCGACCCGGTTGCTGGTGGCACGATCCCAGTGGCGCAGGGCGGCGAGCAGCGGGGCGGCCAGGCGGGCTTTGACGGGGCCGAGATACTCTTCGGGGAAGAGCCAGGCGTAGCGCATCGGGGTGAAGCAGTAGCAGAGGTGCTTCATGCCGGGGGGCGTACGGAACGATTTGGCGACGCAGTGGCTGGTGGTGAGGAGCAGGTCGCCATGCGGCACCCTGGTGGCACTGGCCGCCGCACCCATCAGCGGGAGGAGGTGGCGGTAGATACGGGTAATGGCAGGCAGATGCTGCAGCGGTGAGGTGATGATCTGGCGTTGCCGGATAACCTCGATCACCCGTGAAGGGTCGGCAAAGAGGGCCACGAGAGGGGCTTCGGGAAAGGCTTCGGAGTGGTATTGCAGCACACGCTCGCCGCCGCGCATGCCGGTGAGCCAGTCGTGTCCCAAGACGACTTTCCGCCCTGCGGCAGCTCTGGTCAGTGGGTTCATCAGGCGCACCCTCCAGTGCCAAGCAGGCGCCGGTAGATAGCCAGCGTCTCGCTGGCGGTCTGCTGCCAGTCGAAATCAGCGGCGCGTTGGCGGCCTTTGGCAATCAGCTCCTGGCGTCGGGTCGGGTTAAAGAGCGCCTCGTGAATCGCGTCAGCCAGGGCACGGCAGTTGCCGGTCTGTACGATGATGGCGGCATCACCGGCAACCTCGGGCTGGGCACCGCCGTCGCAGCAGACTACCGGAAGATCGCAACGCATCGCCTCGATCAGTTGCAGGCCGAAGCCTTCATAGCTCGAGGGATTGACAAGCAGTGTGGCCTCCTGATAGGCGGCTACCAGCTCGTCATCGCGCAGAAAGCCGAGGAAGGAGACGTGGTCGTTGAGCCCGAGATCGCTGGTCACCTGGCGCGCCTCGGGGTAGCGCGGGTCGTCGGGGCCGACGATCACGAGATGTGCCGCCTGGCGCGCCTCGCGCAAGACCTGGCCGAAGGCGCGGACGAGGGTCACGACGTTTTTGTAGGGGTCGAGACGTCCGACATAGAGGATGGTGGGAATCGTCTTACGCGGGGGGGGGGCGGCTGCCGGAGTGAAGCGAGAGTCAACTCCGTTGTAGACCACTTCGATCTTGGCGGCCACAGTCTCGCGCAGTGAGAGGGCGCGGATCATGTCGCTGCGCGATGTTTGGCTGACGGTGATGACGCTGTCGGAGCAGCGGATGCTGAGCCGCAGGCAGAGACGGAAGAGGAACAGCATGCGGCTTTTGAGGGCTTGTGGCGCATGGTTGCGCACAACCAGCGGGATGACGTCGTGGATGGTCGTGACGCAACGGCAGTGTCTGACACTGCTGCGCCCGCCGTAGAAGGCGGGATAGGGGATCATGTAGTTGGGCGAGTGGAAGAGGTCGGCCTTGAGTCGTTGTAGCTGTTTGGCGAGCCGCCACTGACCGGAAGGCGCGAAGAGGCCGTAGGGGAGTAGCTCACTGCTGACGTTGCTGCGCTCGGCCAGTTTGGCGTTGGTGATGAGTTGTTGCCGCACCTCTTTATGGTTGAAGAGGAGGTGGAAATGCAAGTCAGGGGCCAGCTCCGGCAGGCGGCGGATCAGTTCGCCGGTGTAGACGCCGACACCTGAGGGTGAGGGACCGATCCAGCGGGCATCAAGTACAACTCTCTTCACTCTGTTGCTCCAGCTAACAGGCCGTGATAGATTTTCAGCGTCTCGGCAGCCGTTTTCTGCCAGCGGTAGTTGCCGGCCTGTGCCAATCCGGCCTGCACCAGGCGCTGGCGTAGCGGTTCGTCATCGAGAATGGTGGCCAGGGCCGAGCGCCAGGCTTCGACCTCATAGTCGGGCACCAGCAGGGCGGCCGTGCCTGCAACCTCCTGCAGTGAGCCGCCGGGAGCCGTAACCACCGGTGTGCCACAGGCCATCGCCTCAATGGGCGTAAAGCCGAAGCCTTCGTAGTGCGAGGCGAGGGCAAAGGCCGCAGCGCCGGCATAGAGTGCGGTCAGATCGTGGTCGGCCACATAGCTCAGGTAGCGAATCTGGCCGGCACGGCGCGCCTCCTTGAAGGAGTTGAAAATTGTTTCGCAGTTCCAGCCCGGCATGCCGGCAATCACGAGGTCGATGTCGTCGCGCTCCAGGGCATCAAAGGCTTTGACCAGCAGGGGAAAGTTTTTGCGCGGTTCGATGGTACCGACGCTGACGATATAGGGGCGCGTCAATCCCAGACGCTGGCGCGTGGCGGCGATGGCCGCAGCGGGAGGAGGTGTGAAGCTGGCATCGATTCCCAGGTGGGTCACGTGCAGCTTGCCGACCGCTTGCGGAAAGAGGGCGGCGATTTCAAAGGCGCTGAAGTGTGAAATGGTGATAATGGCAGCAGCGCGCTCGATGGTGTCGGCGATCCGGGCTTCGAGGTAGCGGCGGTTTTTCGACTCAGCGCATTCGGGGAGGCGCATGAAACTCATATCGTGGATAGTCACAACGGCCCGGCCGCGACGCAAAGGGGGGATGATGAAGTTGGGAAAGTGGAAGAGATCGGCGTTGCCCGCGAGGAGATCGAAGGGGGGCAGGCGGAGCCGTTTCCAGAGCTGCTGTACCAAAGCCCCGGGCAGGCCGCGCCAGGCGGTGGGGATGGTGTTGGGTACTCCGGGCGGGGTGGCGCGGCGTGAGAAGTCCAGGTAAAAGAGGCGCAGCTCATCGTCGGGTGCCAACAACGGAGCCAAGTGACGTGCCAGGAGCTGTGTGTAGCGTCCGATGCCGGCACGTTGCGCCACCGCTGGTTGGTAGTCGAGACAGAGTTGCATGGTGCTATTTGACAAGTGGTATGATCAAAACCGGACATGGGGCATGGCGTACCACACGAGCTGCGACATCACCAAAGAAGAGCGAGCGCAAGGCACCGCGTCCCTGACGTCCCATAACGATCAGATTGGCCGGGAGTTCTGTGGCACAGGCCACGATCTGGTCGGCCGGGTTGCCGACGCGGAAGTGTGTCTCGAAGGTGAGGTTGGCGGGGATGCGAGGGCGGTAGTTGGCGTCGATGCGGGCATCGATCGCTGCTCTGGCACGGGCGTCGGGATCTTCATCAGCGCTGTAGATATAGCCTTTCCAGAACTGGGCATCGGGCTCCGGCAGGACATGGAGCAGGTAGAGCAGCGGCATGGCATGGTGCGAGGCCGCCACGACGGCATGGTCGAAGGCGGCATCGGCATTATCTGAGAAGTCGGTACAGAAGAGAATGCGATAGGGGGCGCTCATGTCCGGTATATTACCATAATAGCGGCAGAGTGTTAACAGCTTTCATTGCGTTTGAAACAACTGCTGAATTCCGCACACGGCAAAGCACACAGGAGCAGGCATTCGTAGCCCTTTCGATGCCATGTAACCCAAAGCTGGTATATTGCACCCTTTAAGGGGGGGGGTAGGTGAGTGATGGCAAAGGAGGGAGAGGCGAAATGCGGTTGCTGTGGCAACTATAAACGGTAGACGTCCGGTTTTTCGTGTCCAAGTCGCATGGTGTTCGATCCCGATTTCGATAGCGATAGCGATTTCGATTTGGAACCCGTGCCCCAACGACAAGGCGCACCAACGGCACGATTAGTGCCGTTTGTAGCCGCCACTTGTGTGCGCCCAGCATGGGCGCGTTGTAAATGGAGTGTAAGTCTCCTGTGAAAGGACCTAACGTGAAAACGTAATTAAATCACTACGCGAAGCCAACATCGAAAGGGTAACCGATCGGTGGGAGGAAGGCTAGCGGAAACCGCACGAGGAAGTGCATCTGGCTACGCGCAGCCGGAAGGGGTACTGGCGGATGAGTGCCAACAGCATCGTCCAACGCGCCCTGACCAACCGCTGGCTGCATGAACAGGGCGTCCCCGACATGCGCACATCATGGATTATCCTGCACTACGGGCCAAAAGCCCGGGTCTGACCGGAACCGCCGCATGCCGAGCGGCACGTGCGGTGGTGTGGCACCTGTGGCTGGCTGAGAAACCCTCAGTCAGTTACGGGGAGCCGATTGGGCTGTAAATCTGTCTCCCTGCTGCGTAAGTGACGCACTAGCATTCTATTGTTTTTCCTCCGCGTTCAACCGAGCCAAAATGCGTCTGGCGAGAATTTCATTAATTTCCCGGTGCCGTGGCAAAGGTTCAGACCGTCCCGTTATTGGGTTGTGGTAAATGTCATGGCGACTACCATGTCGTAGCAATATGCATCCAACCTCCTCAAGCCGGCGGATGAGGTCGCGACGCCTCATACGTACTCCAGCTCAGCTACCTTGCGAATGCCGGGGATGTCCTCAGCTCCGAAAAGATCAAGAAGATCAAGCAGTTGCAATTTCAAATCTTCAAGGCTTTCACCTTGTGTCCAATGATCAGGATAGTCGTTTAGATATCCAAGATAAGTACCATCTGCTTCCTTCCAGAAAGTAAACTTCGTCTTCATGGTTTCATTATCCCACTTTAAACCCCCGTATGACAAGGTCAAACCACCAGTAAATCAATCCACCTGCCAGTGCATTAGAAGCAAAGGGATGCCAGTCTAACGTCAAGGCGCACGAACGCGCGTCAGCGCGTTCCGTGCCACCGTTTGTGTGCGCCCAGCATGGGCGCGTTGTAAATGGAGTGTAAGTCTCCTGTGAAAGGACCTAACGTGAAAACGTAATTAAATCACTACGCGAAGCCAACATCGAAAGGGTAACCGATCGGTGGGAGGAAGGCTAGCGGAAACCGCACGAGGAAGTGCATCTGGCTACGCGCAGCCGGAAGGGGTACTGGCGGATGAGTGCCAACAGCATCGTCCAACGCGCCCTGACCAATCGCTGGCTGCATGAACAGGGCGTCCCCGACATGCGCACATCATGGATTGTCTTACACTACGGGCCAAGAGCCCGGGTCTGACCGGAACCGCCGCATGCCGAGCGGCACGTGTGGTGGTGTGGCACCTGTGGCTGGCTGAGTAACCCTCAGTCAGTTACGGGGAGCCGATTCGGCTCTTTGCCATTCAGCCAGATTTCAGATTCCGACAGGTCAACATCATCATTCCAGATTACAGCATAGCCATGTGGATCAGGTCTGGCACATTGAAACACTGCCTCGTCTTTCAAACCGCGAAATGCGTCTTGTTTTAACAATGGAGAGCAGTCATATAGTTTCTTTGCACCATTATCAAAGGTGACCAGAAGCTCTTTCTCTTTTGTTGGCTTAACGCTGCGGATTTTGGGATACGCTGTCGGCTTTTCCATCTCTCACTCCAATCCCGGAAGTTTTTTGTAACTCTGCGTTTGCCACATCCGCACAAGTTCATCCTTGTACTGTGCGGCCCAGTCAATAACCATGCGTTGTGCTCTGTGCGGCAAGTCTCCTTCGATCAGGTCGAGCGTCTGCAAGTCGAACACACCATTAAATTCGTCGTACATGGCGTGGAAATGCGGCACCCCATGCTCGCGAAAGTACATCTTAATCAAAATCCCATAGAAACGTGCTATAACTGGCATGACTTATCTCCGGTTGATGGGGTCATGATATCAAATTTGTGTCCGGTTGTCATTAGTCGAACGTCAAGGCGCACGAACGCGCGTCAGCGCGTTCCGTGCCGCCTCTTGTGTGCGCCCAGCATGGGCGCGTTGTAAATGGAGTGCAAGTCTCCTGTGAAAGGACCTAACGTGAAAACGTAATTAAATCACTACGCGAAGCCAACATCGAAAGGGTAACCGATCGGTGGGAGGAAGGCTAGCGGAAACCGCACGAGGAAGTGCATCTGGCTACGCGCAGCCGGAAGGGGTACTGGCGGATGAGTGCCAACAGCATCGTCCAACGCGCCCTGACCAACCGCTGGCTGCATGAACAGGGCGTCCCCGACATGCGCACATCATGGATTATCCTGCACTACGGGCCAAAAGCCCGGGTCTGACCGGAACCGCCGCATGCCGAGCGGCACGTGCGGTGGTGTGGCACCCGTGGCTGGCTGAGAAACCCTCAGTCAGTCACGGGGAGCCAATTGGACGTCTTTCCATTCCTTCCAGAATAAGACAAGTTCTTCCGCAATGGCCAAGTTCTTGCGGTCGTCGCTGGGTAGTTCCATCCTTTCAGTCACGATTGAGCTCAAATGTTTGGCCAGTTTTTTGGCGGTGATTCGTGCATCAAGCATTCGTATGATTGCTGGAGCATACATGGCGTATTCATCATCGGGCCATGTTGATTCAGGGTTATACACGCCGATTGGGTCCCACCGACGTAGTGCGTCGAGCACTTTCAGGTAGCCCTTTGCATCCGGTCGTCTTAAGTAGTCAGATTCCATAATCTATTCGGCCAACGTCCAAGGTCAGCCACCCCTGCCCGTGGCGCGCTTCGTGCAAGGAGCGAAGCGACAGCACGAAGCGTGACGCGGGTAGGGGTTGGCTGCACCGCCTTGTTAGGCTTTTTCTGGTTCTATGTGAATGATAATATCACTAACCTGACTGTTTGCTTTCATAATCCTGCTTTTGACAACATGAGAGATCGCATGACCTTCAAGGACAGTCATATCTGCAGGAACTCTGATGTGCATGTCAGCAAAAATACCTAATCCACTTTTTCTGACTCTAACTTTTTCAATTCCGGTAACTCCGGTAACTTCAAGGGCAATTTTTTGGATTAGTTTTGTCGCGTCGTCTCCGACGCTTCCATCAAGGACATCATGCAAAGATGACTTAATAATGAGACTCCCGTTAAATGCGATTATGGCACATGCAAATAATGCCGCCCAATCATCAGCCATCTCATAACCTGCGCCGCCCACCAAGGAAACTGTGATGCCGACAGCGGCCGCAGCAGACGTAATGGCATCAGACCTATGATGCCACGCATCACCTTTAATGGCTTGGCTCCCCGCTTTATCTCCTGCGGATAGGACTTTGCGTGACAAAATCTCCTTAACGATTACGACGACAATCAAAACTGGAAGGGTAAACCATGCTGGCGCATGATGAGGCGTAATAATCGCCTTTACAGAATTATATGCGATAAAGGCAGCCGCAAGAAGTAAGGAAATCCCGGAAAAAGTGCCCGCCAATGACTCAATCTTCCCGTGTCCATATGGGTGTGACTTGTCGGGAGGCTTTAGAGAAAAGTAAAATCCTGCCCATGTAATCATCGAAGTCACAATATCGCTCGCAGACTCAATTCCGTCGGCAATGAGGGCATACGAATTTCCTGCAATGCCCACGGAGATTTTAATGAGCATCAATGCGATGTTGATGACAGCGGCCAAGAGACCAAGACCTATCAAGTCGGATGGCGATTTCATATTATCTGCCTAACGGGCGACGCATCAGCGGCTGACGCGGGAGCGAGCTTGCTCGCGGACGCGTCTGTCCGCTGCATGCGGTTGATGGACGGCGCAAAGCGCCGGACAGCAAACGCATGGTAATGCGTCGCCCGATGGCGCGGCGCGAAGCGTCCGCGCCATCAGTGTTATTGAGCTAACTTCACAAGAATAATCCTTGCGGCTCACCTCCAATTTTAGCAAAGAGACAACCTATGTGACAACCACTATTTAATGCCAGAGCTGAATGCACTTAACATGCTGCAAGGTAACATATTAGCTTAGCATAAATGACATTTTCAACTTTCAGCACTGATTTTGAAGTTGGCTTTATGTAAAAGTCGAAGTCAGCTTTATGCGGGGATGTCGGTTTGATAAGTGCATTTTGGTGCATAAAGCTGACTTGAGAGCCGGCATAAAGCTGACTTCGGGAGTGGTGCTGTGGTAAAAAGACCATTGGTATTCAACGAGTGGGAAGCAGTCCTGAAGCAAACGGTTGCATCGGAATTGCAACGAGAATACCGTGAAACCAGCATCAAATTCAGGTGCTGGAGGCGCTGCGCAGCACTTTTTGTTTCTCCACTGGAGGCTTTTTAGCATTGCCTCTCTCGCTCGACTCTGCCACACACCTGTCGCTTACGGCATGGACCAGTCGCTGATGTGGGCCTCGCCGGAGTAGATCGTTTCGCTGCTGCCATCGGCAAGACGCAGAAGGAGTGCGCCCTCGCAGTCGACGCCGACGGCGGTGCCGCTGGCCTCAGCGACACCGCGGCTGATGACAATCTGGCGTCCGTAGAGGGCATCGACGGACGCAAAGCGCTCCAGGAAAGGCGCGAAGCCATCGCTGTGCCAGAGGTCGTATTCCCGTTCGAGTTGGTCGAGAAGGGCCATCAGCAGTGCTGGGCGTGAAACTGTACGGCCGGCTGCGATGGCAACCGAGGTGGCGCGTTGACGCAAGTCGGCGGGGATTTCGGCAGGAGCGAGGTTGACATTGAGCCCGATGCCGACGACAACGTAGTACGGGGCGTCGGGCTCCATCCGTAGTTCGCAGAGAATACCACCAACTTTGCGCCCTGCCAGCCAGACGTCGTTGGGCCACTTTACCTGCGGGGGAGTCTCCGGTGCCAGCGGCGTTAGCACCTCGGCCAGTGCCAAACCGACCACCAGCGGCAGGGAGGTGACCCGTGACAACTCGATTTCGGGACGCAGCAGCAGCGAGAGGTAGAGTCCGCTACCACGAGGCGAGTGCCAGTGGCGCGCCATGCGTCCACGGCCGGCGCTCTGCTCTTCGGCCACCACGACGGTACCGGCGGGAGCGCCGTTGGCGGCCATCGTGGCCAGGAGTGAGTTGGTCGATTCGACCTGGGCGAAGTAGTGGTAGGGGTGGCCGAAACGACGGTGCTGCAGGTGCGGTTCAACCGCAGGCGGTACAGCGGCGTTGGGACGTGCTGTCAGGCGGTAACCACCGCTTTCACTACCCGTAATGGTGTAGCCGTAGCCGCGCAAGGTTGTGAGCGCTTCAGCCACATTGGCGGGGGAGAGGTGCAAACTGCGAGCCAGCGCCGCAGCGGTGAGCGGTGCATTGGCGGAGGCGAGCTGGAGAAGAAGCCTGGTTGGCGGAGAGAGGTGCTGCATGGCGGCGGTCCGAGAGGAGAACCCTCTTTTCAACTGCCGAAGATAGCAGCGAGCGGGTCGGGCTTGGCCGCTTGCGGTTTGGGCAGCTCCTCCTGCCGTAGCGCAAAGTCGTCGCAGAGGTCGGTGGCTTCAACCTCGTGGTTGGTGAGACCACAACGCTGCTCAAAGGGGTTGAGCACCAGGTGTTGACACCAGGCGCAACTGTGGCGTCGCTCGTCATCGCCAAAAACTTGAGGCTGCTCCTCGCGATCATTTGCACCAAAAATCTGGGGACGGGAGGCGTCGGTCTGGCGAAAGGGGGTGGCTGCGGCTGTGGGATAACGCGTACCACAGCCAGTGCAGACCCAGGCCTCGCCTACTTTGCGCAACCCTTCGTGGATGGGGTCAGGACGTACGAGGGTTATGCCCCGACAGGTGGGGCAATCGATTTCAAACGAGGTGCGGCGTTGGTTCATGGCATTAGTGGCCACTGCATGAGCAGCAACAGGCGGGGGTTGGCGGTTTGGTTAATGGCGATTTGGTTGGTGGTGATTTGGCGGGGGTGGCGAGGCGGCGCAGCTCGTCGGGGTCGTTTGGGTCGAGACGCAGCCGGCGCAGCCGCAGGGCGTTGCTGATCACCGAGACCGAACTGAGACTCATGGCCACACCGGCGATCACGGGGCTGAGCAGGAGTCCGAAGAAGGGGTAGAGGATGCCGGCGGCCAGTGGAATGCCCAGCGAGTTGTAGAGGAAGGCAAAGAGGAGGTTTTGACGGATGTTGCGCAGGGCGGCGCGGCTGAGGCGGATGGCGCGAGCCACACCGCGGAGGTCGCCACTGAGGAGGGTGATGCCGGCGCTCTGCATGGCGACGTCGGTGCCGCTGCCCATGGCGAGACCGACATCGGCGGTGCTAAGGGCGGCGGCGTCGTTGATACCGTCGCCAGCCATGGCGACACTGGCGCCGGCCTGACGCAGGCGGGTAATGTGATCGGCTTTGTCGATAGGTGAAACCTCGGCCTCGACGGTATCGATGGCGAGCTGTGCCGCCACGGCAGCGGCCGTCCGCTGCGAATCACCGGTCAGCATCACCAGACGCAGACCGAGCTGATGGAGCTCAGCGATGGCCGCCGGAGTGGTCGGTTTAAGCCGGTCGCTGATGCCGATGAGGGCGATGGCCGCGCTGCCACGGGCGATCAAGACGGTTGTCTGCCCCTCGGCCTGCCACGCCTCGGCCTGTTGCGACAGTGTGGCGTCGATCGTGATCTGGTCAGCTTGCAACAGTGTGGCGTTACCGAGGGTGATGGTGGCACCTGCCACGGTACCGCGCAGGCCACCGCCGGGGATGATGGTAACGTCCTGACAGTCGAGGTTGGCCAGTGAACGGTCGGCAGCGGCCTTGAGCAGGGCGGCGGCAAGGGGGTGTTCACTGTGGCGTTCGAGGGCGGCAGCGAGCTGCAGGATGGAGTCGGCATCGTCTCCTGCCACGGTTTTGATCCCGGCTACACGGGGTTGACCTTCGGTGAGGGTGCCAGTCTTGTCGAAGATGATGGTGTCGACCTTTTCCAGCCGTTGCAACGCCTCGGCATTGCGTACCAGAATGCCACTCTGGGCGCCACGGCCGACGGCGACCGTAACCGCCATCGGGGTTGCCAGACCCAAGGCACAGGGACAGGCAATAATGAGAACCGCCACGGCATTGACGACGGCGTAGGCCAGACGCTGCTCAGCCGGTCCGAAGGCAAACCAGAGGCCAAAGGTGATGAGTGAGACCAGGATCACGGCCGGCACAAACCAGGCTGCGACACGATCAGCCAGGTTTTGGATCGGGGCGCGGCTGCGCTGCGCTGCGGCCACCTGGCGGATAATCTGGCCGAGGAGGGTGTCGTTGCCGATGCGCTCGGCACGCATGACGAAGCTGCCTGTGCCGTTGAGCGTGCCGCCGGTGACGGCTGCACCCGCCTCCTTGGCGACGGGAACCGGCTCGCCGGTGATCATCGACTCCTCGACGGAGGAGTGGCCCGAGACGACGACACCATCGACCGGCACCTGCTCGCCGGGCACAACGCGCAGCAGATCGCCGACGCTGACGTCGGCCAGTGGCACAATACGATCCTCCGGCTCTGCAACGAGTCGTGCCGTCGGTGGCGCGAGGTCGAGCAGGGCACGGATGGCGCTGCCGGTACGGTGACGGGCACGCAACTCGAGTACCTGACCGAGAATGACCAGAGCGGTGATCATGGTGGCGGCTTCAAAATAGACCGGAATGAAGCCGTGTTTGTCGATCAATGTATCCGGGAAGAGGTGCGGCGCCAGCAGGGCGGCGACGCTATAGCCGAAGGCGGCCGCGACGCCGATGGTGATCAGCGTGAACATGTTCATGTTGCGGCTGGTAATGGAGCGCCAGCCGAGCACGAAGAATGGCCAGGCTGCCCAGCCTACCACCGGAATGCTGAGCAGCAACTGCACCCAGCGGGCAGCGCCGTGCCCGCCCCAGTCGGCGGGCCAGAGCTGTGGCACCATGTGGAGCAGGAAGACGGGAATGGCAAAGGCTGCGGCGAAGATCAGACGCCGCGTCATGGCGTTGATTTCATGGCGTTCAGCCACATCACTCCCGGCCGAGATCGTCTCCGGCTCCAGTGCCATGCCGCACTTGGGGCAAGCAGCCGGCCCCTCGCTCTCGACGCCGGGGCACATGGGGCAGATATAGCGCGTGCCAGGCGGGGGTGGGGGAGCGGTGGCGGGATCGTAGCCGGCGAGGAACTTCTGGCGGCAACCTTCATGACAGAAGTAGAAGGTCTCGCCATCGCGTTCGGCGCGGAGATCGGTGGTCTCGTCCACCGTCATACCACAGATTGGATCAATTGCCATAAGCAACCGGCTTTCGTCTATTTGTTGAAGTCCAAGACAAGTGTGTCGTATGGAGAGAGCGAGATGTGGGTTTGGCCATCACGCCACTCAACTCTTCCGCCATGCACCAGTTCGTCAGTAACAAACGACTTTTGGCTCTCGTGCAGGGTAAGGCAGGTGGTCTGTTCCGACACGCTCTCATTATGCAGTGTCAGGTAGAATTTCCCTGCTTCGTGGCCAAACTGCTCCACCGGGACGGTTGGGTTGCTGCTGGTTGCGACAGTCAACGGCTGCCAGCCGGCTTCGGCCACGAGGCGGCAGAGGGGGATATACTTCTTGAAGAGCGGACGGTCGCGGTTATAGAGTGCGGGATTGGCAAAGTAGTGCCCAGTAGCCGCGTTGGCGCTGAAGTAGCCGGGGAACATGCCGTAGGCGAGGGCCAGCTTCATAAAGCGCTCGGAGTCGTCGTAGCCGAAGTTGGCAAAGTTGGTGTTCATCAGGAAGCAGTAGGGCTTCTGATAGCAGAGGGCGCGACGGTAGAGCAACTCGTCAGGCGTCATCGGCTCCCACTCACCGTGCGGTTTCCAGTCGGCCTCGGTCCCCATGATATCGAGCAACGGCGCCAGCCAGAACCAGCCGATAGGGGTGCCGTTGGCCATCATGTAGCGGCCGCGTTGCTCCATCTCAGCGCGCAGCGCCCGTACGTACTCGAAGCAGATCATCCCCTTGTGGATGCCGACTTGACGCGACTCAAGCGCATAGCAGAGAGGCGACTCAATTGTGGCAAAGTGGTCGCGCCGGAAGTTGAGCTCTGCTGTAACGTAGGCTTCGCCCGAATCGATATACTCGCCATCGCAATTGGCACTGCGTGAAGCACCATACTGCCGCTCGCTGTACTCCACGTTCCACTTGTTCTTGAAGTCGGTCACCTCGCCCGCTACGCCAGGCGCCGAGTTGAGGCTCCAGACAACTCCATCGCACCAGGGCAAATCGCGTACTTGACCGTACGGCTCCCCCTGCTCGTCGTGGTAGGCACTGCTGCGCCAGGCCAGGGCGCGTCTGTCACCCTCAGCCGCCAGGCGTTCGGCCTCGGCGGCGGCGTGGGCAACGGTGCGGGGGGCGTCGCCGCTCAGCCGCTGCCACCACGTCATCGGCTCGGTGTAGCGGAAGGTGAGGATGTCGTGAGCGTCATCCCAGGCGGTCTCATCGTCGCCCTCCTTGAAGCGGAAGCCGAAATCCTCCCACCCCTCAACTTTGCTGATGGGGGCAAAGGGCATCCAGACGCCCTGGCGCTCGATGCGGCGCTCAAAGGCAGCAGGGTAGAGTGCGTAGTAGCGTGCCAGAGCCCCGCGAAAGAGGTGGCGGGCGGCAAAGTTGAAAACAACAAAGCGGAAGGTGGCCAGCGACTTCTCAGGAGCCAATCCGAGATCACAGGCGAGAAAGAGTTCACGTGTGGCGGCCTGATAGCCGATGCGGTAGCAGAGTGGAGTGGTCGGGTCGAGCCCGATAGCGTAGCCCTGATCCCCGATAGTGACGGCGCCAAAGGGGTAGGCCGAGAGTTTGCCGTTGGCACCGAGTTCATAGGTGCCGACATTCATGAACTCATCCGGCATTGTGTCGGCATCGAGTGTGAGGCGTGGATGGTGCAGCCAGCGGGCGGGGCCGGACGGCAGCGGCACGGTATAGACGAGCGTCAAGGCGCGATCGCGACCGGAGAGGTCGGTCAGGGTGACCTCATGGCGCTCGTCGCCGGCGGCCTGCACGACCGTTGTCTCCAGCCGGACCGCAAGCGCCTCTGTTTGCAAGCGCATAAAATCGGAGTTTTGCGCCACATCACGCAATAGAAAGCCACGTTCCGGTGGCGCAAGCTGGCTGCATGCCAGAGTGTCGAATAGATGTGAGCTAGCGGCGGTGCCTATTTTTTTAACGACGGTTGTAGCGGTCATAAAAACAGCATAACCACATTGACGTTGTGATGCAAGAGCAACTACAAGCAAAGTTGTGGTGAATCTGCTTTGCTACTCTGCGACCCCGATTATTTTATGGGCTCACTCGGCATTGACATTCCTGCCAGCGCTTGCTAGGCTCCCCAACATCTGCACGACGTTTGTGTCGAAACGAAGGAATGGAGAAATGAAGAAAAAGACAACAGCGCAAGCCGCCGCTTCAAAGACGGCCGTCAAGGTTGAACATGCCAACCTGACCAACAACGTCGGTATCCCCATTACCGACAACAACAACGCCATGACAGCCGGCCCTCGTGGTCCCATGCTGCTGCAGGATGTCTGGTACCTTGAAAAATTGGCCCATTTTGATCGTGAGGTGATCCCCGAACGGCGCATGCACGCCAAAGGCTCAGGGGCTTATGGCACCTTTACCGTCACGCACGACATCACCCGCTACACGCGGGCCAAGATATTCTCCAAAGTCGGCAAAAAGACTGAGCTCTTCTCGCGCTTCTCGACCGTGGCCGGTGAGCGTGGGGCTGCCGATGCCGAGCGCGATATCCGCGGCTTCGCCGTCAAATTCTATACTGAAGAGGGCAACTGGGATCTCGTCGGCAACAATACCCCCGTCTTCTTCCTGCGTGATCCGCTCAAGTTTCCCGACCTCAACCACGTCGTCAAGCGTGATCCGCGTACCAACCTGCGCAGCCCCCACAACAACTGGGACTTCTGGACTCTGCTGCCGGAGGCACTCCACCAAGTTACCATCACCATGAGCGATCGCGGTATCCCCGCCTCCTATCGTCACATGAACGGCTACGGCAGCCATACCTACAGCATGATCAACGCCAAGAACGAGCGTTGCTGGGTCAAGTTCCACCTCAAGACGCAGCAGGGCATCAAGAACCTGACCGACGCCGAGGCCGAGGCGATCATCGGCAAGTGCCGCGAAAGCCATCAGCGTGATCTCTACTACGCCCTGGAGCAGGGGAACTTCCCCAAGTGGACGATGTACATCCAGGTGATGCCCGAGACCGACGCCGAAAAGGTGCCTTACCACCCCTTCGACCTCACCAAGGTCTGGCCGCACAAGGACTACCCGCTGATCGAGGTGGGTGTGATGGAACTCAACCGCAATCCGGAGAACTACTATGCCGAGGTTGAGCAGGCAGCCTTCAACCCCGTCAACATCGTACCCGGCATCGGCTTCTCACCCGACAAGATGCTGCAGGGACGTCTCTTCTCCTATGGCGATGCCCAGCGCTATCGCCTCGGCGTCAACCACCACCTGATCCCCGTCAACCGCGCCCGCTGCCCGGTGCACGGCTACCACCGTGACGGCATGATGCGCACCGATGGCAACTACGGCAGTACCCTCGGCTATGAGCCCAACAGCTATGGCGTCTGGCAGGAGCAGCCGCAGTATCGTGAGCCGCCACTGAAGATCAACGGCGATGCCGCCCATTGGGACTTCCGCGAGGACGACGACGACTACTACAAGCAGCCGGGCGATCTCTTCCGTCTGATGACGGCCGATGAGCAGCAGCGTCTCTTCGAAAACACAGCCCGCGCCATGGGCGATGCGCCGGAGATGATCAAAATCCGCCACATCGGCAACTGCTACAAGGCCGACAAAGAGTATGGCAAAGGCGTTGCCAAGGCGTTGAAGATCACCTTCAAAAAGGCCGGCATCAAGTAGTGGTTTTGAACCACGCCTGAATAGCGCTACATTAAGCAAGGCAACCGGCAACCAGAGGGTGCCGGTTGCCTCTTTTTCAGGATGCACACAGAGAATTTGCCATCAGACACCAGCGGCGGCGGTCGCTTGCGCCGCGGCTTGCTGCTTGTGCTCGGTACGGTAGCTTTGGCGCTCGGCATTATCGGTATCTTCTTGCCGCTCTTGCCGACCACCCCCTGGCTGTTGGCCGCTGCCTGGTGTTATGCCCGCAGTTCACAGCGCTTCTACCACTGGTTGCTTCATAACCGCTGGTTTGGCAGCTACATCCGCAACTACCGCGAAGGGCGCGGTATCCTGCTGCGTCACAAGATCGTGGCCCTCACCACCCTCTGGCTCACCATCGGCAGCACCATGCTCTTCTTCACCGACAAACTCTGGCTGCGCCTGCTGCTCTTCATCATAGCAACCCTTGTCACCCGCCATATCGCCAAGCTCAAGCGTTATCGGCCTTAATTGCCAAGGCGGCGCTGGAGGAGATCAAGGCAGCAGTGGAGGCACCCTTCGTCGTCGAGGGCGACCCTGATCGTGAGAGACAGCGTGGAGGCCGCATAGCGGATTGTGTCGCTGCGGGCGGTGAATTCGAGGTGGTAGATGCCGTTGTCACCGAGTTGCCAGAGGGGGAAACGACTCTCAGCGCCAAGGGGTTGCCAGGTATCGCCACTCCCTTGCCGACGCCACACCAGTTGGGCTGTCTGGTTGCTGTTGGCACTATTGGATTGTAGGCTAAAGGGGGCCTGCCAGTGGTAGTCGGCGACAACAAGCGGTTGGTTGTCGGCCTGAGCCGCCTTTTCTGCGGCTGTGAGCCGCAGTTCGAGCGCGGGGAACGCTACGGCAGCGTGATAGGTGAAGGTGGTGGCGGGGAGGCGGTTAGGGTCGGAGAAGTGGAACTGGGTGGTGCCGCCGGCCTGCGAGTGTTGCAACGGGTGTTGCAGATAGAAGTCGTTGATGCTGCCGCCGGCCCATGCCAGATACCTGCTTTGCGGGGTCGATTTATCGCCAGTAGGATAGTCGGGTTGTGTGAGAATCACCCAGGGGGTGCCATAGACAATCCATTCTCTGTCCCCAGGACAATCCATTCTCTGTCCCCGGTTTCCTGTCCCCGGTTTCCTTACACGGCCTCCTTAAACCTCTACTCCTAAACGGCTGCCTTAAACGGGGTGGGGAGCAAGAGTGGCGAATAAGTGACTCGCCGCATGCGCCACTGTGCCACAGGTATTTCTGCCTGTGGGCCACTACGGCTTATCGCGCAGCTATTGCTGCAACCGGGAGTGGTAGCAGCGAAGAGGGTAAAGACGTGCTGCGGCGGCGACGGCGCGCCGCCCTTGTCTCCAGGGTGCTCCGCACGCCGCATTAACCTCTCCGGCGCATGTGCCTCTCTCTACAGCCTCTCTGATCGTCGTCCTCTTCAGCATCGTCTCGATCGTCGTCTCGATCATTGTCCGGCATTGACGAGGATCGGAACGAAGAACATGATGGAGACCGTCGCCTCGTAATCGCCGCAAACACTGCTTCGGCTTGACGCTGTGGCGGGGAGGCTAGTATGATCTTGGGTGCAGTGACGAGGCCGCAGTTGGTCCGTCGATTTGATATGGCAGTTGCCGGAGTGGAAGAGTGGGCTTAAGCGGACGTGACTATATGCGCCCCGGTTTTACGGGACGACGGCGCCCCGGCTGGTTGGCGCGGTTGCGCTTCCGGCTGTGGTTGGTGCTCAGATGGCTGGCACGAGGCGGCCGGAGATTATGAGCGCCAGAAAGCGCAGCAAAGGCAGCAGAAGCGCGGCGGGTCCGGCACCGGGCTGGCTCTGGCTGCTGATCTGGCTCACTGTAGCCTTGGCCCATCTGGTGTTGCTGGCGACGCGCCTGGCCAATGCGCCGAGTGTGCCATGGGGGCAGTTGCAGGCCTTCGGCTACTACAGCGGCGGTATGCTGCTGACCTGGCTGGTGTTGCGCTTCCATCTGCCGCTGGCCGATAGCACGCTGGTGGCGATGGCCTATTTTCTGTTGGGCATCGGACTCTCAATCCAGTTTCGCATGGGGGTCTTTGCTGCCGGTGGGGGACAGGGAGTGGTCTATGCCGTGCCGCTCGGCATGCTGGCGCTGGTGGCGGTGATGGCGGCGGCGGCGCGGGGACGTTATCAGATGTTGGCCGCAGCCGGTACAGCGGCCTATCTGCTGGCTTTGGCCGGTCTGGCAGCGATGCTGCTCTTGGGCCGGCGCTACCGCGGCGGTATCTACATGCCGGGCAATCTCAACCCGAGCGAGGTGGTAAAACCGCTGCTGGTACTCTTTCTGGCCGCTTTTCTGAGCGGCCGCAAGCGCGACTTTGCCGAGACGCAGATCGGTATTCCGCTCCCCCCGAAGCGCACCTTGTGGCTCTTTGCGCTCCTCTGGGCCTTGCCGGTGCTGCTGGTGATTCTGCTGCGTGATCTGGGTCTGCTGCTGCTGCTCAATACGGTGGTGGTGATTATGCTCTACGCGGTGGCACGCCGGATCGGCTATCTCGTGCTGGGTGGCGTGGGGGTGGCGCTCTCAGGGTTGATAGTAGGGGCGATCTCGGCACATGCGCGAGCCCGCTTTGACGTCTGGCTCGATCCCCTGGCCGATCCCATGGGCAAGGGCTGGCAGATTCTGCAGGGGTTGAGCGCCATGTTTGCCGGTGGGTTGTGGGGGGCCGGCATCGGTGCCGGTGCGCCGCAGGCGATCCCGATCGTCTCGTCCGACTTCGTCTATGCCGCCCTGGCCGAGGAGCTGGGAATCATCGCCTGTGCCCTGCTGCTGCTGTTGCTGGCGCTGATCAGTTGGCGCGGTTGGCACATTGCGGCGCAGGCGCGTGGCCCCTTTGGCATTCTGCTGGGCGTCGGGCTGACCGCAACACTGACGGTACAGGCGCTCTTGAACATCGGTGGCGTCACCAAGGCGATCCCGATGACCGGCATACCGCTGCCCTTTATCAGCCAGGGTGGCAGCAGCCTCGTAGTGGCGCTGGTGACGGTCGGGCTGCTGGCGGTACTACCCGACAAGGCGAAGAGAAAGCAGGTAAAAGAGTGAGACGCGTAGCCATTCTGGGCGGTTCCTTTAATCCGGTGCATCTGGGGCATCTCTTGATGGCGCAGAGCGTGCTCGATACGGGCGAGTTTGACCAGATCGTCTTTCTCCCCTCCAACCAGACACCGCACAAAGATCCGGCGCTGCTGGCGGCAGCCGCCGACCGGCTGGCGCTGTTGCGCCTGGCGCTGGGCGACAACCCGCACTTCTCGCTCTCGGAGCAGGAGATCGTGCGCGGTGGCACCTCCTACACCTTTGACACCCTCAGCGAGTGGCAGCGCCACCACCCCGCAGGCGAACCGCCCGGCTTTATCATCGGCATGGATTCACTGCTCGAACTCCATAGCTGGCATCGCCCGCTGGAGTTGCTGCCCCTCTGTCGCATCATCACACTGCAACGGCCCGGCTTCGACAAGCTGCCTTCCCCCGGGGCGCTCTCCCTGCCGCCACCGTGGCCGGAACGCCTGCTGGCCGATGTGATTCCGGGGCGCAACTGCGATATCTCCTCGGCTGAGATCAGAGAAAGGGTTGCCAAAGGGCGTTCAATCCGTTATCTTGTACCTGAATCTGTCGCACGCTATATCATGCGACGTCGACTTTACCAACCGGGAGTATAGGCTATTAATTCACTTGAACTGGCACAGGCTCTGGCAGGAGCGCTGGACAAGAGGCAGGCAGACAAGATCCGCATCTACGATGTGCGGGAGAAGTCGTCGATCACCGATTTTCATATTGTGGCTACCGGAACCTCCGGACCGCACCTGCGGGCGCTGGCCGATGAACTGCGCCAATTTCTCAAGGAGCAGCAGGTGCCGGGCTACCGTGTCACCGGCACCCCCGACAGCGGCTGGATGGTGTCGGACTGCGTCGATGTGATCGTCCATCTCTTCTCCGAAGAGGCCCGGGCCTACTACGATCTCGACGCTCTCTGGCAGGATCAGCCGCTTATTGACCCCTGATAAAGAGTTAGAGGTAGAGTGTTATGGCTCATGAAGTTGCCTTTGTTCTGATCAACCCCTATACCATCCGCAAGTCGCGCACCGGCGGTGTCTTGAGCAGGTACCTCTCACGGACCGACCTCAAGCTGGTGGGAGCCCGCATGTTCGGCGCCTCGCAGGCGCTGACCAACGAGTATGCGGCCTATCTGGAAAAATCCAATCTGGAAGATCCGGCCATGGCGCAGATGTTGGCCGACTACGTGCGGCTCAACTACGCCCCTGACTATCTGACCGGACGCCCACACCGCTCGATCATGCTGCTCTTCGAAGGGGATAACGCCATCGAGAAGATCAACAAGGTGACCGGCAGTTCGCGTATCCTCTGGGGGAGCGGCCGTACGATACGCGACACTTACGGCGACTTCATCCAGGAGCCCGACGGCACGACGCGCTACTATGAGCCGGCGGTGTTGATCGGACCCACCCGCGAGGTGGTGACGGAGACGTTGCGTATCTGGTCGCGCTACATCGAGAGCGACTCCGGGGTGGTGCGTAGCGCGCTCGACCAGAGCAGTGATGAGGGGCTGGAGCAGACGCTGGTGATTCTGAAGCCCGACAACTTCCGTATTCCCAGTATCCGGGCCGGCAATATCCTCGACCTGCTCTCAACGGCCGGGCTGCGCATGATCTGCATCAAACGCTTCTCGATGAGCGTGGCGCAGGCAGAGGAGTTTTACGGGCCGGTAGAGGCCAACTTGCAGCGGGTCTTCCCCACCTTCGGTGCGGGGCGCGCGGCGCAGGCTCTGTCGCGGGAGTTCGGCTTTCCCGTCGATGAGGAGCTGGTGGCACCGCTCTGCGAGAGTCTGGCACCGCTCTTTGCAGCCCGTGAGTTTGAAAACATTGTCGAGTTTATGAGTGGCAGCCGGCCGGCCGCCTGCGCGGCGGCGGCGCGTCATGACCCCGGTTCAAGTGCCTGTCTGGCCATCGTCTATGAGGGGCACAATGCGGTCCACAAGATTCGTGACCTGCTGGGGGCCACCGATCCCACCAAGGCACGCCCCGGCTCGGTGCGGCGTGAATTCGGCACGAGTATCATGGTTAATGCCGCGCATGCCTCCGACTCGGTGGAGAATGCCCGGCGTGAGATGGAGATCATCGGCGTGGCGGCTCAGGAGCCGTTTATGAGTGTTGTCAAGCAGGCGCTGAACGATTAAAATAGTCTTTTCATTGCATCAAGGGCGAGTGGTGGAATTGGCAGACACGCAAGACTTAGGATCTTGTGGAGCAATCCTTGCGGGTTCGAGTCCCGCCTCGCCCACCAAACTGAAGGAACCAGCATGAAAGCCGTAGTAGACAAGGATACCTGTATCGGTTGCGGACTCTGTGAGTCGATCTGTGACGAGGTCTTCGCCATAGAGGATGGTACCGCTGTGGTCATCGCCGATCCGGTGCCGGAGAGCGCCGTTGAGAGTTGCCGGGAGGCGGCCGAGAGCTGCCCCACCGAAGCGATTACAATTGAAGAGTAGCCCGCAGCGGCTATCTGAGCCGCTGCAGTGTACCGATAATTCCCTGGCGTCTGCCGGCTGCGGCGAGTGTGACGGCGGGGTCGAGCAGCAGGCGGCGCAGGGACGCCGCCGGTGTGGCGCTGTCGATAGAGCCATCGAGCAGCGTCGCATAGCGGCCTGCTACCGTCTCGTCGTTACGGCGCGGCAGCGGATCTGAACCACAGACGATTCTGATACCACGGCTGCGCGCCTGCCGCATGGGGCGTGGCTCGCCCCAGAAGGTGGGGCGCAGGGCAGAGTCGCCGATCAGAAAGTTGGTGGGATCGGCTGCTGTCAGGAGCGCATCAACCACGGCTGCGCGCCCCAGCAGCCACTTGCCCAGGCCCCAGGCGAGCAGTGGCAGCGCCCCTGCCGCCTGCAGTTGTTGCAGCGTCCCGGCGGTCGGCAGGCCGTCGGGCAACTCTGTTTCACAGAAGAGTCCGAGTAGTTCGATCCGCTCGGCTGTGGCAATCTGGCGGGCGGCAAAGAGTTTGATGGCGCGGTTGCCATCGGAGAGCGTGGCGACGCCGTCTTGCGGCGTGTCGACCAGTTGCCAGCGCTGCCCGGGCCGGTCGGTGGCAGCCAGCAGTTGAGCCAGCCTTCCCTGTCCCTGACGCAGCATGACAGCCATGGCCCATTCACCTGCTTCCGGTGCCAGGCGGCGGGCATGGGTGGCAAAAGTGTCGCAGAGCCGATCGCGGTTATGGTCGGGATAGAGGTGGATATGGGCATCGAAAAAGATCATGGTGCTGCCACAACAGGGGGGTGTTCAGGTGGCGCTGCCCGGTTGAGGCGGCGCAGGCGGAGCTGACCGCAGGCGGCATCGATGGCGCCGCCACGCGAGCGGCGCAGCGTAACATTGATGTTGCCCCGGCTTAAATGTGCGGCAAAGGCTTCACATACGGCAGCGCCAGGGGGCTCACCCGCAAAGCCGGCCACGGGGCTGAGGGGAATCAGATTTACCCGTCCGCCCCAGGTCTGCAGCAGGCGGCAGAGCTCTTCGGCCTCGCGGAGGGAGTCGTTGACTCCCGCCACGAGGGTATACTCAAAGGTGATGATGCGTCCCGTCGCTGCCGTATAGGCGCTGCAGGCGGGCATCAGGAGGGCCAGCGGCCAGCGACGGTTGACCGGCATGAGGCTGCTGCGCAGCGTATCGTTGGGGGCGTGAAGCGAGACGGAGAGCTCAACCTGGAGCTTCTCTCCGGCCAGACGTTCGATGCCGGGCACAACACCGCAGGTACTGATCGTCATGCGGCGGGCACCGAGACCGAGGCCGTCGTAGTCGTTGATAATCCGGATGGCACGTAGCGTGGCGTCATAGTTGTCGAAAGGTTCACCCATACCCATAAAGACGAGATTGGTGATGCGGCGTCCGGTATCTGCAGCCGTCATCAACTGCCCTACAATTTCACCCGCCGCGAGATTGCGCGACAGTCCGCTCTGACCGGTAGCACAGAAGGCGCAACGGAAGGCACAGCCGGCCTGAGTTGAGAGGCAGAGCGTCAGACGCTCCGGCGCCGGAATCAGGACGGCCTCCAGCAGCTCATTATCCGCTGTCTGCAACAGCAGTTTAACCACTCCATCGGCGCTCTCCCGGCGTTCACAACTGCGCCAGGGGTTGAGCTGAAAGCGTTGCGCCAACTCGGCACGCCACGCGGCCGGCAGGTTGCTCATCGCCTCCCACGACGCAACCCGCTGCCGGTAGAGCCAGTGCCAGAGCTGTTTGGCACGGAAGGCGGGTTGTCCCGCTGCAGCGCAGAGATCGCGCCACTCCTGCGGCAGCAACGACCAGGCAAATTGGGGAAGTTCTTGGCAACTCATGATGTGGTATCTTAACGTGGCGGCGCAGCCAGGACAAGTTTGTAGAGCTCCTCGACTGCCGCTGCGGTCGTTTCCCAGGTATAGCGCTGTGCCAGCTCGCGTCCCAGGGTGGTCAGTTCTGCACGCAACTGCGGCTCCTGCCGGAGGCGCTTGACAGCCGCAACGATAGTGGCGGGGTCGGCGGGATCGAGATAGAGAGCCGCCGCTGCGGCAAACTCCTCCATGGTGCCACTGCTGCAGACCACCGGGCAGCCGGCAGCCAGCGCCTCCAGTACCGGCAGGCCGAAACCTTCGTCATGCGAAGGATAGAGCAGCATTTCCGCCAGACTGTAGAGCGCCGGCATATCGGACTCGGCTACCTGACCGGCGGCGATCACCCCCGGGGGCAGATGCGCCAGCCGTTGCCGTCCGGTCAGCACCAGTTTGAGTTCAGGGTAGAGCGCTCTTAGCTGCTCCCAGGCGCTAAAGAGCGCTACAGGGTTTTTGCGGGACGTCAGGGTGCCGACAGAGAGGAGAAAGTGCGGCGGCAGGTGATAACGCTGACGCACAACCTCAGCCCCGGTACTCTCTAGCGGGGCAAAGTAGGCCGTATCGACTCCCAACGGGATGATGTGAGTTCGTGGCAGAGCCTCGGGAAAGTGGTGCGCCACCGCATGATAGGTGTGTCTTGAGGGGACGATAATGGCGGCCGCCCGACGCAGCGACGCAGGCAGCCGCCAACGGTAGTGGAGGCAGTTGACAAGGCTGCAGTGCTGCGGCTGCGTATAGACATGGAGATCGTAGAGCGAGAGAACGACGGGGCAGGGGAGGGGCGGCGGGGCTACATAAGCGGGAGCGTGAAGAAGCGCCACGCCGGCACGCCGCAAGAGGCGTGGTAGCAGCACAAGTTCGCTGCAGATACGTCCGCAACGGCTGCTGCTCCACTCCAGCAGCAGTAGCGGCGCAGCGGCCGACATGCTTGTCAGTGCGGCAGCCTGTGAGCTGGTGGCAACCAGCCGGTAGTTGAAGGCTCCACGCTTGAAAAGGGCGCTGCCGAGGGCAGCCACGCTCTTCTCAACCCCCGAGAAGGGGGGACGGAGAATCAAACCGTTATAGGCGATCGTGGGCACTGCGCCCCGGTCAGGCGTCAAGCGCCCCTTGGTAGACGTGGCGTCGCACCTTCTGGATGGAGGTGCGATCCAAAGGTTCGCGCCGCACCTCGACCTTGCGCGGATGTTTGTAACTGGCCAGTGCCTGACACTGCCTGGCCACGATGGCCCGCGTTGTCTTTTCAATCGCCGGCCAGTCGGGCGCCTCACTGTCACCCTTGAAGTATTCGAGATCGGGCACCACAATGGCACCCACCTTTTCGCCCGTTTCACCATTTTCGCTGTAGCCGATCACCACGACATCGAGGATGCGACGATCACGGCTGATGCAGACCTCCACCTCCTCGGGGTAGATATTCTTCCCTTCACGGTTGACGATCAGCGCCTTCTTGCGACCACGGATCGAGAGATGGCCATCTTTGTCTTGTACCGCCAAATCGCCGGTGCGGAGCCAGGGGCCATCGAAGGCCTCGGTTGTTGCCCCGGGGTTGTTGTAGTAGCCCTGGGTAACAATCGGTCCGCGCACCTGCAACTCCCCTACACCATTCTTGTCGGGATCGGCGATCCGGATTTCGATGTTGGGCAGCGGCACACCGATGGTGCCGGGGCGCACACTATCGAGCGTCGTCACAGTTACCACCGGTGAGGCTTCGGTAAGACCATAACCCTCGATAATCGGGATGCCGAGTTTGCGCATGCCGTGCAGAATTTTTTTGGAGCAGGGGGCGCCGCCGACGACGATCAGACGGATGGCACCACCGAGCGTTCTGCGCACCCCGCGCCCGACCACGCTTCGCAGCCCGATCCGCGTGAGGATCTGCGCTATCGGGTTGGTTTTGATGCCATGTTCGATCTTGGCATACATCTTTTCAACCAATAGCGGTACGGCCATCAGGATGGTGGGACTGAAGAGTTTCAGATCCTCCCCGACATGGCGCAGGTTGGTGTTGAACTGCATCGTGGCACCGAGGCAGAGTGCTACCACAAAGTTGGTGGTAAAGGAGAAGGAGTGGAAGAGGGGCAGGACGATCATGAAGCGGTCGTCACTGTTGACACCTTTGATCAGGTCGAGGCACCCTTCGGCATCGGCGCAGAAGTTGCCATGCGTGAGCAGAGCCCCCTTGGGCAGGCCGGTGGTGCCGGAGGTGTAGATAATCGAGGCGACGTCGTCGTCTCCGGCAACATGTTGCCGGTAGAAGGAGTTAGCGCCCCGGGCCTGCTTTGCCAGAGCTGCCATGCGCTCCGCCAGCGCGTAGATTTTTGCGTTGCCGCAGGTGGCAGCCTCTGCCTCTGCGACGGTAGCATCGACGAGTATCACTATTTGCAAGGCGGGCAGTTCGCCGACTATCTCCTTGAGCATGGAGAGGTGGCGCTTGTCGGTATAGATAACCATGACCCCGGCATCCTGCAGCATATAGCTGACCTCCGAGGAGCGCAGTTTGGGATCGATCGGAACCACCACGAAGCCGCAGCCGGCATGTCCGAGGTAGATCTGCAGCCACTCAGGGCTGTTGTCCAGTATCATGGCAATGGTGGTTTTACCCGGCACCAGTTGCAGTGTGCCAGCCAGCTCGGCGATGGTGCTGACGCGCTCGGCCATCTCTCCATAGCTACGACTCTCCACACCGTCAGCACCGCGATACTGGGCGGCCGGGTGGTCGGGCCGGGTGGCTACCGCCCGGTCAAAGTAGGTTCTGATACTCATCTATGCGCATGCTCCTTCAAAAAAGCGATAGTCCACTCCCGAGAGTTGAACATGTAGAGAGACTTTAGCCAATTATCGCCCATGATGCAAGAACCCAAAGCAGATACCAAAAACTGCGCGAGATTTTTGCGGCTGCCTCTTGCTCATGCACTTTCTCTTGCACTGGCGGCTCCACGGTGTGCCTGCCTGTGGCAGACAGGTCGCCCTCCAGTTGACTATATCAAGTGGCAAGTGTGATAAACAAATGGAGGGCGAAGCTATGCCACCAAATGGAGACGGCTGTCAGGCTCCCCAGCGGTCTGCGCCATAGGCGGCGATCCACTCCTGCGAGAGCTTGACGGAGGGGACATCAAGCGCTGCGGCGAAGGACGGGTGGAAGATGAGCCCGGTCACACTCTTGTCCGCGAGAAACCTGCGCACAAAGGAAAGCGGCATTTCCATCCTCTCTGCGGCGACAGGCGTGCCGAGTGTGAAGTCCCACATGTAGAGGCCGAGGAGCAGATCCTTGTCCGGGCCGATGAATTCGCGGCAGCGTTTAACGGAATCGTACATGGTGCCGATGTTCTCGCGGTGCCAAAACCAATAGCTCGTCTCGTCACAGAGGTGGAAGGGAGGGAGAGAGATTGACAGGATGGCCGCAAGGAGCGCATGGCACCGCAAGGGCGCAGGGTGGCAAGCGGGCCGGTGGCGACGACTGTCTCGCCGAAGGGACTGTATTCGTAATGCGCCAGAAGGTCGCCGGTGGTGGGTTCAATTAGCTGGCTGACATCACCGTTGGCACTATAGGTGTAGTGGGCGGTTGTGCCGTCCAGTGAGGCGGCGAGCAGGCCACCGATGCCGCCAGTGCCCTGGAGGGAGCCGGAGAGGTCGAGACCCCAGACGTAGTAGTTGGTGGTCGATGGTTGGTGGTCGATGGTTTCCCAGACGATGTTGTGGCCGTCCCAGAGGAGCATACGAGAGAAAACCATGACGGCGTTGGTTGAAACTTGCTTCCAGACCATCCGGCCTTGGTGGTCGTAGGCGTAGTTTACTTCATAAGGCTGGCGGTTGGTGGGTGCTATGAGTTCTACCGCTTTTACCAAACGGTTTTCACCGTTCCAGGTGTATTGCCAGCGGCCATCCTGAATGAGGTTGCCGTCTTCATCATACTGGTATTGTTCTGGGGTTCGGGTGACGAAGACATTACCGGTGACAGCGGAGTAATTATTAGAATATGCCGCGACGATTTCGAGTTCCTTCAGCAAAGCGGCGGTGGAATTATCGACCGTGTCTCCACCGTAAAAGTAATCATCGAGTCGCCAAGCGGGATTGCCATTGACGGTGACGGTCGCGGTGTTGGTGGCGCTGCCACGTACAGGGGCATAGCCGGGGATAGTGCGCTCTTGGTACTGGTTTAAGGCGTTGGCGGTGTATGACGAAACCAGTGGATTGTTATCGGGATCGTACTCTGTGGAGGAGAGGCGATTTCCTATGGGGTCGTAGGCGCGGGAGTGGGTGGCACCGCGAGCGTCTTGCGAAGCGATCTGGCGCCCGAGGCCATCGTAGGAGTAGGTGGTGGTGTGGCCGGAAGAGGAGTGACTGGCAACCAGAAGGCCGTTGACTGTGGTGGTGAGGGCGGCGACCGTGGAGGCAGGGCTGGTGGTGAGGTGATAAACGGTTTGGTTGGCGCGATCAACAAAAGTTCTGGAAGTAGAGAGATTACCAAGGTGATCGATAGAATGCGTTTCGGCGGTGAGAGTACCGGAAGCACCATCGGCGGAATAGGGCGTTCCCAAGCCTGTTAGGCGGGTACGGGAGATGGCGTTCGTAAGGGCGGACACGGAGGTCCCCCCGTACGATAAGGAGGTGGGATCGAGGTAGGTCCAGGAGGTGGTTTCGTGCCACCAGTCGCCAGCGAGTTGTACGTAGCGGGAGTCGGAGCCGGTGATGCGATCAGGGCCGGCGAGATCGATCTGGCCATTGAGGTTGAGGTCCTGGCAGGTGAGGAGAAGATTTCCGAGTTCGTCGTATTCGTAAAGGGTGGCGGCGTAAACTCCATCCGCAGAACTGGAGGCGGTGCGGGTGAGGTGGCCGGCGAGGTCGTAGGTGTTGGTGGTGAGGAGGGACACGGAGGTCCCTCCGTACGAGATGGCGCTGGTGACGCGGCCGGCGGCGTCGTAGG
>CAZRGQ010000018.1:0-40306 GCA_964599645.1 uncultured Lentisphaerales bacterium | reverse complement strand
TTTCAATGAACTCGAAAGCGATCGGAAGTGCATAACCCTCATCGTTGACTATATAGAGCCTGTCCTATTTGTCCCAAATTATTAACCAGCAAGATATTACATTAAAATAAGACGGGCAAAAACAGCAGTTTTTGCTGTTTTTGCCCGAATAGGTGTGTTATAATTCCTTTGATCACAACAAAAAAGGGATTAACACGTGAGCATGATAGCATTTCAACCTGAGTTTCGTCCATCGGTTTCTACGATTAATTCAAAAATGTCTACCTTGGGAAACCTTTACGCAGCAAAGGATTTAACAACCGCCGCACGAGGATCGAGTGGTGCGTCCTCGCCCACAATCTGTGTAAGCTCGCGGAGATGGCTGTGGAGGGACGACGAACGATGCGAGCGGCAAAAGCCGCCTGAGCCCAAACTGGAGAAGTCCCCTGAAAGCCGACACCAGTGCAGGTGAGGTGTGCCCAAAAACAGCCAAAAAACGTTCTTCTCGCTTCGTTAAGCCGATAATAGCGAGATCACTCCTAAAAAAACGATACAAAGCGCTTCGGACAAAGCGCGGTTCTGGCTGCGTTTCAGACTGCCGTAAAAAACGCCACTTTTGGGACAGGCTCTAATTAGCGTTACAAAGACTGTGCCCTATTGCTATGCAAGGGGCGGGGTGGTAGAATAAGAGTATGAGAAGTGTAGCAGCAGAGAGTGGTTTGAGTGATGCGATAATCGCACGTCTGCAGGCGGTGCGACGTCTGATCGTAACGGCGCATGCGCGGCCTGACGGTGATGCCCTGGGATCGGCGCTGGCGCTGGGTATGCTGCTGCAAGCGAGAGGCTGCCGGGCAGAGGTAGCGTTGCGACGGGCCGAACTGGGCAAGGTGGCGCTGCTTGAGGGGGTCGAGGCGCTGGTGGCACCGGAGGAGGCCGATAGTGAGGCGGAGCTGATGGTGGTGCTGGATTGTGCGACGGTGGAGCGTATGCCGCAAGCGCTGGCGGCAAGGGCAAGCAAAATTCCAATCATCAACATCGATCACCACACTACCAACAGCCGCTTCGGGGAGCTACAGTGGATCGATGGCCGCGCCAGCAGCACCGGTGAGATGGTCTGGCAACTGGCACAACGGGCCGGCTGGCAGTTGAACCGCGCCATTGCCGAGGCGCTCTGGGTGGCCGTGATCACCGATACCGGACGCTTCTCCTATGAGTCGACCTCGCCGGCCACGATGCAGTGTGGCAGCGACCTGCTGCGCTATGGTGTGCGCACCGCCTGGCTGGCCGAGGAGCTCTACAGTTGCGACAGTTGGCCGCTGGTGCAGTTGCGGCAGGCAGCCTATAATTCGCTGGAACGCTGGTGCGGCGGCCGGGTGGCGGTGGTCTCGCTGCCTTACACTCTCTTCAAGGCGACGGGGACAACCAAGACCGATGCCGACGAGATTATCGAAATTCCGCGCTCACTGCGCGGCAGCGAAATGGCGCTCTTTCTCTATGAGACGGAGGAGGAGAGCGCCACCACCCGTGTCAGTATCCGCACCCGTGCGCCGCTCGACGCTACAGAGTTGGCACAACGCTTCGGCGGCGGCGGCCATATACGGGCTGCAGGCGCCACCCTGCCGGGCCGGTTGGCAGAGGCGAAAGAGATGTTGCGCCGCCTGCTGGAGGGCGAGCTGCCTGCTACTCAAGCTCCAGGCGCACCTCCAGCGCCCGGTCACGCCGTGCGCCGAGTTTGACGGCCTGGCGGTAGTAGGCCTCGGCATCACGTTTGGCTGTAGCGCCTCTTCCCTGAATCAGATGAAGCCAGGCCAGGTTTACATAGGCGTGGGGATGCCGCGGAGCGATAGTGATCGCCTGATCCAACATCAGCATCGCATCAAAGTAGCGTTGGGCACCGCAGTTGGCAGCCGCCATGGTGAGCAACAAGGGCAGGTCGTCACGTATGCCGCTGAGATCTTCCAGCGCTGCCAAAGCCTCATCATAACGCCCCTGCCGGGTACGGGTCTGCGCCAGCAACAGGCGGGCGGTACGGTTTTGCGGATCATTGCGCAAAACATCGACCAGCAGCCGGGCCGCATCGCCCAACTTCTCGTCCGCCAGCAGCAGACGCGCCTCTTCAAGCTCGGCGGCTACCAGCTCAGGATCAACCACGGGCCGCTCAGGCGGCTCCGCCAAGTGGTGTTCCGGGTCTGCAGACCCATCCGCGACCGATCGTAGCGGCAACCTCGCGGGAGTGGTTGCCCCGACTTCCAGTGAGGCTGTGTCAAGACGGCGGCGCGGGCGTTGCAGCTCATCTGACGCCCCCATCTGCGATATCTGGCCCTTTCTGGCCGCCTCGGCCTCCCTGACGGCCTCGGGATTGCTGTTATCGACCAGCAGCAGAGCGATGGCGTCCAACTGCCCCCGGCAGTAGTCGATGCGATATTGCGGCAGACCGTCGTGCAGTTGCGGCGCCTGCTGCTGCAAGCGCTCATACTGCTGTAAGGCGCGCTCATAGAGTTGGCGGGCCTGGTCGGGATTGCCGCCTTCGTAGGTGGAGTCGGCCTGAGTCAGGACGCGGTCGGCCCGTTTCAACAGGCTGGCAGCACGGTCGTCAGCAGTAGGGAAGAGCGTCCAGGCCTGCACCTGCGACCAGGTCAGGAGCACTGCGATCACGGTAAGACGCCAGCGCCATCTTATTGTTGCCATCTGTTTCATCATAGTTGCTACCACTTCTCTCTGCTGCGCTTCAAGAGTCATCCAAAACTCCCAAACGCACCATCTCGGCATCCTCCTCAGGGGTCAAGGTAATGGGAGAGATGGGGCGCATACCCTGGCGAATCAGATTGAGGTTGATCTCACGCGTCTGCTTCTCCAGCTCTTCTTTGGTAATCTTCTGGGCGGCGGCTTCGACATCGAGTGCCGCCCGCTGCTGGCGGGCGGCCTCGGCCGCCTCGCGTTCGGCACGTTGGCGGGTCAGGCGTTCACGAAATGATTCCGCGCTGACAGCCCTGGCGGCGGCAGGCGGGGTCGAGGGCACGACAGCGGGCGCAGTAACGGGGGGACGCACCGGCGGAGTTGGAAGCGCCGGCGACCTTGCCGCGATAGCTACCGGCAAGGCGGCCTGACGGCCAGCACCCCGCGGCAGCTCGGCCGCAGGTGCTCCGCCGCTCACCAATCCCTGCCCCAGTTTAAGTGTGATGGTGACCTCCTCTTTGGTGAGGGTGGCGCTCTCATCCTGGAAACTGGCTTCAACTACGGTAAAACCATCGGCGCTCTCGCCCACGTTGAGATAGTAGTGTTTCTCCGGTTTGGCCGCCTTGTCGACAAAGCCAACGGCGATCCGCCCGGCGGGGGTGCGGTTCACGGCTACCATATGTATCTGCCTGGCCAGCTTCTGCTCCTCCTGAGCCTGACGCATCTCATCGGCATCGGGGGGCTCTACAGCAATGCCCTTTGCCGCCGACAGGGCTCCGAAGGGCTGCCGCGTGATAATCACCTCATAATATTCAAAGGGGGGCATCTCAAAGGCTTTTTTGGCTCCGTCAGCCGCCTGTGTGACCTCTGCAACAGCATTGCTGACCGGCGCGCTCTCCCGAGATTCCACTTTGCTCCCATGCGCCAGCATGGCCATGGCATCGGTCAGCGGCATATTGGTGTTGTGGCTGCCGAGCGCGAGAGAGGGAGCCAACCAGAGTAGCAGCAGTGAGCGCCAAATGGTGCGCCTTGCCGGGATCAACCTGTGGTGTAGCTCACTCACGCCCTCTCCTCTCATGATTGATAGTGCGGAGTAAGAGTGGTGCCGCTGGCGGCGGCGCGGTAGAGCGCCTCCATCACGACATTGCGGGCGGCCGCTTCGCCCGGCGTCACCAGCGGCAAGGGCAGTGGCCGTCCCGCCAAAGCATCGAGGAAGAGATCAAAGGCATGGGGTGCAGCAGGCGGCAGTTGCTGCCAGGGGGTCTGGCCATCAGCTCCCTCCAGATGCTCGCTGCAGAAGTAGAGCTCATTGTTGAAGATGGCGGCATGTCCCTCGGTTCCGCTGATCAACAACTCCAGCGGATTGGCGACATCAACCCAGCCGGCGGCCAGCGTAGCCACCACTCCGTCGGGAAAGAGCAGCAACCCCTCGCCGCTCTCATCACAGTCGCCATAGCGCCCGGTCACACTCTGAATCACGGCGCTGACCCGCTCGACCCGATCACCGAAGAGCCACATCAGAATATCGAGGGAGTGCGTGCCGAGATCGCCAAAGCCGCCACAACCGGCGATAGCGGGATCAGCCATCCAGCGCCATTCACCGTCAAACCAGCCCTTCAGCGAACCGGCATGGCAGTTACTGTGACGTACCCGCGTAACGCGTCCGAACAGACCCTGCGCCAACGCCTCTTTAATAAAGAGGTGGCGCGCCTCGCCACGACGGAAGTAACCGGTTTGAAAGAGCACCCCGGAGGCCTCCAAGGCCTGCTGCATGGTGTAGGCATCGGCAGCCGTAAAGCCGAGCGGCTTCTCCACAAAGAGGTGTTTGCCGGCGGCAGCAGCAGCCGTGACCAGCTCCAGGTGACGCCCGGTCTCCGAGCAGACGATCACACCCTTGATCGCCGGATCACGCCAGATAGTCTCAGGTGACGCCACCACCGTCGCGCCAAGCGCAGCAGCCGTTTTGGCAGCGCGGTCCGGGTCGTGATCCCAGAGGCTCTTTACCTTGACAATATCACGATGTGCAGCCAGCCGTTTGACAAAGCCGGGCGTATGGATATGGGCGCAGCCGGCAAAGGCTAACTCAATCATGGAATTTCGCTCAACTCTCTGTTGATCAGTTTGACCGCTTCGGGCTCGACCTCTTCAGCCAACGCCTTTTTATAGTAGTCACGTGCCTCGGCGTATGCCTTCTGCGCGGCATCAGCATCGGGAATTTCAGCCAGTATGTCGCCGATCCGCTTGGCATTGCGCCCGAGAATCATCTCCTTGCTGTGAACCAGTCCGGTGGCGGGATCGCTGGTAGGCTCCTCATCCTTGGCCGTGGCAATCGTCGTCATAAACTCACGGAAATGTTTGACCGCCTCACGCGGCTGCTTCTCCTGCAGCGCCTTGTGGGCCTTCACCTTGCTGATCGCCATCGCATGCCAGGAGGCCTCGCGTCCGGCAATTCCCTTCTCCAGAATATCGAGAGCCGTAACATAATCCTCCAGCACATAGCTGGCATCGAGCAACATGGTGCGGATGGCGTTGCGTGTATCATCATCCTCGGCCAGCGGTGCCAGGCGCCCGCCAATTGTGCGCATGGCAGCCACCGTCTCGGGCAGATCGATCACATCATAGAAGTAGCGCAGAAAGAGGCCGCAGAGGTGACGTATCGGCAACTGCACCTCCTGCAGACGGTTGAGACGGTCGGGCAGCACGGCCGGGTCGTGGCGCATGCCTAGATCAACCCACTGGCGCCCGGCCAGAATCAGGCTCTGCTGCTTGTCGGCCTCTTTGTCTATCACCACTGTGCAGAGCTGCTCAATCAGCTCTGTCTGCCCCCCGGTGCCGGCCAGCGGCACGAGTTGGCGCAAGAGGCGCTGCAGTTCACCATCGGGCAGTTTGGCCGCGGCATCGGGAAAGGCTGCTCCGAGTTTCTCCCACTCGCCACGGTGGGCATGGAGCCGCAGGCGGGTGCGCAAAACCAGATATTGCGTCCCCTGATCACTGGTAACCACCTGACTCATCTGGCGCAACAGCGTTCCCAGCAGGTCCAGACGCCGCTGCTCAAAGAGCGTATCGACAGCACGCGCCACAATCTCCAGCGCACCACCTGCCGGCGCATCACGCAGGAGTTGCCCCACGAGCGCCTGCACCTTCTCATCGTCGCCCAGCGAGAGATAGCCCATCAGGTTCCACTCACGCATACTGCGACGCACCTCGTCCGGCAGCGGCTCAACCGCCAGCACACGCTCGGTCCAGACGACGGCATTGGTCGGGTTCTCCTGCTCCATCAGGTAGCTGTAGACGAGTCCCAGCCCGCTGACAGCCAGTGAGTGGTCGTCGCGACAGGCAGCCAACATCCGCTCTTCAGCCAGTTCAACCTGATTGGCATAGAGCAGGAAGCGCAGCATGTGGCTGAAGAGCACCTGGCGCTGGCCGGCAAACTCGGGATTGGCAAGGCCGCTTTCGAGCAGCGCCAAGGCATCATTGGTGGAGCCACCCATCATGAAGTTGTCAACCTGCATAAAGAGGGTTGTGAGCGGATCGATCTGCTCCAGCTCCTCGGCCGCCGCCTCGGTTGCAGGCGGTGCCAGCGTCACAACTTCTTTGTGGCTCTTGCCACAGCCGGCGCCAAAGAGCAGGAGGCCGGAGCCCAGCACCAGAGTTGCTGTTTTAATGGTTGTCTTCATCGAGTCTCCTCGTCCGATGTAATCCAGTTGCAAATTGTGGACACTCAATCAGTCCGTTAACAGCGATAATATTACATGATAGAGCTGAGAGCAGCAACCAAAAACTACTGGAGATTTTTGCCGGGTGCGATTCAACTTGATTGAATTACACCGTACTTAGAACTGCGGCCAGAGTATCATCGAGCTTGCGGGCCAAGGCATCGCTGTTGGGATCGCCATAACTCTCCACCTGGCTCCAGCCAGGACAACAGCAACACTCAGAGCTTCTCTCCAAGGCTGACCAGCAGTTTCGTAACAGAGGCCAGCCGCTGCAGAGTGTCGTCGCTCAGCACATGCTCCATGGCACACGCTTCGCGCTCGGCCTGCGCTTCGGCCACTCCGATCGTCAGCAGAAATTTTTTAAGCATCAGGTGGCGCTGGTAAATCTCGCGTGCCACCTGTTCGCCCACAGTTGTAAGCTGAATCTGCTGATAGGGGGTATACTCAACCAGTCCCAGCGCCGTCAGCTCACGCACGGCGTTGTTGACCGACGGCATCTTCACCCCGATCGCATGGGCCACATCGACGACGCGCGCCCCGCCCGACTGCTGCACCAGCCGATGGATCGCCTCCAGATAGTCTTCCAGACTTTTAGAGATCTGCAACATCGATGCTGCCCCTACTCAAACCCGATCCAGAGGTTGAAGCGTTCGCTGCGGGTGTAGTCGTCATCGCGCTTAAGCGGCTTGGCGTAGTCGATCCTGATGGGAAAACCGGGAATGTCAAAGCGAATACCGAAGCCGACACTTGAGGCGAGACGGCTGAAGTCGGCATCGAAACTCTCGTTCCAGACCCCGCCGATATCGTAGAAGGCCGCCAGGCGCAACACCTTGGCGAGAGGGATCGTATACTCCGCCGAGGCCATGATCATGGAGAGACCGCCGACGGGGCGATGCCGGCCACCATCCTCTGCATCGGGAATCACCTTGGTGCCGATGTCGCGATAGCGGTAGCCACGCACGGTACGGCCGCCGCCGAGGAAGAGACGCTCACTGATCGGCACCTGACTCTGGCTGCCGTAGGTATCGACACTCTCGGCACGTGCCCGCAGGCTGAGCACATGCCCCGCCCAGAGTGGCAGCCAGTGGCGGAAGTCGCCCCCCAAACGCCAGATATCCTGATCACCACCGGTAATTGTGCCGTTGACCTCGGCAAACAGGCTGCCACGGGTCCCTTTAGTCGGCACAAAGGCGCGGTTGCGTGTATCGTAGAGCCAGGTCAAACGCAAGGGAGTGCTGCGGTAGGAGTCCTCTTCATCTGTGAAGCGGAAGCTGCGCTCCGGCTCCTCCACATAGAAAAATTCCCCCTCCATCACATCGCTCAACTTCACCTGTTCCAGATTATAATGGAGGTTGAGGCGGCCATACTTAAGCGGCAGGGTAATGCCGGCGCCTGCGCCCACGCGACGCACATCATACTCGTTGTAGCGCAACTCGCGCCAGTAGAGCTCCCCCACCAGCGAGAGACGGCGTTGCAGAAACCACGGCTCTACCAGCGAGAGATCAATGTTGCGCGTCTCAGAACCGGCCTCCATGCTGAGCCGCAGCTTCTGGCCGCCACCGTGGAAGTAGGGCCAGTTGAAGAGATCGAAGTTGGCTTGCGACACCTCGGCAAAGCCGATAATCTTATCGACGCTTGAGAAACCGGCGCCAATCATAAGCTGACCGGTATTCTTCTCAGTCACTTCGTAGACCACATCACGCTGAGCGGGGTTCTCCCGATCCGGAATCTCATCCAGCCGCACACGCTCGAAGTAGCCCAGGTTCTCCAGAATAATGCGACTCTGCTCGGCACGCACCTCGTTGAGAATTTCACCCGGTGCCAGGACGATCTCACGCCGGATCACCCGGTCCTGTGTGCGGGTATTACCGCGAATCACGATGTTGCGCACATGGGCCAGCAGCCCCTCCTGGATATCAAAACGCAAGGCGATACGCGGTTCAGCGCTCGCCGCCGCTGGCACAATCGGCGTCTCGACCCGGATCCGGGTGTCGACGTAGCCACGCTCACCGTAATAGTCGCGCAAAGCGCGGGTAGCCTGCTCGATCGTGCCCCGTCCGGCCACATCGTCACGCCGGATGGCTGTGGCAACCGCTTTGTCAAGCTCGGCCAGAGGGAACTTGGTCACACCGCTGATGGTGACTGAATCGACCAGATAGCGTGGTCCCTCGTCGATCTCGACGCCGACCCAACGTCTGCCCCGCTCCAGGCGGGCATTGGTATCTACTACCACTTGGGCGTCGAGGTAACCACGGTTGTGATAGAGTTGCAGCAGGGTGTCTTGCACGATCTCTCGACTCGCAGCCCGCTCGCGCCACTGGACGTAGAAAAATGGTACGGGATTAAGGGGCGAAGGTTTGCCCAGCGCCGCCCGCAGGGTGGCACCGTCGATCGCCTGGTTGCCACTGAAGAGAAAACCGGTAATTTTGCTCCGCTCCCCCTCGTTGATCTCCACCCTGACTTCAGCAAAGCCGTCAGCCCGCGGCATGAGCGTCGCCTTGACCTCCGGCTCGGGGTAGTGGCGCTTGCGATATTCGCTGCGAATGGCATCACAGCGGGCGGCCAACAGCGCCTCATCGATGTAGTCGCCACCTGCCAGCTTGAGCATGTCGCGCACCTTGGCCTTGCTGAAGCGTTGGTTACCCACCACAGCAGCCGGCTCATGGAAGCGGAGGCGGTGGCGCACTTCGTAGATGACACGCACCTCCTCGCCCATCGACTCCAGCAGGATACGGACATCGGCAATCAAGCCTGTATCGAGCAGTGCCCGCTGATCGTGCGACAACTCGGCCTGTGAGATATAGCGCCCCTTGCGGGCCGAAATGCGGGTTGTGATATAGTCGTCACTGGTCGGTGCCTCCCCCAGATAGCGCACCACGACATCGCCCACCACGCGGCGATATGGCTCCCCCTCCTGCGTCAGTTGGCTCAGGACCGGCTGCCGGGCGGTGGCCAGTGCTGTCAGCAGGAGAAGGCGTGCCAGATAACGCTTACGGAAAATAGCCATCAAGTTACTCCAATTCCGCAGCTTCGGCGGAGTAGTCGGCTGAGTAGGCATCAGAGTCGCCACCGCCATCTTCAGCACGATCGCTGAAACGGGTGATGCTATCTTCAAAATTGAGGCGCACCTCTCCGGTCGGGCCGTTGCGGTGCTTCGCGACATCGACCACTGCCAGAGTGTGATCTTCGTACTCCTTGTCGCCCTCATATTTGCAGGGACGGCGCAGCAGCAGCACCACGTCGGCATCCTGTTCGATGGCGCCGGAGTCGCGCAGGTCGGAGAGGCGCGGCTTGCCGGTTTTGTCGCCGACACGCTGATCCGGCGCCCGGCTGAGCTGGCTCAGCACCAGCACCGGGATGTTGAGCTCCTTGGCCATCGCCTTGATCTGCCCCGAAATGGCCGAGGTCTCAAGTTGTCGCCCCTGGCGGGCGTATTCACGACAGTTAAGCAACTGCAGATAGTCGATCATGATCAAGCCGATACCATGCAGTTTCTTCATGCGGCGCGCCCGTGCCCGTAGCTCCATTACATCGAGGCCGCCGCTGTCGTCGATATAGAGCAGCGCCTGTGTCAGAGCCGAGGCGGCATTGGTCAGGCGGCTGGTAGCCTCCTGCGACGAGATAAAACCGCCCTCGATCTGATGGCTGGAGATGCCGGAGCGGGCACAGAGCATCCTCAGGGCCAACGCCTCCTGCGACATCTCAAGACTGAAGACCCCCACCGGGCACTTGCCGTTATATTCTGCAAAGCCACCTTTGAGCGGTCGCCCCGACATATCATGCCCCAGCGCCAGGCACTCGCAGATATTCATCGCCAGAGAGGTCTTGCCCATGGAGGGACGGGCGGCCAGCACCAGCATCTCGCCGTTGCGCAGGCCGCGCAGTTTGTGGTCGAGATTGAGGAAGCCGGTGGAGATGCCACTCACCCCGCCATTCATGATCTGCTCGATGCGGGCAAAAGTCGCCTTCAAAGCCGAAGGCCACGTCATGCTGTCGGCCTGATGCGCCGAGATATCGAGGAAACGCTGCTCCGCAATGCTCAGAATCTGGTCGGCACCCTGCCCCTCTTCATAGCACTCCTGCTCGACCTTGCGGGCGCAGGCGATCGTCCGGCGCAGAAGAAACTTCTGCCGGACGATATCGATATAGTACTCGGCATGGGCCGCCGTGGGGGTGGCATCAACCAACCGTTCGACGAACTCCGCGCCGCCCACCTCCTGCAGGCGGTTGGCGGCACGCAGATGCTGCACCATCGTCAAGAGATCGATGGGAGCATTGGCGTGCGCCATACTGCGCATCACGCCAAAGATGGTCCGGTGCGCATAGAGGTGAAAGGCATCCTCGACCAGTCCCGCCGCCAGGCAGAGATCCATCACCCGGTCGGCGTCGAGCAGGATCGACCCCAAAACACCCCGCTCGGCCTCAGCACTGTGCGGCGGCACACGCAGCGGCGCATCAAGCGTAACGGGCGCAGGGGACATCGAGGTTTACTCCTCGACCACCCAAACTTTAATCGTAATTGAAACCTTGGCATGCAGCTTGATGGGCACATCAAACTGCCCCACCTCGCGCAGTGCGCCGGCCAGCTCAATCTGCGAACGATCCAAAGCGATTCCCTGCCCCTCCAGCGCCTCGAGAATATCGCTCTGCGTCACCGAACCGTAGAGCCGGGTGCCATCGGTCGTCTTGGCACGTACAGTCACCGAGACGTTCTTCAGCTTCGCCGCCTTGGCATTGGCCTCGGCCAACTGAATACGGGCCAGCTCTTCACGCTCTTTGCGCAGCTTCTCCAACTGCCGCAGGGTAGCGGTTGTTACCGGCCCGGCCAAACCTTTGGGCAACAGGTAGTTGCGGGCGTAACCAGCGGCCACCTTGACGGTTGTGCCGGCCTCTCCCAGCTCCGGCACATCAGAGAGTAGTAGTACTTCAACAGCCATTGTCAAATCTCCCGGAACTAGGCCAACAGTCCCATATTGCGGGCACGTGTAATGCCCTGCCTGATCTGGCGCTGCTGATGGGCTGTAACCCCCGACAGACGCGCCGGAATAATCTTGCCGAATTCGGTCACAAAACGACGCAAAAACTCGATATCATCGATATCGACCACATCGTGCGGCTCAAGCAGACGCGACCGTTTCTTGACATTAAGCCCGTCATTTCTGCTTCTGCGGGGTGTCCGCCCGCCTCTTTTACCCATGCGCATACTAACTCTCCTGATTGGGCCGCGACAACACCAGTGCCATCCGGCCCTCAACTTCTGTTAAAAGGGGAGATCCTCATCATCCCCGCTTCCCTGATCATCACCCGATAGCGCTGCTGCGCCCTGATAGACATCGAGGCCATCACTGCTGCCGGAGCCGGCCTCCGGTCCGGCTTGCGTCTGTTGCGGCAGCTCTTGCGCCCCCGCTTCCGGCGGCCGTTGCGCGCCGCCAACTTCATCACGACGTGCCAGAAACTGCACGCGATCAGCTCTTACACTCAGGCGGTTACGCGTCTCGCCCTGGGCATTCTTCCACTCTTCGTAGATTAAACGCCCCTCGACGAGCACCGGGCTGCCTTTGTCGAGGTATTGATTGCACGCTTCCGCCTGCCGTTCCCAAACCACGACATCGACGTAGCAGACGCTCTCACGCAGCTCGCCGGTCTGGCGGTCACGAAATCCCTCGCTGACCGCCAACCGCAACCTGGTGACAGCTCTGTCCGTAGCCGTGCGCCGCATCTCCGGTGCGCGGGTCAGGTTGCCTACCAGAATTACACGATTGAAGCTGGCCATCTCTCTACTCCGGCATCAAAGCTCCGCAGCAACCGCAGCGCTCTCTTCTGCGACGGCGGCCGCCGCAGCGGCAGCCTCGGCCTTAGCCTTGCGACGTGCCGTCTGCTCGATCACCAACTGCTCACGGCGCTCATCGACAGCCAGCACCTCGACACGAAACACCTCATCCATAATCGCATAGCGCGCCCGCAGCGCCACCACCTGATCAGGTGCCAGTAGGAAGCGGATACGGATATAGACACCGCTCTCCTGCTTCTGCATCGGACGTGCAAAATTACGCTTGCCCAGCGACTCCGAACCAATCAGTTGGCCGCCAAGACGGGTAATCTCGCCGCCGACCTTTTCGACCAGGCCGTCAAGGGCATCATCTTTAGGCGCATTTACGAAAATAAACAGCGCATCATACTTCTTCATCATGGGTTCAACCCCGCTCATTGGTCTCGACCGGAGGCGTATCTGCTGCCTGCCAGCCATTAAACCGGTTCATGGCCGCAACGGCACCCTGTGCCACCAGGCACAAGACCGCGTCAGCCGCTACATCAACTGTCTGCCGCAACGCCTCCTCATCGGAGGCAGACAGACGTCCCAGCACATGGTCGATCAGCCCCATGTCGGCTGCCCCCCGACCTACACCTACACGCACCCGCGTGAAGGCCTCTGTACCACAGGCTTCGATGACCGACTCCAGCCCGCGGTGCCCGCCCGAGCCACCCTCCGTACGGATGCGCAAGCGCCCCGCCGGCAGGTCGGCGTCGTCGGAGACCACCACCAAATCAGACGATGCCACGTTGTAATAGCGCAACAACGCACCCACCGCCCGGCCACTGGCATTCATATAGGTCAACGGCTTCACCAGCAGCAAATCGGCCATCTCTGCCCTGACTCGTGCCGTCCAGGCAGTGTGACGCGACTCTTCGCGCCACGTTGTGCCAAGACGCTCAGCCAGCAGATCGAGCACCGCAAAGCCGGCGTTATGCGGCGTGCGCACATACTTCAGCCCGGGATTGCCCAAACCTGCCACAATCTTCAATCCATCTCCCTGAACAGCGCTGTCCGCTGTTACTTTTCGGCCTTCTCTTCTGCATCCCCGGCCTCGGCCTCCTCTTCACCCTCAGCAGCCACTGCGCTCGGCGCCTCTTCCTCGGCCGCCGGTGCCACCACTGCGGCAACCACCTGCTCCTCATCGGTCAGGACGGTATAGTTGTCGCCCAGCTTCAAATCAGCCACGGAGAGCGACTCACCCAGCTTCATCGCCCCGACATCGAGCGTGACGCTCTCGATAAAGTCGGACGGCAGGCACTCGATCTCGACCTGATGCAACGCCTGCGTCAATACCCCGCCACCGGTGCGCACGCCCACAGGCTCGCCCAGCAGCTTGATATGCACAGCGGCCCGCATCTGCTTCGACATATCGAGCTCGCTGAAGTCGATATGGCTCGGCTGGCTGGTCAAGACATCACGCTGGACCTCGCGGATCAAGGCGTTGAACAACTTGCCCTCCAGCTCCAGCAACACCACAATCTGCTCGCCCATCTGGCTGCGGGTCGCCATCATATACTCGTGAGCATCGATCTGAATCGACTCGGTCTCGTTGCTCAACAGCCCCAGTGCCGCCGGAATCAGACCTGCCCGCCGTACACGGCGCGCCTCGCCTGACCCTCCAAGTTCACGCTTGGTCGCCTTGATTTTAATCTGCTTGCCCATGCTCTCTTCCTCGACTCTCTCTCTTGACAGAAACAACTACAAGTTAAACAGCGAACTCACCGATTGATCGTTGTGGATACGCATTACCGCCTCACCCAGCAGGTCGCTCACCGAGAGCACCGTGATGCTGGCATCGCAAGTTACGCCCAGCGGCACGGTATCGGTCACCACCAGCTCCTTGATCGGCGAGCCACACAGCCGCTTGGCTCCCCCTTCGGTCAGGGGAGCATGCGTCACCGCCGCACGAATGCTGGCGGCGCCATGCTTGAGCAGCAGTTGTGCCGCAGCACAGAGTGTACCACAGGTGGTCGTCATGTCGTCCACCATGATTACATCCTTGCCGTCCACATCGCCGACCACGTTGTAGGCCTCGACATCCAGCCCAATGCGCTGCTTGGCCACAATCGCCAAGCCGGTACCCATCAGCTTTGAATAGGCGTACGCCGCCTTGACCCCGCCGGTATCGGGTGAAACTATTACCGGCGACACCAGCTTCAACTCCTGCAGATACTTCGAAATCGCAGGGAAGGCGTAGAGATGATCCACCGGAATATCAAAAAAGCCCTGAATCTGCTGCGCATGCAGATCAACCGTCAAAATACGATTGGCACCGGCCGCCACCAGCAGGTTGGCCACCAGCTTGGCCGTAATCGGCACCCTGGGCTGATCCTTGCGGTCCTGACGCGCATAGCCGTAATAAGGTAATACCGCCGTAATACGCCGCGCCGAGGCACGCCGCGCCGCATCGATCATGATCAGCAGCTCCATCAACATCTCGTTCGGCTGCGTACAGATCGACTGCACGATAAAGACATCACTTCCCCGGATATTGTCGCGAATCTTGACAAACACCTCGCCATCAGGGAAGCGGGTAATGTCTACCGCACCGAGAGGAGTCCCCACATAGGCGGCGATCTTCTCAGCCAACGGTCGATTCGACGTTCCAGAAAGTATTTTCATAACCAAAACTCAACCCCCCGTTACCGGGGAACTCCGACTGCGCTCCATACACCGGCTGCAACATGCAACTGGTTGCCCGACATGGATTCGAACCATGACTCAGGGATCCAAAATCCCATGTGCTGCCATTACACCATCGGGCAATGTCCAAACGATCCGGCGCCAGATGGCCCCAGACAGTGCGGCGCTCACCGCCTCCGCCTGACTCATATCTCCCAGCAGCGCAAAGACCGTTGCGCCACTGCCCGACATCAAGACACCCCACGCATCAGTTGCACGCAACTGCTGTACAAGAGCCTCAACTGCCCGATAGTATGGAAAAACAGAGCTTTCCAGATCGTTAAACAACCCCGCTGCGGCGGCGCGTGCGTCGCCCCTTTGGAGTGCGGAATAAACTATCGTATAAAAATTTGACGCCGAGGTCAACCCTGTAGTAGACTCTCTGACGTAGTGACGGTAGGCTGCCGCTGTCGACACCGCCACCCCCGGGTTGGCCAGCAGCAGGCAGAAACGGCGCTCCTCCCAACGCTGCGGCACCGGAATCGGCGTCACATGCTCGCCACGACCCTCCATTACCACCGCGCCGCCATGTACCAGCGCCGGTACATCGCTGCCCAACCCGGCCCCCAGCTCCATCAGACGCTCGCGCGACCACCCCAGCCCCCACAGCCTGTTCAACCCCACCAACGTGGCGGCACAGTCGGCGCTGCCCCCACCCAGCCCGCCACCGACCGGTATCCGCTTCACCAACCGGAGCGCCACCCCCCCACCCCGTCCGCTCGCCTGTCGCAACAGCTCAACCGCCCGCAGCACCAGATTATCCTCGTTCCTGCCGATTGCAGCCAGCGACACCCCCTCGGCCGCCACCGCCAGACTATCCGCCGCGGCCGGACGCATCTCCAGCCGGTCGCATAACGAGACCGGCACCAGAATCGAGCGGATCTCATGAAAACCGTCGCTGCGCTGCTCCCCCACCTCCAGCGTCAGGTTAACCTTGGCCGGCGCCTCAATCCAAACACCTTTCATGCACGCGCCTCCATCACCAGCCGCGCCGGAACGATACCCACGTCCCGCACCGGTGCCTTACATAGATCTGGATAATTGACCATATCTGCGAGATTACGCTTTCCCGCCGCCCACGGCAAGCCTAATCCAACTCAGGACAACCACATTTAGCGCAAGAGAGAGTGCCAGAAGAGAGAGTGCCAGAGAAATGGGAATCAGGTGCCAAACGTCGGTCTCGACCAGGAGCGCCTCCCGACCAGGAGTTGCCAGCAACTGCTCTTCGGTTAAAATAAGACGATGATCGGGACGATGCTGGAGGAGCGATGCGAGGAAACTGTCTTGCTTCTCGGCAAGCCCTGAAAGGGCGCGATATACCAGCCACCCCTTGTCCCCGGCTGCAAGATGCGCTATAGTATCGTCACACAGCAAATTGATACAGAATGTCAACTCCCTACATGCCGCTGCCACCGCTTGCCACTCTGATGCAACGCCACCAGATTCTGCGTGCCGTCAGGGAGACCTTCTATCACGACGGCTACTTTGAGGTCGAGACGCCGGTCCGCATCGTCGCTCCGGCTCAGGAGCAGCAGATCGACTGTATCGCTGCGGCTGGAGCCTGGCTGCGCCCTTCGCCCGAACTGCAGATGAAGCGTCTCATGACAGCCGGCGCCGGGCGTATCTTCCAGCTCGGCCCCGTCTTCCGTGCCGCTGAACGCGGCAGCCGCCACAACCCAGAATTTACCCTCGTTGAATGGTATGCCACGGCGGCCGACAGCGCCGACCTGCAGGCAATGTGCCAAACGCTGATACTCAACTCCTGCCGCGCTCTCGGCAAGGGGCTGCAAATCAGTTATCAGGGAGTTGCCATCGACCTCACCCCGCCCTGGGAGTCGCTGAGCGTCAGCGCAGCCTTCCAATGCTGGGCCGGCTGGAATCCTCTCGACCGCTGGGACGCTGAACGCTTCGATCACGACATGGCGTTGCTGATTGAACCGCAACTGCCCCGCAACCGCCCCCTCTTTTTAACAGACTACCCTGCTCCGGCCGCGTCACTGGCACGCCTCAAAGAGTCTGACCCCGGTGTGGCTGAACGCTTTGAGCTCTACATCGCCGGACTCGAACTCGCCAACGCCTACGTTGAGCTGACCGACGGCGCGCAGCAGCGTGCCCGTTTTGAGGCCGCCGCCGCTGAACGCCGCAGCGCCGGCAAAACAGTCTACCCCTTCGACGAGGAGTTTCTGCAGGAGCTTGAGAGTGGTCGCTTCCCGCCCTGTGGTGGTGTGGCGTTAGGTCTCGACCGCCTCGTCATGCTGCTGTGCGATGCCGCCACAATTGATGCCGTCCGTCCCTTCTGTCCCCCGATAGGCGCTTTATGGTAGACTCAAGCTGCCTCACTCCCTCCTGCTGGGGGAGGAGGAGCTGATCAACCAGGTTGCCGACGCCATTGAGAAGGTCTGGCAGCAGCGCCACGAGCTGCGGAAATAGAGCCAAGGGAAATACTGATGAAACCACACCACTGCACCAGCCTGATACTCTCCCTCTGGGCCGCCACGTTGCTGGCTGCTCCGGCGTCAACTCCGCTACCCGATGCTGGTGGCGACTGGACGCCGCTCACCCCGCAGCGTGACGGCTCAACCCTGCTGCTGCAACGCCCGCCGCAGAGCAGCGCCCTCCGTTTCAAGTTCCAGCTCGGCTCCACCACCCAGGGCCATCTGCTTATCAGCAAGCGCGATGGCACTACCACTACCATCACTCTCAATAACCGGCACGAGACGTGGCAACCGCCCCGCCCCAAAGATGCCACCGAGACTCCGCCGGCAGTCACCCTCTCCAACGCCATGGTCAGCTTCCACCCCCTCGTCACGCGCCATGTGCGGCCCCACCTGCGCCGCTATACCAACGAGCAGCAGCAGGAGCTCGCCGCCCGCTGGGAGAGTCTGCCGCCGGCTTCGCAGCATTGGTTCACCCTTGAACTGCGGCAACAGTCCGGCCATTTTGAGCGCTATCTCGACGGCCACTACATCGGCACCGAAGCGGGCGAGTTCGACAGCGTCAAACTCACCTGTGGCACCAACGCCACGATAGCCGCCGCTGACGCCGGCACCTCCTTCTCCCATCCACGCTATCTGCCACTCGCCATGTGGTCGTTGGCCCGCCCCGGCATCTTCTCCAACGCCGTTACCTCGGTTGCGCACGGCCTGCGCGAAATCAACGACATCCCCATGCTGGTGGCTGCCGGCAGTGAGAGCGCCGATGTCGGCCAGGCCCGCCAGATGAAGGGCTCGTGGGCCCTCGAGTGCGATGAACACCTGGCCCGCACCGCCCTCGATGCGATGCCTGAGAGCGTCCATGCTGCTGTCCCCAACGCCTTCTATACCCGCGCCTGGGCGCTCTGCGCTGTCGCCCCCGACCCGCAACGTGACCCCGTCGTCTCGCTCAAAGTCACCCGCTACGCCACCTCGGGGCGCGGCGGTGCCATCGCCATCGATACCGTTACCCTGCCGCGTAGCAGCGTCGATCCGCTCCCGGCGGCGGTACAGCAGGTCGGCACGCTGCGCCACAACGCCACCAACCTGCCGCTCTATCTGGTGCGCTTCGACCTGCAACCCGGCGCCATCATCGACCTCCTCTCTGCCTCGGAGGATCGCCACGCCTCGATGATGAGTCAGCCCTACCTCGATATCGACTTCATCGGCCAACCGGGCTCCATCAGCGCCCAGTGGGACTCCACCAAAAAACCCGACAACAAATCAACCAGCAGCGTCCATCTCTTCGCGGTGACCCTGGAACGCATGCCCTTTGCGCTCCGTCTGTTGCCGCAACAGCCCGGCAACATCTTCCATAACGACGAGCCGCCCGTCACCGAGATCCTCCTCACCGCCCAGCATGATGCTGCCAGCGGCGACCTCACCTGGAGCATCAGCGGAGCCGACGGCAAACAGTTGCGCCAGCGACACCAACGTATCAAGCTCGCGCGTGCCGGCGACCAACAGCGCCTGCGCCTGCCCCTTGAGACCAAAGAGCCCGGCTGGTACGGCCTCCACCTCTCGCTCGCCTCACCGCAAGGCGACAGCTGGCTGCAGCATGAGGCCGCCTTTGCCCAGCTCGGCCGCGACACACGCCGCGCCGGTTATGAGTCGCCCTTCGGCACCTGGTGGTTCGGCGGGGCACACTACAGCGGCGGGGAGGTCGAGATCGCTGGCCCAATGCTCTTCAAGGCGGGACTGCGCAAAACCACCATGGGCTGGTCCAACGTCAGCGAAGCCGACTTCGCCCCCTGGCAGATCACCCTCAATCAGATCGGCTGGAGCATACGCCCGCGCTCGCTCGACGATCCGGCCGCTGCCCAGGCCGAGATCGAAGCGAAGCTCACGCCCCTGCTGCAGCGCTTCCCCCACTGCAACGCCGTCACCATCTTCCATGAGAGCTACAACAGCCGCTTGCCGCCTGAACTGGTGGGCGAAGAGCGGCAGGAGACTCCGGCAGAAGTGACCCAAGCTGAAGAGATGGCCCGCCTGGCAAACTTCATGGGAGAGTTTTTCCGCAAGCGTTATCCCCACATCAAGCTGCTCGTCGGCAACACCACCCACTCGGCTGCCATCATCACCGCCCTCCTGCGCCACGGCCTCAAACCGGAGTATATCGACGCCATCGGCATGGAGACTGTCGGCCAAACCTCCATGCCAGAGAAGCTCTGGGCCGGCGGTCTGCAGGGCATCTGGCTGGGACGCGAAGCGGCCCGCCGTCTGGGACACGATCTCCCCGTCGACGGCTGTTATGAGTTTACCGCCCGCAGCGACCGCACTCTGGGACAGCAACGTCAGGCCGAGTTCTATGTGCGCGATATCCTCATCTCGCTCGCCTACGGTTTTGAGCGCGTCTCACCCGGCATTCTCATGGATACCGCCAACGCCTACTACAACACCCTCTGGGGTGCCGGCGGCATCTGTCAGCGCTACCCACTCCTCTATCCCAAAAAGGCCTACGTCGGCATCGCCACCGCCACGCGCCTGCTCGACTCTGTCACCTTTGCCGGGCAACTCGATACCGGCTCACGCACCCTCTACGCCCTGCGCTTCAAACGTCAGGGCGGCGGCGAGGTGGTCGCCCTCTGGACCACTGTCGGCACTGCCACAGTCGAGGTCGAGTTCGCCGCTAAAGCCGGCGCTACGCTCACCGGCTTCTTCGGCGCCGCAGAGAGACTCAACAAGCGCCGCCACACTATCAACGTCACTACCGCCCCCTGTTACCTGACAACGGCTACCTCCGTCACCTCGGCCCGTCTGCGGCAACGCCGCTACGCCCCGCCACCTGCCACCTTCAAACCCCTGGCCGCACTCACCACCACCAACGAGTGGCAACTCGCCGCCGGCGACCCCTGGATGAAGAGCCGCAACCCCGAACTTCCCTACCGCCAGCCGGGGAACTTCACGCTCACCGCCGTCGACGACCCCGTCAAGCAGCGCTGCCTTGAACTGGAGCTGATTAAAGAGGGTACGCTTGAAGCCCTCATCAGCGAATACACCTTCCTGCAGCCCGCCGCCCCGCTCGATGTTCCCGGCCGCCCTACTGATATCGGCTTGTGGGTCTGCGGCGACTCCGGCTGGGGCAAGATCGTCTTCGAAATCGAAGACGCCAAGGGGCGCGTCTGGCGTACCGAAGGCGCTTACCACGACTGGCCCGGCGACCTCGCCATCAACTTCGACGGCTGGCGTTTCATCCGCTTCCCGCTCGACGGCAGCAGCAGCGAGATCAACATCTCCCCCACTTCCCGCTGGACCGGTGCCCCCGGCACGCCGCACTTCCCCCTCAAGCTGCGCGGCTTCTACGCCGTCCTCAACCGCCAGGGCCTCAACCTCACCGAGATGGAGCCCGCCCCGGCCAAACTGCGCTTCCAAGAGATCGGATTTGTCTATTGAGGACATGGGGGGGGACAGAGGGAGCGTGGGGCGAGGCAAACTGTCTCGCAAACCACACTTTGCCTGCCCCCCCGTAATCGGTCAGTGACAGGGGTGGGGAGGCAGGAGAGTACGATCTGACTATGCTTTTGGATCGCGGCGCTTGCGTCCGCCATTTTGTTCGCATTCAGCCCGTTCTCTGGCGAAATTGACCTCCTTGAAGCCTGCATTCAGCGGCGTGCCTTCCTCCATCTTCGTCACCACAAGCATCCGGTTGGTGATGGCTGGCTCGTACTCTGGATCTATCTCGAGCGCAAACTCCAGTTCCCGCAGCGCCTCGGCTTTGCGCCCAAGATTGGCCAGGCATATCCCCATGTTGCCGTGCGTGGCAGGGTGGCGCTCGTTCCACGCGGCCGCCTCCCTGAAGCCGGCCAAGGCTTCGCCCCATGCGCCTTCCGTCATCCGGGTAAAAGCCTGCTCAAAGAGACCCTGCGCCTTGATATACGTATCGAGATCAAGACCGTTGGTTTTTCTGGTCATTTGATCAAGCTCTTCCAGTAGCCCCTTGGCCTGACATGTCAAGTCATCCTCGGGATCTCCCACCTCGATCACTGTACGAAGAGCCCGCGCGGTATTGGCAACGTCGCTTAGCCTCCGGTAGGCTATCGCCGTGTTGAAATGGGCCTCGAGGAAATACGGATTAATGTCCGTGGCCTTGTCGAACCAGGCTATCGCCGCCTTGTGATCATTCCGCATGGCATGCAGCACCCCCATGCCGTAGAGCACTGTATGGTTGCGGGGGTGCTTGGCTAACAGGGATCCCATCGCGGTCTCCGCCTGCTTCAGCTTGCCGCGCTGGACAAGCTCCAACGCCCAGTTAACAGCGGTCTCGACCTCGGGATTGAGCTCGAAGATGAAAGGCTTCTGCCTTGGCGGGGGTGGAGTGGCCTGGCGGACGGCATTGTAGCGTTGAGCCGCGACGTTATGCTGGCAAGCGCCGCAGGTATCGTCGCGTTGACGGGCGCAGCAGGTCGGGCATATCCCGGCCATTTCCCGCCGTTTGCATTGGCGCTTGGCCTTCTGCGTTCTACAAATCGGACATGTTTCTTTCATTGGGAAACCACCGTATAAAACCTGCGCTTCTTTGTCAAATCATCAGGCGTCATGGGGCACCCGGGGCGAACCCCCGCTTGTAATCGGTCAGTGACAGGGGTGCGGCAGAGACGAGCGAGTAGCGTAGATGGGGACCGTAGATGGGGACAGAGAGCAACCGTCATCGTCATTCTCTGTCCCCCCAGCGGCTTCTCTGTCCCCCAGCGTCGTCATTTGCTATTACAGCTCACAGCTTACGATTTACAAAGGTGGCAGGTCTCTGCCGCCGTAGGGTTTCTCTTCTCTGTCCCTTGCGGTCTCTTGCCTATCCCCCCCCTGTCACTGACCGATTGCATTTGTTGCTGACAAATGCTACCAATTTATGCGACTATTTGTGTGTGCCGTTAAAGGCATACAAAACAATCGAGCGATGGACTCCTGAGTGTAGAGTGTCTTCAACTTGCCTGAATGGTAATGTAATGCAGATGGATTCTTTACAACGACTTCTGCCACTGGCACTGCTGGCATTACTGCTGGCAGCCACTGGCTGCAGCACCACGGCCATGAAGGGCACCCCCTTCTTTACCGGTGAGTATGGAGGCCGGGAGGGTGCTGTCGAGAATCGGGTCAATCTCTGGCCGCTCCTCTACTACCGGGAGCCTGCTCTCTCAGCCCTTTGGCCACTGGGCGAGTTTAGCGATGACCGTCTGGCGCTACGCCCCATCTTTTCGATCAAGAACCGCGACCAGCCACACCCCACCTACAACCTCCTCTGGCCGCTTGGCAGTTTCAACACCGAATCGCATAACTATCGCCTCTTCCCCTTTTTCTGGGGTGACGACTACCAGGTCGCTTTCCCCCTCTATTGGCACTTTACCGAGCCGGAGAAGGGAGAGAGCAGCGGTGTAAACGCCCTCTTTCCGCTCTGGTTGCACTATCGGCGACGCGACGACTACAGCCTGCACCTCTTGTGGCCGATCTTCAACATCAAGTCGTATCGGGAACGCTACCCATCTCAAAAAACAGATGACGAAGATGCCTGCGGCTGGCGTCTCTGGCCCTTGGCCGGCAGCTACCACACGCCTGACCGCTCAGTCGGCAGCAGCTTCGCCCTCTGGCCGTTGGGGCGGCATAGTTGGGATGACACAACTGAGAAAAAGAGCTGGATGTTGCTGCCACTCTTCTATCGGGCACAAGACAGCTACAGTAGCAGCTTCTACTCCCTCTTGGTCGGCTGGGAGCGCGACAAAGAGGGTCAGCATCTCGACTGGCAGATTCCACCGCTGCTGGCCTGGGGCCACAAAACGCAACACTTATCCGAGACGCGCGCCCTCTTGGGACTCTACGGACGTGACCGCTCGCCTACCCGGAAGCTGCACTACCTGCTGCCACTCTTCTACCAGGAGGGCGATGCCGACGCACACTTTACCCTCTCGCCGCTCTACTGCTCCCGCAGCAGCAACCATACCGCACAGGACGGCTGGTGGGCCATACCGCCGCTACTGTTGCTGCGAAACTATGGACCGCAACACCACAACTTCTACTCACTCCTCTACTCGCATGGTGAAAACCAAGAGACCGAACGCAAATGGTTGGCCCTGATGCCACTCTACTATCGCTCCCGCTCGCCTGCCGGAGAGAGCTTTATCACCATACTGGGTGGCTGGCATCGCGATGAGGAGTCGCATCGCTGGATAGTCTACCCGCTCCTCTCGGGTGGCAAAAGCCATGCCGATGGTGGCGAGTTCTGGCTTGGCGGCCCCCTCTGCCATGCCAAATGGGATAGTCATGGCAGCCTTCACTGGCTCTTCCCCCTCTACTATCGCAACAGCTATAACGATTCGCTCCTCTCTCCCCTCTACTGTCGCTGGCGTGAGAGCGAACAGTACCAAGCCTGGCTTATTCCGCCACTGCTGAGTTTCCATAGCCGGCAGCCACAGCGCAGTGACCTCTGGCTGCTGGCCGGACTGGGCCACTTCAGCAGCGGGACCGCCGCCGGTTCAAACTATCTCCTGCCACTCTACTATCGCGACAAACATCGCCTTCTTACCCCTCTCTACGGACATTTCAAGAGTGGAGCCACTTGCAGCCGTTACTGGTTAACGCCCCTGGTAGGCACCCATAGCGGTTACGAGAACGGCAGTTGGCTCTTTCCCCTCTACAACTACCGTCACGACCGCGAGCGGCAGAAGCGCAGCGCCACCTTCCTGCTCTTCGGTGATCTGGTGCGTTCACCCCGCTATAACTCCACCACCTATCCCCTCCTCTTTTCCCATACCAGCCGCCGCTACGACTCCCCTGACACCACCCTGCTGGCAGAACAGCGCAGTTGGGAGCTCGATATCCTGCTACTCTTTGCCATGGAGCGGAGTGAGCGTTTGGTCACGACTTTCAGGGCAGGCATACATCAAAAAGAGAGTCTGCAGCAGGCTGACACCAATTCGCTGCCGGAGGCAACTAACAGCGTCGAGCTGCGGGAGGCTGTCCGCCGGCGCTCCACCCGTCTCTTTCCCATCTGGAGAACGGAGCAGAGCGAAGGAGTTGATGCGGGTTGGTTGCGTAGCGAAGGGCATCTCCTGCTGATACTCTACGACTACAAACATGAGGTCGGGAGCGGTCTCTTCAAGGCCAGGAGTGAGTACGACTATCTGCGCCGCCGGGTTCTCTTCCGGCTCTACCACTACGAGCGGCTTAACGGCGTCACCTCCACCGACATCTTCCCCGCCATCACGATTGATCGCAATCCTGTTGCCGGCAAGTATAAGGTCTCCTTCCTCTGGCGTCTCTTCCGTTACGAGCGCACACCCGAAAAACTGGATATCGATCTTCTCTTCATTCCGCTCCGGCGCAAACATGCAACCACTGACTGACATTACGGGGTGCACATCCACTATTGTGGATCACACCCGTGATCATACACTTGCAGCAACGCATCAAATATACTACCATGTACCATATTGCAGCGACTCGATAGTAAAAGTGTCCGCTTGCAGATCGGTGTGAGATGGGCGGGATGTAGTCAGCAGAAATGAGTTCTGCGTATCTTGCCAACGCCGGCTTCAGGAGTAAAACATGTCTGTTAAACGTAGTTCCATTCTGATCGCCGCACTGCTGGCAGCCGCAGGCCTGACCGCACAAGAGGCCAACACCTCCAAACTGGAGAAGTCGCTCTCCTTTGGTGCCACCCTGACCGACGGCAATAGTGAAACCATGCTGCTCAACGGCAGCCTGCTGATCGAGGGCGAGCAGGAGCGCCTGGGCTCATTCAAGACCGGCGCCGAAGCCAACTATGGCGAGAATACCGTACGCCGTACCGTTACCGACAGTGATGGCAGCGAAGTGAAGGTCAAAGAGGACGAGAAGAGCGTCTACAACGCCAAGGCCTTCGCCAACCTGCGCAAAACCCTCTCGCCGCTGACCTACGCCTACCTCAATGGCGACCTCCTCTACGACGACATCGCCGAAATCGACTACCGCGCCACACTCGGCCCCGGTCTCGGTGCCTACCTGCTCAAGGATGATACCGTTACTCTCTCGGTCGAAGCCGGCGTTGCCTACCTCTGGGAGAAGGTGGTCGATATCAAGGACGACTACCTCGCCCTCCGCTTTGCGCAGGCCTTCGAATACAAGTTCAGCGAGAATGCCAAGATTTGGCAGTCGATTGAATATCTTCCCGAAGCCTCGCACTTCAGCAACTATCTGATCAATGCCGAGCTGGGCGCTGAAGCTCCCCTCAATGGCAAGGTAAACCTGCGCCTTGTGCTGCAGGACAAATACGACAGCGAGCCGGGTGCCGGCATGAAGCGCAACGACCTGACGCTGCTGGCCGGCCTCAGCATTAAACTCTAACATCCCCCTTGCCACCTCTGCAGCAGAGCGCTGCAGAGGTGAGCCATCTGGAGCAGTCTCATGATGAACAACGCCAAGCCTTACGGCTTCACCCTCAAGGTGCTGACCTGCAACATCCGCGTCTCGGGTGCCGACGACGGTGACCAGAACTGGATCTACCGCAAGGAGCTCTGCCTCGAGACGATTGCCGCCCAGGCGGCCGATATCATCTGCTTCCAGGAGGCTTCGCCGACCCAGATGTTGGCGCTGGAGGCCTTTTTTACCGGCTACGACCACTACGCCCTGCACGACAACGTCAAGGGCGCACGTCCGCAGAATGTGATCTTCTTCCGCCGCAACCGCTTTAAACTGATTACCGCCAGCGGCTATTGGCTCTCTGAGACGCCCCATATCCCCGGCTCCAAGTCGTGGGAGAGCGCCTGCATCCGCTTTGCCAACTGGGTGCGTCTGGCCGACAACTACAACGATGGCCAGCAGCTCCGCATCGTCAACACCCACCTCGACCACGTCAGCTCAGAGGCGCGCGTCAATCAGGCGCGTCTCCTGGTAGAGGATGCGCAAGCCTATCCGGCTGAGTTGCCGCAACTCCTGACGGGCGATCTCAACTGTGATGAGACCAGCGAACCGCTGGCAACCTTGACACAGGGTGGCTGGTGCGACAGCTTCAGCGCGGTGCATGGTTCCAAACTGTCAGGTGGTACTTTTCATGCTTTCAAGGGAGAAGCCTACAGTGGCAAACTCGGCAAGATCGACTGGATTCTGAGCCGCGGCCCGCTCCTCTCCACCGCCTCTGAAATCATCCGCGACGAACGCGACGGGCTCTTCCCCAGCGATCACTACTTCGTCAGCGCCACCTTTCTCCTGACTCCGGTTGCGGCAGAGTAGCTGTCACCGACACCACAACGCCGGCGTGCAAGATGATCTATCGCATCTGTAAAACCGTTACGATCGATAACGCCCACCTCCTCTCCAAGCATCAGGGCAACTGCCGCTTTATCCACGGTCACACCCGCACCGTTGAGGTGGTGCTGGAGGCGGAGCGTCTCAACCACAACGATATGGTCTGCGACTTTGCCGACCTGAAAACCCTGATCGAACGCTTCGTCAATGAGTGGGACCACGCCCTCTGCGTTAATGACCGCGACCCCGGATACGACCAGATCAAAGCGCAATTCGGCCAGCGTCTGGTCACCATCGCAGGACGCGATCCCACCACCGAGGTGCTGGCCGAAGAGCTCTTCAACTCAGTGGCAGCCGCCCTGCCCGAGTTGGGTCGTGGCATCCGACTGCGCCGGATACGCATCTGGGAGACTCCCACCTCCTGGGCCGAGTGTGAGGCAGAGTCATAAGGGCCGTCGTCCAGCGCGTCAGTGAAGCCTCGGTTAGTGTCGGCGGCGAGGTGGTCGCCGCCATCGGCCCCGGCCTCCTTGTGCTCCTCGGGGTCGGTCCCGCTGACGGGGCGCGTGAAGTCGCCTGGATGGCCCGCAAACTGCCGTCCCTGCGTATCTTTACCGACGACCAGGGGTTGATGAACCTCTCGCTCGAAGCGATCCAGGGCTCGCTGCTGCTCGTCTCCCAGTTCACCCTCTTCGGCGACTGTCGCAAAGGCAACCGCCCCAGCTTTATCGAGGCAGGACCTCCGGCGTTGGCTGAACAGCTCTATCTGGAGCTGTTGCAGCAACTGCGGGCACAACTGGGTACTGCGCGTGTCGGCTGTGGCGTCTTCGGTGCCGCCATGCAGGTGCGGCTGTTGAACGACGGCCCCGTTACTTTGCTGCTCGAGACGCCTGCGGTTTAGGCAACCAGACCTGCACCGGCACCTTCTGTCGTCCCCACTGCAACGCCCGTTTGTGGCTGGGAAACCAGATATCGAGCTTTTCGCCCTTGATCGCCCCGCCCCTGTCCTCCACCCGCCCGTAACCGTAACCGGGCACATAGACCACCGTGCCGAAGGGGTAGTAGCGTGTGTCGGCTGCCACCGTACCGATACGGGCGTGAGTACCCGAGGCCGTGACGCCGATCTTCTTCGGCTGGCCACGATTCGAGCCACCCGAATAGACGCGCCGCCCATACCAGGTGTAGTGCCAACCGCAACAGGTACCGCAGTTGCAGTAGGCGGTCACCGTCATCGTCACCGTCCTTGGCTCCTGATGCAGTTGCTTGCTGGGTCGATATGCTGCCGTGGCACAGCCCGGCATCAGCAGCAGGGCGCCCGTTATGCCGGCCAGCGGGAGCAGCAACAGCAGCCAGAGATAGCGCCTCCCTTTGGAGCGGTTTTTATGCTGTTTGAGACTCATTGTGCTGCCAGTGTATGCCGTTTGCGACGGGGTGGACGGCGCGGCAGAATCGTGTCGCGCGCCATGGGGAGCTTGTCGGGATAGTCGAGGGTGTAGTGAAGACCGCGGCTCTCACGCCGCATGTGGGCCGAGCGGATCACCAACTCAGCCACATCGGCCAGATTGCGCAGATCGAGCGTATCGGCCGTTACCAGATAGTCAAAGTAATACTGCCTGATCTCGTTGCGGATCATGCGGATACGGCGGAAGGCGCGCTCCAGACGTTTGGCTGAACGGACAATCCCCACGTAGTCCCACATACAAGTGCGGACTTCGGCCCAGTTGTGCGCCACGATCACTGCCTCGTCGCTGGGTACCGCATGCCCCGGCTCCCACGGGGGGATTGTAACGCCCGCTACCGATAGAGGCTCCATCCCGATCAACCGCTCTGAGGTGGCCTCTGCTGCCACCAGCGCCTCCAGCAGCGAGTTACTCGCCAGCCGGTTAGCGCCATGCAGCCCGGTACAGGCCGTCTCGCCGATGGCATGGAGTCCGCCCAGCGTCGTCTCACCCGCCACCGTCGCCTTGATGCCACCGCAACAGTAGTGGGCTGCCGGCACGACCGGTATCAGATCGGTCGCCATATCGATGCCGAACTTGAGGCAGGTGGCGTAGATGTTGGGAAAGCGCTCTTGCAGAAAGGCCCGCGACTTGTGGCGGATATCGAGACAGCAGTAGGGATCGGCCGTGCGCTTCAACTCCGAGTCGATGGCGCGTGCCACGATATCGCGGGGCGCCAGCGAGCCACGCTCGTCATAGCGCTGCATGAAGGGTCTGCCCTGCCGGTCTACCAGCTCGGCCCCCTCGCCGCGCACCGCCTCGCTGATCAGAAAATTCTTGGCCTTGGGATGGTAGAGGCAGGTGGGGTGGAACTGGATAAACTCCATGTTGGCAATCGCCGCCCCGGCACGCCAGGCGATTGCGATGCCATCTCCCGAGGCGATATCGGGGTTGCTGGTGTAGAGGTAGACCTTGCCGCAACCGCCGGTCGCCAAGATGGTGTGGGGTGCCCGGATCGAGAAGATCGTCTCACTGGCCGAATCAAAGGCGTAAGCGCCAACGCAGCGGTTGGGTCCCGGCAGATGGAGCCAGGCGGTGGTGACGAGGTCGATCAACCGCACATGCTCCATCATGGTCACGTTGGGCAGCGCCCGCACCTGCGCCAGCAGTGTCGTTTCAACGTGCTGTCCCGTGATGTCGCCGGCATGGAGCACGCGCCGCCGTGAATGGCCCCCTTCGCGCCCCAGATCGTAGCCATGCCCGTCGGCCGCGGCGGCAAAACGCACACCGAGCTGTTCCAGCTCGGCAATTCGTGCCGGTGCCGCCTCGACGATCTGCCGTACCACCGCCTCATCACAGAGTCCGGCGCCGGCATCGAGGGTGTCGGCGATGTGTTGTTCAAAGCTGTCTTCCGCCTCGATAACGCAGGCAATCCCCCCCTGGGCGTAGTTGCTGCTGCTCTCGGTGGCCACCTCTTTGGTGATCAACAGTACTCGCCCGTGGGGTGCCAGATGGATGGCACTCATGAGCCCGGCAATACCGCTGCCGACAATCAAAAAATCGCATTCTTCAGTCCGCATAACGACCTTTCTTGACACTTTGGTCATTTCAGTGGATATTACCACATTGCCACGGGAGATAATAGTGTTTCATTTCTGTGGTCTTAGCGGAGAAGAAGATGAAGAAGATTCGTGCCAAAGTGATTGGTGCCACCGGTTATGGCGGTGTCGGCATCATTGAGTTGCTGTTGCAACACCCCGGGGTTGAGATTGTCACCCTTATCGCCCGTGAAGAGGTGGGCAAGCCGATCGACGAGATCTACCCCCACCTCGCCGGCTTCTGCAGCCTCCCGGTGCTGGCGCTGGACGACCCGCGCGCCGACGCAGCGGTCGATGTCGTCTTCTTTGCCACACCCGATGGCGTCGGTATGCAGCAGGCCCCCGCCCTGCTTGAGCAGGGGATACGTGTGATCGACTACAGCGGTGACTTCCGCTTCAAGAGTGCAGCCGCCTACACCGACTACGCCACCCGTATCGGCCGCAATCCCGATCACACTGCACCGCAGCTCCTCGGCACCAACATCTACGGCCTCACCGAGCTCCATCGCGCCGAGCTGGCGACGGCCCCGCTCGTCGGCAACCCCGGTTGCTTCGCCGCAAGCTGCACCCTCGGCCTCGCGCCGGCTATCAAGGCCGGCATCATCGAGCCCATCGGCGCGATCTGCGACTGCAAGACCGGCGTCTCCGGTGCCGGCAAGAAGCTCAACGCCCAGTTTCACTTCCCGGCCCGCCACGAACAGATGAACGCCTACCGCCTCGCCGGCCATCAGCACGTCTGCGAAATTGAACACGAACTCGGCCTTCTGGCCCAACGCGAAGTGCGCGTCACCTTCACCGCCCAGGTGGTCCCACTCTGCCGCGGTATCATGTCGACCCTCTACGGTACGCTCACCCGCAACATCAGCGAAGCAGAACTCCTTGATATCTACCGCGATTTTTACCATGATAGTCCCTTCATACGCCTCTACGACAGCCAGACGGTGATCGGCTCCATGCATGTGCGGGGCACCAACTTCTGTAACCTCTCGCTCAGCATCGACGCCCGTTGCAACCGCCTGCGCGTCGTCTCCTACATCGACAATCTGGTCAAGGGGCAAGCCGGTTCGGCACTGCAGAATATGAATGTGATGTTTGGCTTACCCGAAACAACGGGCCTGATGCGCCCGGCATACTATCCGTGAACCATGGCTAAAACAGTAAAAAAGAGTCCGAAGCCAGTTAAGAGCAGCAAGAGCAGCAGCCGCGCCGCACCACGCCCCCGTCCCGGACTCGGGCGTGGCCTCGGCGCACTCATCGGCGCACAGCAGGCGGCTACTCCCGAAGCAGCCGCCGCCACTCCACCTGCCGACGCCGCGCCGGCGGCGAGCGAGGCGGGGAGCCGGAGTGTGATCCAGGCCGCCGTCGACGCCATCGCGCGCTCTCCCTGGCAGCCACGCCACACCTTCGAGGCCGTCGCGCTGCAGGAGCTGACCGAATCGGTCAAGGCCCACGGCGTAATCCAGCCCCTGATCTGCCGCCGCAGCGATAGCGGTTACGAGCTGATCGCCGGTGAACGCCGCCTGCGCGCCGCCATCGATGCCGGACTCAGCAGCGTTCCCATTATCCTGATGGATGCCGCCGACCGCGAAGCGGCCGAGCTGGCCATCATCGAGAACATCCAGCGCGAAGACCTCAACATCCTCGAAGAGGCCGAAGGCTACCGCGCCCTCTCCGACAACTTTGGACTCACCCAGCAGGAGGTCGCCGACCGCGTCGGCAAGGCACGCGCCACCGTCGCCAACGCCATGCGCCTCCTCGACCTTCCCGATGAGGTGCGCCAGCTCATTACCGCCGGCCTCCTCTCCGCCGGCCACGCCAAGGTGCTCCTCTCGCTCCCCGAAGAGCGTGAGCAGATTCTGCTGGGCCGCCGCTGCGCCACCGAAGGCCAGACGGTACGTGCCCTCGAACGGATGATCCAGCGCCGCCAGGCCGAACGCACCGCCCCGCTGACACGCAAAGCCGATATCCCCGACGACCACCTGCGCTACCTGCTGGAGCAGCTCCATGCCCGCTTCCAGACCCAGGTGCGCCTCCAGCCCACCATCACCCACGCCAACGGCAAACGCTCGAAAGGTTGCCTCGAGATTGACTTCTACGACAACGCCGACCTCGACCGTCTGCTGGAACTGATTGGTCTTCAAGTGGAATAACGCATGTACTAGGTACCTATGCCAACCGCGATGCCCGCAAGCTGCTTGACGCCTTGCAAGCGGCAGGTATCGCCTTTGAAGTGGCTGTCGACGATCGCCATTTTAAGCAGATGCCTGTATGGCAGGCACGCAGCGGCGGACAATTCGGCACAGGCAGCGGCTTGGCAATTGCCGTCGCAGAGCATCATGTCAAACAAGCTCTGCAGCTTAAAGAGAAGCTCGCTCTGTAGCGGCAGTAACGCGGCAGGAGAGGCGCGGCACTGGGCGCTCTGGAAAGGCGACCGCCGCAGGCTGGATGGCGAAAAGGAGGAAAAGAGAAACTTTCTTTTCTACCGCCGCCGCAAAAGTTATTCAGTCCCGCCAGCCAGTGGCCAGTGTTGCGCTGGCCACTGGCTGACGGGACTTGATTTCAGACACGCTTTCCCTAAGTTTCTGCAAAAACACCTTACCGAGGCCTTCGGCTTCGCTTTCATAATACCGGGCGGCATTAGCAACTTCCCTTGTGGCGTCCGATGAAAATCTTACTTCCATCCAAGGAGTTCTCCTGTTTTGGCAAAGAAGGCATCTTCATCCATTCCTGCATCCTCCCCAGAGAGATACGCATTGAAACGTTCCTCTGCGACCGTGATCCAGGCTTCGTCCACATCGGTCAACTCCTGATTGTGTAGGGTTTCAAAAATCCTGTAGGCCAGCCGCTCCCTTTCTGCGGGCGGCAGCCGACGGGCTTCTGCTTCAATCTCTTGCAAGGGTATATGACTCATGGTGAATTCCCTTTCCCGTTTACTTGGGTGAATCTTACCATTTTCGGTTTTCCATCGCAAGCGCGGATGGCAGGGTTTTACGCCGCATGCGTTTTTATATTGCTGCAACCACGGGGTGGTAGCAGCGAGAGGTTAAAAGGCTCCGCCGCTTCCGCCCCTCCAGCACCGGTGTTGTCTTACCTGGGAATAGTGGGGACAGGCAATGTATAGCCCACCATGAGGTTCTCTCTCCCCGCCATGGAGCCTTAACGCCCCCGTTACCGACCATGCGGACTCTTTCTATTCAGTGAGGCATTATGAAGACAATTGAACGTTTACTTGCACCCCATCTGCAATTACAAAACTCCTTTAATCATAGATGAGATACAACATGTCCCCGACTTGCTGAGCTATATTCAGGTTTTTGTCGACGAAAACAAAAAAATGGGTGAGTTCATCCTGACAGGCTCACACCAGCCGCTACTCAAGGCAGACATTGCGCAATCATTGGCAGGTCGCACCGCCCTGGCGACGCTGTTGCCATTATCGATTGCCGAGCTGACACAGGCAGGTATCACTCTGGAGCGTGATGATTATCTCTTCAAGGGGTTTATGCCGCAAATTTATGCGGAGAAGACACCGCCCACGCTGCTCTATGAGAACTACTATCGGACTTATGTTGAGCGCGACGTGCGGCAGCTTATTAATGTACGCGATCAGGGTGCCTTTGAGATGTTCTTGCGTCTGCTCGCGGGACGGATTGGACAGCTCGTCAACTTGCAGAGTCTTGCCAACGACATCGGCGTTACATCGACAACTTTGGCGGCCTGGATTTCGGTGCTTGAGGCCAGTTTTTTGATCTTCAGGCTCCAGCCCTACTACAAGAACTTCGGCAAGCGGATGATCAAGTCTCCCAAAATCTACTTCACTGATGTTGGCTTGGCGGCTTCACTTTTGCAGGTAACGAGCGCCAGACAGATCATGCGTGACCCGTTAATTGGCGGTCTTTTTGAAAATATGGTGGTGGTTGAGGCGCTTAAAGCACGTTATAACGCCGGATTGATGCCCAACCTCTATTTTTTCAGGGATCGTAGTGGACTGGAGATAGATCTGCTGCTGGAGAGTGAGGGCACTTTGCATGGATACGAGATCAAGTCCGCCCGCACCTGGCGCGCCGATTACGGCAGCGACCTGCACAAATTTGACCAAACCGTGGCACCATTGGCCTCCAAGACGATTATCTACGCCGGTGACCCGATTGCGGGTGCCGGTGATAGCGCCAATGTCTTAAACTTCACCCAAGTGGCCGCTGCTATGGCCGATAACAAGAGAGGATGGAGTGTGCCGTGAAAAAACAGCGAAGAAATCTTTGTGCTCATTGGCTCCTTCCTGATTGACACATGCAATAATCATGCTCTTGATGAGGGTTTCTTCATCTTGATGGATCTTGTGAGCCAAGCCGCTTTCATGATCGGTATACTTCTTTCCGGTGACCGACTTTTACGATGCAAACTATCAGAACGGCATCTTGGATTTCGTATAGGACGCGGTAAACGCCACAGCGCAAGCGGTACTTCTCCGATCCGGATAGCTTGCGGCTTTGCGGGGGGCGGGGTTCGTTGGCCAGATCGGCTATGGCAGCCAATATGCGCTGGACATCTCGTTTGGGAAGCGGATCCAAGTCCTTCCGCACAGACTTTCGCAAGACAATTTCATATTTTGCCATCGCGCTTGAGTTCCTTCACAAAGTCCTCAAACTTGATCGTGGGCTCATTTTTCCGGGCGTCGAAAATCGCGAGATCATCGGCGTCCTCAGCTAACTCGCTTCTCACTGCCTCGTTGAGCAAATCCGACAAGGTGCGGGATGTCTCAATGGACTTCAGTCGCAGGGCACGATGCAGGATCGGTTCCAGATAGACGGTTACTCGTTTAGTCAGGGTAGTCACTTTTCACCTCATTTGTAGCCGCATAATAACATCATAACGTTATGCTGTCAATATCTCTCCCAATGGCTTAACGGTGACCTGGGGTGCATAATGCATTGCACGGCTCGGACAGGAATAGGGCAGGCGTAGCAGATGCGCAAGAGTCCCGGGATCCCAGTGCACTCAGGGGGCGTACTGGGCGGGGGCGATACCTTATTTTCCTGCCACTACAAATCAAGCTCTGTCGGAAAGGTCCCGCTCCTTCGAGGATGGGGGCAGGGGCCTCGGTCAGTGGATCAAAGGGGCGGCCAGTGTCAATAAAGTTGAAGGTGGCGGGTCTATCCAAGCGCAACCGGGCAGAGATGGTCGTGCCGCCGGGCTGGATGCTGACTTTTGAATGCTGAATACGGCGAGATTCAACCAGGTTGAATCTCACCCTTCGCCCGCCTCTTGTGGCACGGCATTCAGCTCGTTCTGGGCCGCCACCAGCTCGGGAGCATTGCGCAGCCGGCGCATCTCGGTGTTGACAGCACCGGCGGCCTCCATGTCGCCTGCCTTGGTAAAGCGGCGCTGCAGGGCGTCGAGCTCCTTGAGCTGCCCTTCGCTCAGATTGATAATGGCACGGGCACGACGAGCCCGGCTGTCGGAAAGGCGCTGCAACTGCTGCTGCTGCGCCTCCAGCAAGAGTGGCGGCGTCAGGACGATATGACCGGGCAGCAGCAGGCGGTCGATCTCAAAACGGTCGATCTCATCCTTGACAGCGCTCCAGCCGGCAAAGTCGCCGGCATTCTGAAACTGCTGCAACAGTCTCCCCAATCCAGTCAGGTACTCCTCCGGCCACTCCTCTTGTTGCCGGGTAAACTCCGCCTCAACCGTGCTTAAGCGCTCTTCGTAACCTTGGCGCAACGGAGCCAGCTCGGCGACATGCTCTTCCGGTGGAGGAGTGACCGGCTTCTCATCCTCGCCGCGGGCGGCATATTCAGCGACGATCTCCTTGGCCTCAAGGTAGGCTTGCATCTCGCGTACCCGCTTGATCTCACCGTTGATTCTGGCGGCCTCCACCATGCGGGCATCCTTGGTGTAGCCGCTCTGCAGGGTCGTGAGGTCGCTGAGATATTTGCGTGTGGCGGCGACGATGCGCCGCGCATGCTCGATGCGCATGCCTTCGCTCTGACTGCGATACTTGCGTTTGAGAGCGGCGAGTTCACCCGGCTCTTCAGGGTCGGGACGGCCGATGTGGCGCTCCTCCCGGAAGTCGGAGAGCTCGGCATTGATCGCACTCCAGGCTTCGTAATCGCCGGCAACACGTCGCCGCTCCATCAGGGTTTCTAGCTCCAGCAGATACTGCTCGGGCCACGACTCGTCATAACGTTGACGCTCTTCATCCACTTCGTGCAACTGCTCGCTATAGCCCTGTGCCAGCGCCACCAGCTCGGACGGCTCGCCGGTGGCAGCAGGCGCTGTTGGCTCCACTGCCACCGCTGGCAGCGGCGCAGCAAAGAGAGGCGCCACGTCGTCTATTTGCCAGAGACGGGCGTAGGCACGCAACGGCTGACCAAGACGCGGCGAAGCGAAAAGACGTCCGGCCGGCGACCAGAGAACGCGCCATGGACGCGGCAGCGGTCGGCCCGCGAGATGCGCCAGCAGTGGCAGCAGCAGCAGATAGAGCGCTACAACTCCCACACTGCTGGCCACCATTGCGCTACACCGGCGCAGGGAACGCCGCCGCAGGATGGTGCGGCGCAGGGCCAGGCAGTCGGGGTTGTCGGGTGCCACCCCCTCCAGCAGGCGATCACAGAGCTGAATCGCGTAGCGCCACTCGCCATCCTGACAGGCACGACGCGCATGTTTGAGGTCGCGCTTGACCTGCAGCGCCGGCATCTCCTGCTCCAGATCACTGAAGAGCTGTGGATTGCCGCTGAGTTTGCGGAACTCCGCGATAAAGGCCGTGGCACGCTCATAATTTTCGGCCCGCATTTCGAGGGGAATCAAACCCTTGAGCTGGTCACGCCGCGCCAGCCGCGACTGCGCCTGATCACGCTCCTGCTGAATCGACTTGAGCAGCGCCCGGCCGGTTGGCCCGACCGGCTCAAACCCCTGTGCCCGCCCGGCAAAGGCGATGACCCGCTCAAACTCTGCCGCCTCTGCCGCCCCGCGCATGCGCCGCGCCAGCAGGGCGATCGTCTCATAGATACGGGCATCAGTGCCGCAGGCACCGCAATACTGCTCACCGACAAAGCGCTCGGCGCCACACTCGGGACACGTCTCGCTGCCATCCCAGCCACACTCGGAACAGAAGCGGATCGTCAGAGGGTTAACGGTGTCGCACCACTTGCAGCGCCAGGTTGTCTTGGTGGTCGGCTGCTCCACGCGGGTGCGGGTCTGGACGGCACGCAACGCCTCCAGAAAGTCGCCGACACTGTCCCAACGCTGCTCGCGGTCGGTTGCCAGCGCCTTGACCAACACCTCACGCAGCGCCAACGGGATATCCTGTTCGCGGAAGTAGCGTGGATTCTGCCCGGTGATGGCGAAGTAGAGGAGCGCACCGAGACCGTAGATATCGGCCCGGTGATCAGCCACGCTGGCATCATGCTCCTGCTCGGGCGCGCCATAGCCAAGCGACAGCAGCTTCTCGCCGGGGCCAGTCAGCTTGCTCTCGCCTTCGCTCATCAGGCGGGCCAGTCCGAAGTCGACCACCTTGGGCTCGCCGGTGCGGTCGATCAGAATGTTGGCCGGCTTGAGGTCACGGTGAATCACGCCATTGGCGTGGGCATAGGCGATCGCCTTGCTGATCTTCACCAACAGCTCAATCGCCTCGTTGACGGTATACTGCCCCTCATTGCTGACCTGGCGGTCGAGCGAGAGCGGCGCGGCCGGCTGGCCATCGTTAAGCGCCTCTCGGCTGCCGGTGGCGGCTCCGGGGCCGGCCACATACTCCATCACAATGTAGGGGCCTTCGGAGTCTTCACCCAAGACGTAGATGTGGACGATATGGATATGGCTGAGGGCGGCTGCCGCCCGCGCCTCATGCAGAAAGCGTCGCCGTAGCGCTGCGTTGTTCTGGGCGGCGTGGTTGAGGCGCTTGATGGCGACAAAGCGGTCGAGCCGCCGGTCGCGTGCCAGATAGACCACCCCCATGCCGCCGTCGCCGATCTTCGACTGAATGGCATAAAGGTCGTAGAGATCGGTATTTCCGTTTGTGCCCCCGCTCTCAGCAACTTCGCCGCTGCTCTCCACATCGCTGATACGTACCGTCTTGGCAGCCTCCTCCGTGCCCTGCGCCTTGACGACGCGTGATGAGGGTGGCACCTGAATATGACGTGTACGTTCGCTGTTCACTTGCTCGCTCGCTTTCGCTCTCTCAGGCCAGCCAGACATCGCGGTGGGCAGCCACAAATTCGTCGTCGTTAAGATGCGGATAGGCCGCCTGGACACGGTCGATCTCGGCGCTCTGTCCCGGCGAAAGCGTCTCCTGCGGGTCGAGACACCAGGTGCCGGGCAGGAGCTGCTGACGCCGCAACACCTCATGAATATCGAGCAACTCCGCGATGCTGCTCTCTTTGACGGCCGTCAGACTCAGTAACGTTGCATGATAGCCGAGGTTACGGGCCAGCGTGGCCTCGCGCACGGCCTGCGCACGCCGGCCGCAGACGCCGGCAATCCTGATCATCGGGGCAGTGCCCTCGGCCTCAGCCAGCGTCTCCGCCGCCAACGTCAGCACCGGCTCAAAGAGCCCATGTTGCGGCTCACGGATGGCAAACTGTGTAGAGTGTACCCCGACCGCCAGGCCGCCGCAGCCGGCAGCGGCATAGTAGCGGATCAACGCCCGCTCATGGCGTTCTGAAAAACGACGCTCACTATCGAGCGCCAGTGGCAACGCCGGAATCACTGCACCACGCTGGAAGCGGTCGCGTACGGCAGCAGGTATCTCAACAATTTTCATCTCACGCTACACTGTATAAAGTGGTTTAAAAGACTCCCGACGAAACCTCAAAATGGGTCGGCTTGCCATACGAACTGCCTCCGCCCTGCACCCAGGCAGCAGTCCACTCGATCACCTGTGCCAGTGGCACACGTGGTACACCGAAGCGTGCCAGAGTGCGGCTGGCATCGTTCAGATAGGCCACCCTCCCCGGCGCACCGGCCAGAGTGAGCGGCCGGTCGAGTCGCTGCGCCAGCATCTGCGCCACTTCACGCACCTCGACCTTCTCCGGCCCCGTCAGGTTCATGATGGTGGCCGGCGTGGCCGGCGTCTCCAACATCAGCAAGACCTGATTGTTGGCATCCCCCTGCCAGATGGCGTTAAAGCAGGGCACCTCCAGCGAGACCGGATCGCCGCGCCAGATGGTGGTGGCGAGGTCGTGCAGCACACCATAACGCAGATCAAGGGCATAGTTGAGCCGCACCAGGGTCACAGGCGTCGCATGATAACGGGCATAGTATTGGAAGAGCCGTTCGCGTCCCAGACACGATTGCGCATAGTCGCCCACCGGCGCCGGCGGATCAGCCTCCGTTGAACCGCTCTCTGCTATCGGCGCCAGCGGATAGACACAGCCGGTTGAGAAGGCCACAATCCGGCTGCCGCGGTAGTGGTCGGCCACACGGACCGGCACCAGCGTATTGAGCGCCCAGGTCAGCTCCTCATCACCGGCTGTGCCGAACTTCCGCCCCGCCATGAAGATGACGTGGGGTACACGCGGCAGACGGGCCACCGCCACCGGATCGAGCAGGTCACAGCGCAGCGGTATCAGCCCCGCTGCAGCCGCCCTCTCAAAGCTGCCCTCTTCCGAGAAGCGGCTCACGCCGTAAATCTTGCGTTCCACCCCCGCCGCCCGTGTCGCCGCCTGCGCCAGCGCTCCCAGCGTCAGCCCCATCTTGCCCGCCACACCGAGGATGGCGATATCACCCGGCAGACGCCGCATCATGGCTACCACCTCAGGGTAGGGTCGCGCCATCAAGGCATCGATCTCCGCCCCGTTGGCCAGCGTGGCCGGCAGGTTTTGCGAGTCCAGCAAGGTAGTCATGCCTCCATTATAGCGGAGCCGGGTGCCAAAGGCCAGCATCTCTACCGCAGGTGGGGACAGCGCAGGTGGGGACAGAGAAACAGATCAATCCATTCTCTGTCCCTAGTGAGTCTCGCCGACCTATTCTCTCTCCCCGACAGCGGACCTCATCCTGCTGCGCTAACCTTAACCCCCAAGGAGATCAGACGTTCACGTATAAGCGCACGCTCCTCCTCACGGAAGCGATTGAAGGGCTGTGACATCACATCGCTGCAGATACCCATCAGATCGAGCGAGCACTTGACTCCCTTGATAAAGCTGGAGACGTGGCGGCCCACTCCGTAGAGCAGGCTGCTGATCCGCATGATCTCGCTCTGCAACTCACGCACTCGTGCCACATCAACGTTAACAGCCGCCTGCCAGGTGTCGACAAAGAGTTGTGGAAAGAGGTTGGCACCACCGCAGATACCGCCATGAGCACCCATCAAGACCACCTCTCCCAGCGCCTCTTCCGGCCCAATCAGAATTGAGAAGTCGGGACGATCACGAAAAATATAGCGCAGCTTGTTGAAATAGACGATGTTGGCCGAGCTATCCTTGACACCAATCACACTCTCCAACTCCGCCAGACTCTCTACCGTTGCCGGTTCAACCATAAACCTTGGTGTGCGACGGCATATTAGAAGATACAACTATAAACCAACCAGAGCGATTTATCAACCACACTGGATTTCGGCGGGAGAGAGAATCAGACACCCAGGGTGTGAGCCATGGAGGCATGTTGTTTGTCAGCGGTCAACAGGGTGGCTCCAAGGTGGAGAGCCGGGGCTATCTGCGAGATCAGCGTTCACTCCCACACGCCTTTTACTGTTAAAGCCTTTTGCCTTTCAACGCAGATGCCG
>CAZRGQ010000017.1:4323-40393 GCA_964599645.1 uncultured Lentisphaerales bacterium | reverse complement strand
ACTGGGTTCTGGCTTCTGAATTCAGGGTGCGCATCCACTATTGTGGATCGCACCCAGTAACGCCCAATTTTGGCCGCCTTCGGGTGCAGTCGCAAAGGTAGGGCATCTCTCTCCGAGGCCGCCGCAGTGCGTCAGCCCGCATGGCCTTTGGCTGTAAAAGCCGACTGCCTTTCAACGCAGACTCCACAAATAACCATGCAAAATTGCACCTGCTGCTGGTTCAGGGCGCAAATTTCTGGCGCAGGGAGTCGGGAGGACGGCAGGGACGGCGGGTGGCAGCGTTGATAAAAGCGAGGATGGTGTGGCCGGTAGCAATCAAGTCGTCAGCCTCGTTGCGCACCTCGTAGGCAAAGGTCATGCGGGAGCGGGGGGGCTCGTTGATGCGCACGGTGATGGTGAGGAGATCGTCATAATAGGCGGGCTGATGGTAGGCGACGTCACAAGCAACCACCGGCATCATGATGCCGCTCTCCTCCAGTTCGCGATAGGAGCCTCCCAAAGCGCGCAGCGCCTCGGTGCGGGCAGCCTCAAAGTAGAGGATGTAGTTGCCGTGCCAGACGACGCCCATCTGGTCGGTTTCGCCATAACGGACGCGGAGTTGGGAACGGTGTTCAAAGGGCAGCATCTGGTCTCTCTTCTTTTATAGTTGGCCACTCTCAGTGGCGACAAGCTGGCGGGCGAGGCGCGGGAGGTCGGGATCGCGGGCACCGCAGAGCAGCAGGGCGGTATCGGGGGCGTCGTAGCGGCGCAGCATGGCGGCGGCAGCGGGGATATCGTCCGGCAGTTCGACGGGAAGGCCGCAGGCGCTGAGGCGGGCGGCAAGATCACCGGCGTTGACATCACGGGTTGCGCTGCCGCCGGCGTCGTAGACAGGAAGAATCAGGAGGCGGTCGGATGGACGCACAATGGTGGCAAAGGCGGCGGCGAGTCCGGCCAGATTGTTGCGCAGCGGGGCGTAGCCGTGCGGTCGCCAGAGGCCGACGACACGGGGAAAGACGGCGGCTGTCGTCTGCCAGGCGGCTGTCAGCTTGGCGGGGTTGTGGGCGTAGTCGTCGATCACGATGGCGCCATGGGCGGTGGTTCCGACGCGCTCCAGTCGGCGCGCCACGCCGGGAAAGCGGGCCAGGGCAGCGGCAAGCTGCGGTAGTGGCACCCCGAGGGTGTGGCAGAGGGCGACGGCCTGCCAGGCATTGTGGCAGTTGTGACGCCCCGGCAGCGGCAGGGTAAAGGTGTGGCCCAGGTAGTTGAAGCCTCCCTGCCAGCCGGAGGCGGGCAGGAGGTCGGTCGCTGCCGGCTGACTCTCGATCGTGGTTCCCGCCACCAGAGAACGGAAGGCCGTGAAGAGCTCTTTGGTCGTGGAGAGATCGAAGTGGTCGGCAGTGCAGTTGGTGATGATAGCGTGACGTGGCCGGAAGCAGAGGAGCGAGCGGTCGCTCTCATCGGCCTCGATCACGGCATACTCGCCGCAGCCGTGGCGTACACTGCCGATGCGCCGGCCGGCAGCATCCCAGCCGCAGATGGCAGCACCGTTGATCACGAGGGGATCGAGTCCGCACTCGGCCAACAACCAGCCGACCATGGCCGTGACGCTGCTCTTGCCGCTGGTGCCGCTGATGGCCAGCAGCTTGCGGTCGGCGACGAGCCGGGCCAGTTCAGTGGCGCGATGTACCTGTCCGATTTTGTAACGGCGCGCAGCCAGCAGGTCGGGATTATCCTCCTCGATCGCACTGCTTACGATCAGGCGGTCGACCTCCGGGGAGAGTGCCGAGCCATCCTGCGGGGCGAGCTTTACCCCTTGCCGTTGCAGCGTCTCAAGAGTGTCAGTAAGGTCGCCGTGGTCGAGCAGACGGTCGGAGCCGGAGAGTGCGGCGCCGGCATCGAGCAGCGCCTGCGCCAAGGCGCTCATACCGACGCCGCCGATGCCAACCAGGTGGATGCGTGGTCGAGGTTGTTGCGTGTTGCCCAGCATAGTATTACTAATCGATCAAATCCCAGACAGAGCGCACCACCAGCGCCTCGCGAAACTCGTCGAGTTTCATGTTACGGGTCGGTGTGGCGCGGATCCGACACGGCTGCCCCGGGGAGAGGTGAACGAAGTTGTCGTCGAACTTGGTGGGACAGCCCCTGACCTCCAGCCAGCACCAGAAGGCCGGGCGCGCGGAGACGAGTGTCACAGCGTAGCAGTGGTCATCCCAGGGACGTATCTCATATTCGATATCGGGGGCGAAGAGTTTTATCTGCCGAGGACGGCAGAAGATACTGACGTTGGTGGAGAGCACATAGCCATCGTCGGCCACGATGCTGAGCCAGACGATCAGATTTTCAGGACCCAGCTTCTCCAGCAGATCGCCCACCTTGATGAGCCCCAAGCGGTGTACACTGGCCGGTGCGATTGTGAGTTCACGTCCTGTTTCACGCAGGATGTGACCCTGTGTATTACCGACGCGCCAGCGCACGCTTCCCTTGAAGGTCTGCAACAGATCGTTGTGGACATAGACGTCGACGACTCCCGCTGCCGTATTTTCAAGCGCCGAAATCAGAATCGGAGCATAGAAACGACGGACAAAGTAGTGGAGCGCCTTCCAGTTGCCCGCCATATCGAGCGAGGCCCAACTTACAGCCGGCCAGCAGTCGTTCAGTTGCCAGTAGAGTGTGCCACTACAACGGGGACGCATGCGTCGCCAATGCTCAACACCCGTCTTGATGGCATAACCCTGCATGATCTGGCTGAGCCAGAGTGCACTGGCGTTATCCTTGGGAGGCGGAAAGTAGGCCTCGCCATAGGTGTAGATCAGCTCGTCGCCTCCCACAATGCGCTGATGCTCCTGCCAGGCGGGGGCGGTGAGATCGATAGTCTCACTCCCCGTTGTGGCCATGAGAGTGGCCGGATCGGGGTAGACGGGAAAGCCGAAGGCGGTAATAAAGCGGTGGCCGCTGGTGCGATAGGCTTGAAAGGGTTCGCGACCGGCTCCCACTCCCCAGAGATGGGCGTCGCCGCTGCCGGGGTGGTTGGGGTCGTGGCGCGATGCAGCCAGCGGGGTATGGGGGGTTGTGGGCCAGTAGTCGTGATCGGGGGCCAGAGAAGTCAGCAGCGAGGGCAGCAGCTCCTCAAAGAGGTAACGATAGCCGTGCTGCTGCGCTACGTCTGCGGCGCTCTCTTCAGTTGCCAGCGCTGCAAGAGCGCTGTTGCCGCACCAGAGCGCCAGACAGGCATGGTGGCGCAGGCGGCAGATATTGTCGCTGGCCTCCTCCCTGACGTTGGCGAGCCAGTCGGCCTCATGCAGCGGGTAGGTGGTGTCGGCAAACATGAAGTCTTGCCAGACGCAGATGCCATACTCGTCACAGAGATCGTAAAACCAGTCGTACTCGTAGATGCCACCGCCCCAGACACGCAACATATTGAAGTTGGCGACGCTGGCAGCTTTGATCAAACGGGCATACTCGACGCGTGTCGGGCGGGTGATCAGCGGATCGGGCGGCACCCAGTTGGCACCCTTGGCGAAGAGCGGCAGACCGTTGACGACAAACTGAAAGCTTTCACCCTCGTCATCGCGCTGCCGCTCCAGTCGCAGTGTGCGCAGGCCGAGACGACGCGAGACGGAGGCGACCACCTTGCGGTTGGCGCTGCCGATTTCGGTAACCAACTCGTAGAGCGGCTGTTCCCCCATGCCATTGGGCCACCACTTCTGCGCATTGCGTACCGGCAGGGTGAAGCGGGAAGTGCCGCTCGTATCGAGCCGCTCCCGAGCCTCGGCAATGATCGTGCCTTTGTAAGTGAGACGCATAGAGAGCGTCAGGGGAGTGGTCTGATCGACAAGCTCGGTGGTGGCAGCCACTTCAAGCGCCACGGTGCCATCAGCGTCGTGGAGTTGCCGGATGGCGACAGCCTCAATCCGTGCTGTTTCACACACCTCAATACCGATATTGCGCCAGATGCCGCAGCCGGGCAGTCGTGGTGCCCACTCGCTGCCGTAACCAACCGTCATTTTGCGCAGCCAGCCGCTTCCGGGGTAGCTCGGTTTGTTGGCAGGCGAGGCAAGAGGTGCCTGCTGCTGGCACGCTTCGATATAGGCCAGCGGGGAGGCAAACTGAATTGTCAGGAGGTTGCTCTCGGCATGCAGCAACTCGCCGATGTCGAAACGCCAGGTGCGATGCATGTTATCGGTGCGCCCCACCTCGACACCGTTGAGGCTGATCGTGGCCAGGGTATCGAGGCCATCGCAGCACAACGTGATACGTGCCCCGGGAGTGTAGCGCGGGGCGGTAAACTCGCGCTCGTAGAGCCACTCTTCGCGTGCTACCCACTCGAGCCCGGCAACGTTATCGGCCAGCAACGGGTCATCAATCGCGCCGTTGTGCAGGAGGTCGGTATAGACAGAGCCGGGCACAACCGCACTGCTCCAACGTCGCTTGGATGCGGCCCGGAAACGCCAATCGCCATTTAGTTCGACATACCTCATTTCAGCTCATGCTTTTTGATCAGGCGTTGCAGATAGGCACGCTCAATCCCGGCCTCACGCGCCGACTGCGAGATGTTGCCCTGATGGCGCTGGAGCAGGTCTTCGAGGTATTTGCGCTCAAAATTATCAATCAAATCGCTCTTGGCCTCCTTGAAGGGGCGGTCGGCATGCACTTCGAGTTCGGCGGGGCCGGGGTCGCGACGTGGCAGGAGACGCCCCAGTCCGAGGAAGGCGCTCAAGTCGACAGGACGATTAGGCGTATAGAAGGCTACCTCGATCAGGTTGCGCAGCTCGCGCACATTGCCGGGCCAGTCGTGGCGTTTGAGCGCCTCCATTGCCTGATCGAAACGTGTCACCTGATCGAGAGCCTCGGCGCCATGCAGGTCGACGAGAAAATGTTTCGCCAACAGCGGCAGGTCTTCCCGCCGGCGCCGCAGTGGCGGCAACTCGATATGGACCACCGAAAGCCGGTAGTAGAGGTCTTCGCGAAAACGCCCGGCATTCACCTCCTGGTCGAGTTTGCGGTTGGTGGCACAGACGATACGGACATTGATCTTGCGTACGCGGTTATCGCCCACGCGCCTGATCTCACGGTTCTCCAGCACCCGCAACAACTTCGGCTGCAGCTCCGGCTTGAGGTCGCCGATCTCATCGAGAAAGACGGTCCCGCCATCGGCAAACTCAAAGGCTCCCTGGCGATCGGCATTGGCGCCGGTAAAGGCCCCCTTGGCATGGCCGAAGAGCTCGCTCTCAATCAAATCCTTCGAAATGGCGGCGCAGTCGATCACGATATAGGGTTTGCGGGAGCGCTGGCTATGACGGTGAATCTCGGCGGCCAACACCTCTTTGCCTGTCCCCGTCTCACCGGTGATCATGACGGTGGCATCGGTCGGGGCGTAGGTTTCAGCGAGGTGGAAGATGCGCCGCATGGCGACACTGCGTCCCAGCATCGAGCCGAAGCTCTCGTTGCTGCTGAGGGGAATATCGCTCAGCTCCTGTAGCGGACAGAAGATGATGCGCGTCTTGCCGACCTGAAATTCAGCACCGGGATTGAGGAAGGCCGAGGTAACCTTTACCCCTCCCACCAGTGTGCCGTTGGTGCTTTCAAGATCGCGAATCTGATAGCCATCTTCGCTTACAGCGATCTCGCAGTGGCGTCGTGAAATGGTGGAGTCGTCGAGCGACAGATCGTTCTGTTTGCCCGATCCGATCGAGAAGACCTCCTTGCTGATGACAAATTCACGGCCCTGCAACGGGCCGCTGATTACCAGCAGTTTGGTCTTGCGAACACGCAGAATGTTGCCGTCTGCTTCATGCGACAGCACCAGGGTCTGCGCTTGGGCGGCGTGGTTGGCCGAAGTCTCTTTCATGTTGGGTCTGGGGCTTGCTCCTGTATGGTGTATTCACTATAACGCATGTATAGCAGGGTATGCAAGCTCCGATCGGTCCGAGATCCGCAACTGCAGGGCCGGCGTGGTGTCGGAGGCCACTGCAAAACGGCGTGCCACCCGGTAGCCCGGCAGCCAGACCAGTTCAGTGCCACACCAGATCAGCGGCAAGCGGCGCCGCACTTCTCGCGGCACCTTGGCATCAACCAGCAGGTCCTGCACCTTGCGGCTGCCTGCCATGCCGAGTGGCGCAATCCGGTCGCCGGGACGCCATTGCCGCACCGTCAGCCCCTTTTCTCCCACGGTCTCCAGCGCAAGCGAGGCCGTCGCGGGCCACTGGCCGATAACGCCACGCGACCGGTCGATACCGGCTGCGACTTGCGCCTCAATCGTATAGCCATACCACATCGTCGTTCCCGGCAGTTTGAGCTGCACTGCTTCGCGACAGACCGGCCCGGCAGCAAGCGGTATAAGCCGCAGTTGACAACCATCACTCTGCAGCTCCCATCCGCCCGGCAGGCTGCGTTGCCACGGTTCGCCGCTGTCACACTCGGCAAGCAGCCGCGCCACCGTCTCGAATCCGGCGGCACCACTCAAGCCGGCAGCGATCAGCCAGCGCCGCACGATGCGCCGCTGCAGCGCCAACGGCTCTGCCAGCAAGGCACGACACGCCAGCGTTGTTGTCGGCTGGTCGGGTGACTCCACCTCATGCTGCGCCAGCCAGGCAGCGGCCATCTGTTCCAGCAACTCGTCATCGGCGCGCAACAGTTCGGCCGTACGTACCAGAGCCGGCACCGGATTGCCACCGAAATGGTCGGCCAGCAGTGGCAGCAGCTTGTGACGCACGGCGTTGCGGGCAATCGCGGCATCGTAGTTGGTGGTATCCTCCCGCCAGTGGTGCCCTGTGTCCTTCAGCCACTGCCGCAACCTCAGCGCCCCCACATCGAGCAGCGGCCTGATCAGGCAGAGCTCCACCCCCCCGTGTCGCAGGTTTGACCGGGGGCGCAAGCCTGCCAACCCGCTGCTGCCGGCACCCCGCGCCAACCGTAGCAGCAGCAGCTCCGCCACATCGTCGGCATGGTGCCCGGTGGCGATGGCATCGAGCCGTTCCTGTTGCCAGGCGGCTGCAAAAAAGTCGAAGCGGGCGGCACGCGCCGCCATCTCCAGCGAGACTCCGCCTCCCGCCTCGACTACGCCACGCTCTGCGACCAGCGGCACTCCCAGCCTGCCGGCCAGCTCAACCACAAAAGCAGCGTCGCCAGCCGACGCGACCCCCCGCAAACCGTGGTCGAAGTGCAGTACCAGCGGCTCAATGGCAGAGCGCCGGCAGAGCGGCAGGAGGAGATGGAGCAATGCCACCGAATCGGCGCCGCCCGAGACGGCGACGCCGAGTCGGCGCACATTGTGCAGCAGTCGGTGCCGGGCTACCGTCTCTGCCACGATGGCGGCAGGCAGGGCAAACTCTTGACAGCCCTTCACAGCGGCGTGGCACGCAGCAGCCGTGCACTTAATCTTCTTTGCGTTTGCCAAGTGTGCGGTCGGCCATAAAGAGGCTGCCATTGGAGCCGGACGACATCTCCAACATCCAGATGGCATCCTCTACGCTGGCCTCCTCTTCAACCTGCTCCTCGATGAACCAGGCGAGCATATTCTGGGTGGCGTAGTCCTTCTCTTCAACCGCCAGTGCGTTGATCTCGTTGATCCAGGCCGTCACTTTGCGCTCGTGATCGAGTGCGTCACGGAACATCTCAATCAGGTCCTGCCACTCCGTCTTGGGGGCCTCCATCGCCGTCAAGACCACCTTGGCTCCGCGATCTTCGAGGTACTTGGAGAACTTGAGGGCGTGCTCCTGCTCCTCTTTAAACTGGAGTGTCATCCAGTTGGCAGCGCCTTTGAACCCTTTGGCCATAGCGTCATTGGCCATGGCGAGATAGAGGAAGGCCGAGAAAAACTCACGATTGATCTGGGCGTTAATCGCCTCGCTTATCGTATTACTGATCATTATTGCTCCTGACTTAAATGCCGGTTGGCAGGCGACCATCGCCAGCAACCGCATTTGGTAATATTATTTTAACAAAAGTTGCAATCTGATGCCACTCTGATAATCTCGTCCCAGTCGCCGGCCTGACGCACAACACCGCCGGGCGGCACATGCAGGAATTCCTCCCCGGGGTGGTCACCGCACAGCAGCATGCGGATCAGGCGGATGTTGCCCGTCAGCTCGCGGAAGGGGCGTCCGTCACGGGCAGCCCGCTCGCGGCAGGCGGCGTGCGCCTCAGCGGCCGGCGCCTCGGGCATCGAGATAAAGTAGACCGGTGGCAACTCGCCATGCAGGCGCGGCTGCATCGTTTCACGGATGTAGCGGGCATTCTCCTCGCCATAGCGTGCTACCAGCTCGGCAAAGGCATCGCCCCGCACCAACTCGCCATCGTCAAAGAAGTAGTCGCCATGCTCCACAATGCCGATCGAACTGAAGGGAGTGCTCGGTTGCTCACGAAAGATCTCCTCAAAACGGAGGCGTGAGCCGAGCAGGATGCCGCCACAGTCGTGGCTGCGTACCAGCACCAGCGGCACTTGACGCGCCACCAGACCATCTGTCGCCCGGCCGCAGAGACCGTAGAGCAGCAACACCAGGTCGTAGTCGACGGCCAGATCGATCTGCTCCTGCAACTTGCTGCGCAGACGTCCGGGCCGGGCATGTTCCCCTAGCTCAAACCAGACGAAGTCGAGTTCAAATGGACTCTCTTGGCAGACAACTTCAACCTCATGGCGGAAGAGGTTGCAGGCTATGACACAACACCTCATGGCAGCAGCAGCCCGTCGATATAGCTCTCTTCGAAGCCCGGCAGCCGGTTGAGCGGCAACTCCTGCGGCACCTCGATCAGCTCTGCCAGATGCTCATGGTACGACGGGTCGCAGGCGAGCCGCGCGGCTCCCGCCAGACTGCTGTTACCGATCACCTCATAGCGGCGCTCGGGCAACATGCCGATCGCCTTGCCATGGTCGAGATTGAGGTGACGGGCAAAACCGCCCGCCAGCCAGATACGCTGCGCCGGAGCGCCGCAGTAGCGCTCCAGCGTCTCAATGCCGGCCCACACCGCTGCCTTTGCCTTGAGAATCTGTTCGATATCGCCTTCGTTGATTGAGAGGTCGCCTCCCAGATAGCCGGAGATCGCGGGCAGCGTCAGCAGCGGCAGGTCGGGGAGCAGATCACTCCGTGGCGCAAAGAGACGTTGTGGTGGGGTAAAGGGCAGCACGCCGATCGAGGCCGGGTCGATACCGTGCAGGAGGCAACTCATAACCGTATTGCCGGCTACAGCCAGACGCACGACATCGCTGCTACCCAACTCGGCCACCATCTCTTGCAGTGCGGTTACGATCAGGCGCTGCAGCTCGGCGAGATGGCCATTGCCGGCGCTGACGATACGGGCCAATACGTTGTCACCATAGAGCGCCTGCGGATTAAAACGGCTGACACGTCCGACGATGCGGCCGCCGCTCAGCTTGACGGCAGCCAAGGTGGTTGTGCCCAGATCGACGGCCACGACACTCTCGCGGCAGCAGGGCAGGGGGCGTCCCTGCCACTCAGCCACGATCGTCCCCCGCTCCTGCAGCAGCGCACTCTCTGGCACCTCCACCTCGCCCGTCTCGCCTGCCAGCTCTGTCTGGCAGGCCAACACCTCGCAAGGCGGCGTTACCGCCGCGCCTGCCACCTGCCAGCGGCCCGACAGCAACTTCACCCGGCAGCGCCCGCAGGTGCCTTGCCCGCCACAGCGCAGGTCGAGCTTGACCCCGGCCCTGACCAGCGCGCTTGTTAGGCTCTTGTCGGCCCGGTCAGCAGAGAGTTGGAGTTGCATCGGCTCTCCGGCGGTTTCCATCCGTTGCGGCTGTTTCAGGAGGCCAGCAGGCTCTCTACCAGGCTGACCGCCTCATTGGCATCTGCGCTGTAGCCATCGGCTCCGATCTCATCACAATAGGCCTGCGTGATGGGCGCGCCACCGATGATCACCTTAACCTCGCTCTCCTTGTAGTGCTCCACCACGTTGCGCATATAGGTCATGGTGGTGGTGAGCAGCGAACTGCAGGCGACGATCTGCGCCCCTTGGGCCACTCCCTCATCAAAGCGTCCCACATCGCAGTCTGTGCCGAGGTCGATCACATTGTAGCCGGCGCCGCGCAACATGATAGCCACCAGGTTCTTGCCGATGTCGTGCAGGTCGCCCTTGACGGTGCCGATTGCGATATTGCCCTTCGGTTCACGTCCGCTGGCAGCAATCAGCGGCTCCAGCTCATCCAGCGAGCGGCGCATCTGGTCCCAGTTGAACTCGTCGCCGTTATCGGTCACACTATTGTGCATCACGACCGACTGGCCACCGAGGCGTGCTGTCATCTCCAACCGGTTGGCCACCAGCTCGACACCGGAGCGGCGGCGATACTCCTCGGCTGCCCCTCAGTTCTTATCCGGTCCGACCGAGCCGTGGAGATCGAGCAGCTTGAGACCATACTCCTGCAACCAGGCCGCAATCTGATCGACCTCATGTCGTGATTAGAGAAAATCGGTGCACCACTGGTGGCACCAGTGGATATGGCTGAAACCGGCCTCGGCAGCCTGCTACAGCCAGGGGCTCGGATCTCCCGAGCTGGTAATGTAGTCGGTGGTGACAGACAACATAGAGATACTCTTGGTTAAGTAAATGGCGTTATTCTATCAAAGCGTTCGCTACAAGTCTATCAGCCCCAGACGTCCCAACAGGGCGATAACGGCGGTGTCACTGCGCAGCACACGCCGTCCCAATGCGACAGGGCTGAAACCGCATGTCGCCAGCAGTTGCAACTCGTAACTGCTCCAGCCTCCCTCCGGACCGACAGCCAGAAGCGGCATAGCGCCCCGGGCGGCCGCCACCATCGCCGGTATTTTCGCCTCTGCCTCTTGCGTGATCCCCGGATGCGCCACGAGCTTGAGCGCCCCGGCGTAGGCCGGCGGCAACTCATCTTCAACCAGCGGCTTGAAACGCCGATGGATCGATATCTGCGGCAGAGCGGTGGTTCCCGACTGCTCCAGCCCTTCCAGTAGCAGCGGTGTATAGTTCTCAGGTGCAAGCCAATGGGTGTCGAAGTAGCAGCGCTCCACTCTGGCAGCATTGGTAAGCATGATGCGCCTGACTCCCAGCGCAGCCAGTTGCGCCCAGAGGCGCTTGAGCACCTTGGGGCGCGGCAGCGCCAGCAGGAGATCGATCCATGGCGGCTCTGCTTCGTGCTCCAGATTCACCATCAGCGTCACTGCGTCTTGCGCCGCCTCGACCACCCGCCCAGACCCGATCCGGCCGTCTCTCTCTCCCACCCGTAGTGTCGTCCCCGGCCCGGCCCGCAGCACCTCGAGGATGTGACGTGCCCGCCGTCCCCGGAGTGTAACCTGCCCGTGACAGAGCTCCCCCGGCTGAAGCAGAATCAGATTCATGCGGCTGCGGTAAGTTGTTAGGAGCTGCTGCTACTTACTCGACAGCTTCACAGGGGTGGATCTCAAGCCGGTGCTCAACCGGCTCAACCAGCGCCTGCACAGAGGCCTGTGGCTCGTCGAGTTGTGCCAGCAACTTGGCACGTACGGCGGCAACAAACTTGGCTGACTCGGCGTCATCTTCCAGCAGTTTCTCGAATTTGCGCAAGTGCGTCAGTGAGCCCTTGACGATCTCGGTCTCCCGGCGCTGCTTGGCGGCCACACCATCAAAAACGCGCTTGAAGGGCTCGCTGAAGGGGTTTTTCAGAAAATGGGCTGCCAGGTTGATGCCGGCTTCAAGCTCTGCACGTGTGAAGCGTTTTTTGCCTGCACCCCACTTGACTTCGGCCTCCTCTGTCGGCAGCCCCTTGACGACCAGCATAAAACGGTTCAAGTCGTCGTTAAAGGGGAGGAAGGGGAGGATACTGACGGTGCCGCCGGGGTGTGTTTCGTTGCCGGTAAAGCAGAAGGGGTAACGGCTGCTATTGATTGTAAAGCTTCCCGCCTGTTCCGCCACAGCCTCTGCCTGATGTCCGGCCGAGGCCGTGATCTTGTCCGGCCACGCCACCGCGAGCTCACCGATATTGCCATCTAACCCCATCCCTTTGAGAAAAGCGTAGGCCATGCAGAGGTGTCCGTTCGCCGCCGGATGGACGCCATCGTTCCCGGCCACATGGTACTCCGCCCCCAGCTTCTCCTTGGCAGCCACCATCGCGGCCAGCATCGACTGATGCACCTCGCCGACGGCAAAGCCATGTTCCCCGGCCAACTCACGCCCGATCTCGCCCAGTGTGGCGAGATTCTCGTTGTAGGCCGCAGTGGCTTCGGGGTCGTTCTTGCGCCACGTATTGCTATCGACCACGCCCGGCGTGCCCACCACCACCCGCATCCCGGCCTGGGCGCAGCGTTCGACAATGGCGCTCATCCCTTTGCGATAGGCAGCGCCGATCGCCTCGTTATAGGGGCGATAGTTGCCATCGTTCATGCCATAACAGATGGTGGCCACCGTCGGCTGCCAACTCATCAGATCGTTCTCCATACGCATGGCAAAGCCTGGGGCGCGTTCACCGCTCCAGCCGAGTTGAATCAGCTTGAGATCGAGCTCCGGCGCTGCCATGCGCAGGTAGGCCTCGATCATGACGCTGTACTGCTTCTGTTCGGTGATCGAGTCGCCGATGATGGCGATGCGGTCGCCCTGTTTCAGCAGCAGACTGCTCCCGGCCTGCACTATCGTGGCCAGACTGCCGAGCGCCAGCCCGGCAAGCAGGCATGTGCGCCGATAGAGGCGTTGCTTAAGATTGACTGTTTTATGATGCTTCATCCGATTCTCTCCTGCAGTTGACTATTGACGGCTCACAATTTACAAGACTTGCCCTGATCCCGGCGGTAGAGGGCAACGACGTTACGGTGGGCAAGCTGGGTGATGAAGGCGATCACGGCTTGCTCCATGTCGGAGAGGCGGTGGCCCGATTCGCGGGCAAGTGTGGCCGCGATTTCGCGCAGTGTGTGATGAGCGTCGATCAGCTCAACCGTGCGGCGTCCGAGGGGATCGAGCACGAGGCGGTGGTAGCGGCGGGCCTGACCGCGCAGCAGACGCCCGAGGCGGGTGGTACGCTCTTGGCGGCGTGGATCGACCATGCGCCAGGCGAGAAGAAAGCCGTGGCGGCGGTCGCGATGGCATTTGACTGCGGGATGGAGATGGGGGATACCGTCCAGCAGCTCCTGCGGGTCAAGCTGGCGTGTACCGGCCGGGATGGTAGCCGGCTCGACTCTGGCTTGAGCCGGGCGGCGCAGGAGTTTGTTGAAGAGACGTTTCATGGTGCTGATCAGGGCTGCGGCTTCATGCAGAGGCCGCCATCGACGGAGAGGACTTGGCCGGTGATGTAGGCGGCACGCTCGGAGAGGAGAAAGCGGACCACGGCGGCCACTTCAGCCGCCTGCCCGAAGCGTCCGAGGGGAATCTGCGACTCCTGCTTCTGACGGGTGGCGGGGGCGGTGGTAACGGTCATGTCGGTCTCGATCGGGCCGGGGGCGACGACGTTGACGGTAATGTTGCTGGCGGCAAATTCGCGGGCGGCCGATTTGGCGAGGCCGAGGAGGCCGGCCTTGGAGGCGCTGTAGGCGGAGTGGAGCAGGTCGCCGACAAGAGCGGCGGCGGAGGAGATGTAGACGATGCGTCCGCAGCGGCGACGGATCATGGGGCGGGCGAGGGCCTTGGTGAGGTAGAAGGCACCATCGAGGTTGGTGGCGAGCACCTGACGCCAGGCGGCGGGGCTCTGTAACGGCAGCGGCATGGCGAGGTTGATGCCGGCGTTGACGACGAGGTAGTCGACGCTGTTCCAGTCGTCCAGCGCTTTGCAGGCGGTGGCGATAGCGTCGGCGTCGCAGCCATCGGCTTGCACGAGGCGGGCGGTGCCGCCAAGCGCCACGACTTCGTCGGCGACGGCGCGGGCGGCGTCGTGTTGCGTTTGGTAGTGGATGATGATGCGGCAGCCGTCGCGTGCCAGCGCGAGGGCGATGGCGCGTCCGATACCGCGTGAGGCGCCACTGATCCAGGCGGTGCGAGGCGCGGGTGGCGGCGGGGTGGCGGTGAGCTGACGCGCCGGTGCGAGTGCGGAGCCTCGCGGTCCGGTGGGCTGACGCGGTGCGGCGGCGACGGCGCGCCGCCCTCCAGGGGTTGATGCGGCGGCGGCGGTCATAGCGTCTTGAGGTACTCTTCCAGAATGGCTTCGGTGATCAGCTCGCTGCCGGTAGCGGCGGCTACAGCGGTGAGGTCGAGGTTGCGGGTCTGGGCCAGGCGGCGCGCCTTGGGGGTGGCGCGGATGCGGGAGGGTGACGGGGGTGGGCTGACGCGGTGCGGCGGCGACGGCGCGCCGCCCTCCAGGGGTTGACCCGGCGACGACGGCGCGTCGCCCTCCAGGGGTTGACTCGGCGACGACGGCGCGTCGTCCTCCAGGGGTTGCTGTGAGTGCGGAGCCTCGTGGTCCGGGGTGAAGTTGGTGGTGGTGCCTGCGCGATAAGCCTGCATCGTGGCGGTATTGTCATCGGCGATGGCGGGATCGGAGTCGCCGGGTTGGCCGATAAGGCCGATGGTATAGCCGATGGGGACGACGCTCTTGGTCTGGGCAAAGATTTCGAGCAGTGTGCCGTCGGCGGGGGCTTCGAGTTCAAAGGCGGCTTTGTCGGTGGTGAGTTCGGCGATCGCTTCGCCGGCGGTAATGGAGGCGCCGGGCTCCTTGTGCCAGGTGGTGATGGTGACGTCGACGATATTGGCGTCGAGGAAGGGGATCGTGATGCGTTTCATGGTCTGTAGAGTGGAGTTACTGCCACGGCTCTGAGAGTGGCAGGTTGATAGTGGGCGCAGGTTGCGGCGGCAGCGGCAGCAGGAAGGGGAGCGAGTTGTTGCCGGCGCGGTCACGGATAGTTATCTTCATCCAGACGGGGTCGTCGGCCGGGAGCTTGACGAAGGCGGGGCGGATGGCGGTGTGGGGCGCCTGTCCGTTGCCCTGCCAGAAGAGGCCGGCGATGCCGCTGGCGTCGTAAGCGCGGAAGGTGAAGAGATCGGTAGCGGCCCAGGGGGCCATGATGGCGGCGGCCCGCACGTGGAGGAGGTCGGAGGCCGGGGGCAGGACAATGTTGAATTCACGCAGTTCAAATGGCTCATTGCTGCCGCTGGCCTGCTGCAGAAAGGCGGCGACGTCGATGATCAGGTCGTTCCAATGCCCCGCCTCCCACTTTAAGTTGCCGAAGAGGGTAGTCTGATTGGCGGCCGTTTTGCGGGTGAGCGGCAGGAAGAAGCTGCCTTCGCGCTCGGCACGGACGCCACGCGGCAGCTTGGCAGGGCGGAAACGGATTTCGGCGATCACCTCGTTGGTGCTCGGCTTTGTAGCGGGGGCGAGGCGCAGGCTGAGGGCGAGGTAGCGGTGGTTGTCGATCACCCAGTTGGGATTGTTGTAGATGCGGCCTACCATGCCTCCTTTGCCAGCGGCCTTGAGCGTAACGTGCGAAGCCTGATCGACCCGTTCGTGCCCGACGTTCAGGCCACGGTTGATAGTGAAGAGGGCGTTGGGCGTGGGGAGCTTGGGCGCCCACCAGAAGGCGTTGGTCGGGGCAACGGGGTCGGGCCAGGTGGGGGGCTCTTTGTCGCTGGCGTAGTCGACCTTGACCGCTGTCTGGTGCGGCAGGCTGCTGTTGCCGGCGGCGTCGCGGAGACCTTCGCAACGGAAGGAGAAGAACTTGCCGTTGCTGCTCTTTTGAATCTCCTCACGCAGCAGGAGAGGCCAGTTGAGATCGAGAGTGATGCCGTTGGTGCTGAAGTGGACGAGGCTGGTGCTGTCGCGGGAGAAGTTGAAGGGCTGGCCGTCGCAGGTGAGTTGCAGCGTCTCCATCAGCGGTGGAGCCCCCTGGCCATCAAAGTTGAGACGCAGCAGTGTGCCGTTGAGGCGGTCGGTGGGGGCCACCTGCGAGGTGATGAGGGCGGGGCTGCGATCGATCATGAAGGGGAGGTCGCTGGGGAGCGACTGCTGCCCGGTGCTGGTCCAGGCACGCAGGATGAGGTGGTGGATCCCGTCGGCCAGGGCGTCGGTGGCAAACTCGGTCCAGGTGTTGTTGCCGGTGGCGTGCCAGGTGGCAGCTTCGCGCTCGGCGGCGGGGCGCTGTTCCCAGGGGGTGGCGCCGCTGACGACGCTGTACTGCAAGTTTGAGAGGGGAGCGGTGGCGTAGTAGTTGGCGCGGAAGAGCAGGGGCTGACCGGTGGGCAGGACGGGGCCGGCGGCGAGATCATCGATATCGAAGGTGCTGTAGCGTCCGGTCTGGTCGACGGAGTGGAAGGAGCCGAGGTGGATGGGAGAGGGTTCGAGGCGGTAGCCGGCGGTGACGGGGCGTGAGTAGGTGTGGCTTGCGAGTTCTCCGATCCAGGTGTGCCAGACGTGGTCGACCCGGGCTTTGGGCGCCTGGAGCACGGCGGTGGCCTGGGGGTGTTCTTCGGTGAAGCTGATAAAGCCGTGGTTGCCGGCTCGCAGTGAGATGGCGGCCATGGGGTCGCCACGATAGCGGAATTGGAGCAGCGGCCAGCGGGCGAGGTCGTAGTTGCGGGCCAGGAGGCCGTGGAGGCGGCCCGGTTTGCCGTTGTTGGCAAAGCGGAGGTAGCTGCCCTGACGCGGGTCATCGAAACGTATGTAGGGGAGGGCGGCTGCCTTGAACTCTTCGGGATTGACGGCGCGTGACTCGAAGCTCTGGTAGCAGGCGGGGAAGTTGGTGAGGTCGAGACTGATGAGGAGCGGTGGTGTGGGGCGCTTGTCGAACTCGGCCAGCAACTGGCTGACGGGGAGCATCTGGGTAAAGGTGCGGCCGTCGCTGAGATCGAGCGAGAGACGCAGCGAGTCGTTGGTGGTGAAGTCGGTGCGCGGCAGGGGGACCACCAGTTCATTGTGATCGAGCCAGGTGATGGCGACGGGCTGGTCGTTGAGCTTGACGTTGCGGTTGGTGAGGAGGCGGTTGGGCCAGGGGAGCGTCGAGACGACGCGCAGGCTGTGGGGCGGACGCTGTGCCGGGCGGGCAAGGAGCGCCAGTTCGCTGCCGGGCGAGACGCCCCAGAGGAGTTGCGGTCGGGTGGGGTCGATCTCGGGCGGTACCTCCAGCGAGTTGAGGCGGGCGGCGGGGGCGCTCTTGATCTTGCTGAGCAGCGGCTGCAGGTCGAGCTCGCCCTGATTGGCAAACTCCGGCGCGTTGTGGTAGATCGGCGAGAGGTTGCGGATCGCGTACCAGGCACCGGGCGGGTTACCCAGCAGACCTTGCTGAATGTCGCTCGGCTGGAGGTTGCCGAAGCCTTCGAGGCGCACCTGGAGGTTGCCGCTGGCAGCCTCCACCGGCAGCCAGGCCGTGACACTGCTCCAGACCGGCTCGGTGGCAGCCTCAGGTGTGGCCGCCGGGGGGCGGCTGAGGCGGCCGGTCAGACGGCGCGGGCCGCGCTCCTCATCGCTGCCGCAGATGCCGAAGGAGAGCGCTTCGATGGGGGTAAACTTCTCGCCGCTGCCCTCGCCGAGGAGATATTCGAGGTTAAAGCGTGCCTCCGGATGGCGTGCCACCTCAAAGCGCCAGCCAAGAAGCGAAGCGGCGGGGATGTCGGGCAGGTCGGCGTGCGCCAGGAAGGAGCCGCCGCCCTGGGCGGAGTGAACCACCAGCTCCGGCTTGGTGGTGGTATGGCGGAAGGTAAGGCGTGTGTGACCGGCAGCATCGTCGGTATACCAGAGAGAGGGTTGCAGGAGTTGCAGCGGCCAGCCGTTGACGGTGAGGTTGTGGGCGGGTGCGTCCGCGGCAGGCGTGGCGGGGGGGGGCGGCAGGTAGCGTAACGGGCTGAAGGCGAAGCGGCGTGGTTCGATCTTGTCGGCGGTGACACGGACGCGGGCCACCATCATCGAATTGCGATAGGTCCAGATGCCGAAGTTGCCGCTGGCGAGCGGCTCGGGATCGGTGACGTCGAGGATGCGTTGGTTGTCGAAATCGAAGGTGAGGCGATCGGCGACGCGCCGCAGGCGCAACGTATACCAGGCACCGTGGACATCGCGTCCGGCCTGTACCAGGGGCTCGTAGCCACGACGCTGGTTGCCGGCCCGGATGCGGGGGGTGGTATAGAGGTCGCTGCGGGCCATGAGCTGGCCGTTGCGGAAGAGGCGCGACCAGAGCTGCGACTCATCTGGGTCCCAGCCGGCGGTCGTCAGCGTGTAACCGCTGCCGGTCGATTCGCTGCTGTTCATCACAGTGAGATTGAGATCGCCGACGCGGTTGTACCAGCCATGACGCATGCCGGCGAAGAATTCGAGGCTGAAGTCGCCACTGACTCGATATTTTGACCAGAGAGTGGCGAGGGAGTCGCTGCTTTCACCATTCATGTGCGACCAGTCGGGGTAGCATTGGAAGCGGTTGATCACCTCCCAACTGCCTGAGCCGATGTTCCAGTCGTGGAGCGATTCGGTGAAGAGGCAGTCGAGAACCGGCTCACGCTCAACGCGGGTAACGCCCAGCTCCGCTGTCTTCATGCCTTGCAGGAACATGCGCCTGCCGGGTAGCGGGTCGGGCAGGCGACAGCGGGCCAGGAGGCCGGTTTCGCAGCCGATGGTAAAGATGGAGTCGAGCAGACGGGCGGTGTAAAAGTGGTATTTGGGACCGTCGGCTTTGGGTTGCGTGGCAGGGAAAAGCTGCAGCGGCAACTGCTGCGTCAGATTGCTGCAGGTGGTGAGCTGCTGCGTCAGATAGAGCTGGTTGTTGGTGACGCCTACCTGCAGCCAGCCGTTGGTGCTGCCCTCCGGCACCAGCAGGTGGAGCGTCGTCGCATCGACGGCCGGCACATGGAGCTCAACCTGACGCAGGACATCACTCTTGTACCAGGCGAGCTGCTCGTCGGGATACTCCAGCCACTGCCCCTCGGGTGAGGCCCAGTGGCGCATAAAGGGGTCGGTAACGTAGATATTGTTCTTCTCGAAGCGATCAGTCAGGCGTGGAGTGGCGCCACTCAGTTGCGGCAGGGTCAGGGCGGCACGGGTAGTTGTGCCGAGTTCCAGACCGGCTGCGCCGCTGGCGGGGGTGGCGATGGGGCTCCAGACGACGGCACGTCCGGCAATACGACCCACCAGCTCGTAGCCGCCGGTGGCATCGAGGCTGAGTTCGACTCCCCCTGTGGCAGGTAGCGGCAGGGTCGTGGTGTCGAGTGTGGTGATGGTACCATCGGGAGACCATTGCTGCAAGGCGACAGCGAGGACGTCGGTCCTGCGTGTCGTAGTCAGGCGATAGTGGGGGCGGCTACTTCCCTGCCAGCCGACAATCAGGTCGGCTTGCCAGCGGGGGGAGTCGGGCACGATGGTAGTGGTGATGCGGCGAGGGGTATCGTTGGTGGCGCCGATGATACGGCTGCTGCGGTTGGTAGCTGAACGTTTCAGCCAATGCTCTGTTACTGCGAAGGGGTCGTCGCTGCTGCTGACTCCTTGCGGCAGACCGGCGACGCTCTCCAGCGCGCCGCTGGTGTGTCGCAGCCAGGGGGTGAAGCTGGCGCTGTTAAGTACGACGATTTCATCGTGTGTGGCGGCATGGACATCATCAAAGCGGGTGCCGCCCGGGGCATCACTGTAGAGGCCGAACATGCCGCCCGGAGGGAGCGCCAGGCGGCGGCGGATAACTTCGATCTGATCGACAAAACAGGCGAGATGGTCGTCAAAGAGCTGCACCTCCAGCATGAGCCACTGTCCCGGCAGCAGGTCGGTTTGCACTGCCTCGACGAGGCGTCCCAGACCGGTGGCGGGGTCGGTGCCGCGCCAGAGGGCGAAGATGAGGCGGTTGTTGTCGGGATTGGTCTGTACCGTGAAGGCGTGGCCCCCTGTTGGCCCTTCGTCACGCATCAGGAAGAGGAGACCATTGGTGCCGGTGTTGTGTTGTACCGAGGCGCGGTAGCGATAGTGGCCGTAGCAGGGTTCACCGGCGACGATCATGGCGCGGCTGCCTTCGCCAATGAGGCTGTAGAAGTTGGGGCTGCGTTCAGGGGTGGGATAGCGCTTCAACTTGCGGTCATCGGTCGCCCGGACAGTCGTGCCGGTGACGGCATGCAGTCCCCAGGTCCCGCTCAACTGTGACCACAACTGCAGGGCCTCAGGAGCCTCTTTGTCGATCAGGAAGTCATCCTCAAAGAGAAAGGGGCCGAGGCGCTGTACAAAGCTCTCCTCTTCTGTCTCATGGTGGGTGGCGGCAGCGGTGGCTACAACGAGGTCGCCATCCCAGATGTCGGCAAAGCTGAGGGCCGGTTGGCCATCGACGTAGAGGTGGCAGCGCTGCCGTGAGCGGCGCACCTCCAGCAGTGCCACCGCGTTAGTGTTGGGCAGCATCATCGTGGCCACGATCGAGGCCTCAAAGGGGTGGTCGCAACGTGGCGGAGTCTGCCACTCGATAGAGCTGCGCCGTTGGCGCAGATGGCAGGTAAGCGCCTGGCTGCCGTCGGCAGCCGTCAAACGGAGTGGTGTGCCACGGTCACTCCATGCGATGGGCAGTTCGGCCAGCGCCTCATTGGCCGTGATCACCAGGAGATTGGTCCAGATCGGCAACGGCGGAAGAGGCGTCGTGGCAAGAGCAACCTCGTTGCTGCTGTCCAACGCCAATGCGGCGCTGTTGGCCAGCAGCAAGAGGCTTAAGAGGGTGGTTTGTAGGGTACGGTACATCGGTCACGTCAACGGTCGGTTAGAGAGACGGATAACGTGACAGCATCTTCTATGCCGAGGCCGTGGCTGCAACCACAGAGTGGTAGCAGCGAGTGGTTAAAAAGCTCCGCATCTGTCACAGCATTTGGAATACCGGATTATGGCTCCTGAATTCTGGTGCGCATCCACTATTGTGGAGCGCACCTGCGGCGACGCGGCGACCCTCCGCAAATTTTCCGCAAATTTTCTTGTTGCCAAATAGTGGCAGAATCGCCAAAATGGCAACTTATGGAAGCTGTGGCGAGATTAAATCCTGACTATGCGCGGCGCATGCTCGGCGTCGGCGTGATGATGTGTGCCCTGGCGCTATGGTCGGTTTACGACGGCATGGTCGCCTGGCCACGCCTCAATCGTACCTTGCAGCAGCTTGCGCCGGCGCTGCAGGCGGCCAACCTGACGGCCGAGGCGTGGCTCTTGCGTGATCTGACCGAGGCGACGGCCTTGGAACGCCTCTTTGAGAGTGAGGCGGGCACCAAACCGCCGCGCAAACTGGTGCGTGAGATCGACAAGTTGCGCCTCCCCACCGACCCGGCGGCCTTTGATGCCGCGCTGGGAGAGCAGCGAGCCGCCTTGAACCAGCTCTTTAACCGGCCGCTCTACAACCGCGAGGAGCTGCGGGCGCAGTTTATCCAGGCTGCCGTAGCACTGGCGCTGGGGCTGTTGGCCGCTGGTGTTGTGCTTGCCAAACGGCGGCGTCTCTTCAAGGCTGATGCTGCAGGACTGCATGGCAGCGGTTTCGGGGGTGACTACCCCTGGAGTGAAGTGGCGCGGGTCGACTGGTCGCGCTGGGAGAAGAAGGGTCTCTTTACAGTCTTTTTCAAAGATGGTACCGCTGCCCGCTGCGATGCGTGGCACTATATGGGGCTGAGCGGTGTCGCCGGGATCATCCAGAAGATGTTGCCGCAAGAGTAGCGGCGGCAACCACAAGCAACAGCCGGGAGATAAAAATGCACTACGGACGCCTGACGATAGTGGCTGCGCTCGCAGTCATGACGACAGGCCTGCTGCAGGCCACCGACTTTACCTGGGACAATCCGGCGGGGGGCGCTTTTCTCGATAGCGTCAACTGGACCCCGGTGGGTGGGCCACCGGGGACAAACGATATCGCCATCCTCGCCGAGGATGCGGCGGCACCGATCGTGCTTGATGACGACACCTCGCTCCTCGCGCTCAAGACGGCGGCCGGGAGCGGCGCCCATACGCTCGATCTCGCCGGCCGCAGCCTCGAACTGCTGCGGTACAAATATACGACGCCCTATGCTGACTGGGCGCTGGCAGTAGGAGCCGAATCGAGCCTCGTCATCACCAGCTCGGTGTCCGGTGGCAAAATCCCGGGGCTGGACAAGCGCGTTGACGATATCGCCAAGGCCAACAGCATCTCTTATTACATCGATGCTGGCGGCATGTTGAATCTAAGTGGTCCCAATACGGTTGTCGAAGGGTTGAATGTCAGGACAGAGATCGGCGGCAAGCTACATATCTTGCATGGTGCCAAAATGACTTTGGGGCAAGACAAGGCACGTGAAACTTCGATCTATCAGGGTAGCAGCAGCGACGATGTTGTGCTCTTGGTGGATGGGGCCGGCTCATACTATTACGATACGTTCAGGAATTTGCAGAACGCCACCATGGTCATTACCAATGGGGCACAAGTTGAAAGCTTCCGTGAGTCATATATTGGCACCAGCGGCACCAGCGGTAAGCTCGTGATCGCAGGCAAAAACACGAAGACCGAGCACTACTCTATTGTGGTTGGGGGTGCCAATGCTACGGGCTATATGACGGTACAAGATGGCGCTACTGCGACTGACAATGTCGGTATTGCCAACGCCAACAACGCCTTCGGACAGCTCCTGGTGACGGGCGCCGGTTCCACCCTGCGTGCCAAGAATGTATCGATCTGTAATGGCAGCTACAACAACGCCACCGGTATCTTGTGGGTAGCCGACAGCGCCATTGCCACAGTGCGCTACTTTGAGATGCGGGCCGGGGGCGTCATCAGAGTCGAAAACGCAACTTTGCGAGCCGACTGGGCCTCGGGCTCTACTCCCTGCCGCAACAGGGGCGGGCGCATTGAGGGGGTCGGCACAGTGGCCAGCACCTACATCAAGGCCGATCAATATGACATCCTACTAAACGATGCTGGCGGAGTGGTGGCACCGGGCTTGCCGGTCGGCAAGTTGACGCTGCAGGGCTGGGGCAAGTCGACCAAGACAGCCGGCGCCTTTACCAACAGCCCCACCGGCGTTGTCGAAATCGAGCTGGCTTCGGCCAGCGAGTATGATGTGCTCGCCTTTGTCAACAGCCGTGTCCACCTGGGTGGTACACTGGAGGTGAAATTGAGAGACGGCTTTGAACCTGAGCTGGGTGACAGCTTCCAAATCTTTGAGTTCAACACCTCACCGGTGGTCGGCAGTTTTGATCTCGTCTTGTTGCCGGAGTTGAATGAGGGGCTGATGTGGTCGGCGACCGCGCTCTACAGTGCCGGCACGCTGGAGGTGGTGGAGTATGAGGAGCGTGATGAGGAGCTCTTTACCTGGAGTTATCATAATGGCGGCCTCTTCAACGTTGCTCCCTTCTGGGTGCCAGAGGGAGGGCCGCCAACCGACGACGATGCGGCGATTCTGAGCGGTACGTTGGCCGACCCCATCGAATTGCAGGATAATACCGGAGTCGATACGCTCGCCGTCTCCAATGGGGTGATGACACTGGAGCTGGCCGGCTTTGATCTGGCAGTCTACGGCACGGCCGGAGCCTGGCCCGGCGGCTGGCAGGGGCTGGAGCTGGGGCCGGCAAGCAGCTTGACGCTACGCAACAGCGGTGAGGCTGGTGGCGTAGTTGGCGGCGATGGCAGCGCCGATGCGGCGACGCCACGTCTGCGTCTGGCACCAACCGCGCAACTGACGCTTACCGAGGGGGTTGCCGTCACAGCGGCCGCTATCACTCTCAGTACCAACAGCGTAGTCGCGCTACAGGAGGGGCACCTGACAACGACAACGGGCAGTTTGCTGCTGGAGGAGGATGGCGTGATCAGCGGTACTGGCGAGCTGGTCAGCCTGAGCACAACCCCGGGGCTGCTCCTGAGCGAGGGTGGCAACCTCTCGGTTGCGCTGCGCGACAGCCACGCGCTGCAGGTCAGCGGTTTCGGGATTGTCAGCAATACGGCTGACAGCCGCATTACGCTGGCGCTGGAGAGTACGCTTGGCAGCTTCACCAACAGCAGCCTGCGGGCACCGGCGGCGCACCTGCATCTGGCCGGCAGACTGGAGTTGGCCTATGACGCCTTTGGCTGCGAGCTACCGACGAATGGAGCGACGCTCAAACTCTTCGACTGGGCGACGCACAGCGGCGCTTTCGACGTGATCGAGTTGCCGGAGGTCGGAGTCTGGTCGCTCGACAATCTCTACCTCGATGGCACGATCAGTGTGGCGCCCTATGTCAAGCCACCCGATCTGGCGCTCGACCACGTCTGGACCAATGCCGCCGGCGGCGACTTTATGGTCAAAGATAACTGGGATCAGCTCGACGTGCCGGGCACCAACGATACCGCTGTGCTGGCTGCTGTGCCGGCCAGCATCTATCTGAGCGAGCCGCGCCTGACTATCAACTCATTGCGCTTTGCGGGTGGCCCAGTGGAACTCGATCTCAATGGCTGCCCACTGCCATTTTTGAACTACACTGCCGGGACGAGTTACGACAACTGGGCTCTGGTAGCTGAGAGCAACGCCGTGGCAGTGGTCACCAACAGTGGCGCGACAGTCGCCACGATGGGGGTCTTGAGCGAAGCAACTGCCACCAGCAGCTCAACCTATGTCAAGAGCAACGCCCTGCTGCATGTGACCGGTGCCCGGACACGACTGGACGGCTCTCATCTGCGGGTCAGGTCGGGCGGTCTCAAAATTACGGCCGGTGCCAAGGCAAATTTCGGCTCTGATCCGGTGCGGAGTACTGTCAACCTGATAGGACATGATGCTGCCGGGGAGTTCCCGCTGGCCGACGTCAGCGGCAGCGGATCGCTCTTCTATGGTGTGACCGTGAACCTCTACGGCGGCAGTATGCGAGCCGCAGCAGGAGGCAAATTGCACGTCTTTCGCACCCTTACTATGGGACGTGCCGGTCAGGAGCGGGGCAACATCTACCTCGATGGTAGTGGCACAACAACCGATTTCTACAAGCTGGCGCTGGTGCACGGTTCGATGCTGATCAGTACCGGCGCGGTCTACGGCATGACGGGTGCCTCCACAGAGGTGGGAGTTGCTAGCGGCGCTGATGCCACTGTCGAGGTGGTCGGCAGCGGTGCCTCTTTTGATTGTAAAAATGTGACGATCGGCGGCACCAGCAGCAGAGGCCGCGTGGTGGCAAGGGATGGCGGCGCTATCGTGGTCAGAACCATCACGATGAGTGGTGACAGCATGATCACTCTCGCCGACGGCAAGCTTGACTTCAGTACAGCATATAAGGGATTTGGCAATAGCACCACACTAAATGCAGGTGTGATTGCCGGCGTGGGCCGCTTTTACGTGGGGACTACCGGCGGCGAGTTGTGGATACAGAATAACGGCGCTACGATTGCGCCGGGGGCACCGGGCGGTGTGCTCTCATTCGTTAACTGCGACCATATCATCAACGGACCGGCCAGCAGTCTGGCCTTCAAGCTCGGCGGTGATACGACGGCAGAGCATGGGCAGTTGCTGCTCAACAACAGCGGTCTGGAGTTGGAGGGCGGTACCCTCAAGGTGGAGTGGGTTGAGGGCTATCGTCCCGTGCGCAAGACCACCTATCAGTTGATCGCCTGGAGCAACGGCGGCAGCATAAGCGGGACATTTGACGAGTTGGAGCTGCCCGCCGGAGGCAAGTGGCTGACCGACGAGCTCTATACCGCAGGGACGCTCACGATTGCTCCCGAGACGGGCACGGTGTTGATTGTGCGGTGAGGTGTCAAGCCGGTGCCGGGCTCCATTGCAGATTGCAAGGGGCAGGGAACGTTAAATTCATGCTCGTTGGCGGGTACGCGCTCGCCGCGCATGGCCATCCTCGTTTCACGATGGACATTTTAAAACTGTGCCGGCTGTAGCCGTGCCAAAGCTGTCAGGGAGAGCTGCCCGTAGCCGGGCGGTGGCCTCATAGCCTGTGCAGTGCAGTGGAATCAGACGCCCAATGGCAAAACGCTGCAACTGTCGCACTGTCCACTCGAGTTGTTCCGGAGTGGCGCTGCGCAGGTGCAGTCCACCCACCACAAGCCGCAGCGGAGCGCCGGCGGTCAGCTCCAAGACATAATCAAGCGTATTGATCACGCCGGCGTGGGTGCAGCCCAGCAACACGACACTGCCTGCCGGCGTGGTAATCACAACGGCCTGATCATCGGGTATCAAATCAGGCTGCGTTCCCGCTGCGTCAAAGGCAAACAGCTCCTGTTGTTGCTCCTCGGCATGACGCCGCGGCACCTCGCCCGTTGTCATGATCCCGGGGGCAACCTCCTGCGGACCCACCGCAAAAGAGAGCTGTAGACGCGGATCAGTGAGCAAGTCTGCCACCTCCGGCGGCATGCCGACCATGCTGCTGCTGCCATCTTCACGAATCCGGTAACGCTCGCGTATCACGCCGGGATGGGCATAGAGTGGCAGAGGCCGTGCCGGCGCAGCGGGCAACTGCGCCACCACGCCGCCCAGACCGCCGGTGTGATCGTAGTGGCCATGGCTTAAAACCACGGCATCCAGTGTGGCCAAATCGAGCCCCAGTGTCGCAGCGTTATTGGTCAGGGCCATGCCCTGTCCGGTATCGAAGAGCAGTCTAAAGCCTGCATGTTCCAGCCAGCAGGAGAGGCCATGCTCAGCGGCGATGCCGCGTCCGGCGGCACAGTTTTCAGACAGGATAGTAATTGTCATATCCCAATTCTCGCTTCAAAGTTCCAATAACTTACCATGCTTTGCCCTGCCGTTAAACCCTTGTTTTTGAGTTTACCATAGAGGGGCAGTTGCGCTATGATGGAGAGCAGACAAGGTATTACAGCCGATGAGCGACATTCCCCCAAAACAACCGGTGAGTGGTACGGCCACAGCCCGCATGCAGGCGGCGGCCGGCCTGCCGCCGTTGCCGCACGATGATCAACCACCTGATATCGATGCCACCACGGCGCTCGTTTCGCTGCATGATGCTGCGACCCAGTCGGGTCCCGATAGCTTCCCGGTACTCAAGGCGTTTCAGGACTACCTGGAGTCGGAGCGTCGCCGGGCGCGACAGCGCATCGTGCTGGTGACTTCGCTCTTTGTCGCTATCATCGTCGTCTTGATGTCGGTCCTGCTGGGAGCCGGCGCACTGGTTTTCAACTTCATGCGGGAGAACCAGACGAAGCTCTGGCAACGGCTGGAGACACAACCGGTGGCAGCGCCGGTTGCAGTGGCGGCAGCGCCAGCCGGTGACGAGCGGCAAGAGGCCCTCGCCGCAACCCTGCAGCAGATGAGTCTTGCCTTGACCGAGTTGCAGCAGGACAATCTGCGGCTGCGGCAGGAGTTGGCGCGGCCGGCTCCCGCTCCTGCGGCGCCAGCCGCCACTGTTGCCGCAAGTGCCACACCGGCGACACCACCGCAAAAACAGGTGGCTGCGGCCGCACCGCCGCCTGCTGTTGCCGCTGCGCCGGTAACAGAGGCTGTCGCACAGACCGCCCCCGAAACTGTGCCATCCGGCAGCCGTGCCACCGCCACAGCGGCGGCAGCCACGCCGATCATGCGGCCGCGTCTCGAACTGCCGCCGGCAGGAGCCACCCCGCCGGCACCGCCGGATGGCTACCGCGATGGCAACCTCTACTTCCAGGCCAAGGGGTTTGATGTGCCCGTCGCCTGGCGTGTGCTGGTGCCAACGGCTGCTGAGTGAGCATCTCCCGCAAATCAGGGTGGGCTCACTCAACCTCCTGCAGCGTCACCTCCAGCTCACGACGCTGACTATCCCGTAGACAGCCCAGAAGCACCACTTCACCAGGCTGACGTTGATCCAGTTCGCGGAAGAGGTCTTCAACCGTCGCTACCGGACGCCCGTCAAACGAGACAATCACATCGCCCAGCAGCGGACGCCCATCCAGCGTCTGACGCAACCCGCGCAGACCGGCCCGGTCGGCGCTGCTTCCCTGCAGGACGTTAAAGATGACGGCTCCCTGCATCCCAAAGCGGGTCGCAGCGTGGTCGGGCAGCAGTTGCACCCCCAGACCGGCCCGGCTCACCTTGCCGCGCACAATCAACTGCGGCACCACCCGTGCTACCGTATCGGCCGGCACGGCAAAACCGATACCGGCATAGGCGCCGCTCGGGCTGAAGATGGCGGTGTTGACACCGATCAACTGCCCGCGTGAGTTGAGCAGCGGACCTCCCGAGTTGCCGGGATTGATGGCGGCGTCGGTCTGGATCATGTCGTTGATCTTGCGCTCTGTTACCGAAGTGATTGAGCGCCCCAGCGCGCTGACCACCCCGACCGTCAGCGTGGTGTCGAAGCCGAAGGGGTTGCCGATGGCGAGCACCGTCTGCCCCACCTGCAAATCGCGCGATGTGCCGCAGTGAACCGGCACCAGGCGTTCAGCAGGGGCTTCGATCTGCAAGACCGCCAGGTCGTAGTCGGGCGCTACTCCCACCACCCTGGCCGGGAAGCTGGTGCCATCGCTGAAGATCACCGTAATGGCACGTGCCTGCTGCACAACGTGGAAGTTGCTGATGATATGGCCTGCGGCGTCCCAGACAAAGCCGGAGCCGGTCCCTTGCGGCACTTCACGCAGCTCCCAACTGAAGAGATCGCGCACGTAGGTGCGGTTCACCACCGTGACTACCGAGGGCGATACCGCCCGGTAGATGGCGATCGTGTTGCGTTCGTCGGTGGTAAAGGCGGTCTCATTGCTCGCCACACCCAGGCTCAAATCGAGCGTCGGTGCCGTAATCGAGCGGGGTGTTGACGTCTGTTGCGATATTGTGAGCCGACTCTGCCGTTGCTTCAGACGGCGTTCCAGCCGATACCACTCCTGACGCAGGGCCGGCGCAAAGTTGAGCCAGGCCAATGCCAGAAAGATGAGCAGCAGCAGGAGCGTTGCCCAGGGGAAACGTGGTGTTGGCCTCTGTCTCATAAGCTTCCGTTCAACGCTGTTCGTAGTTCTGGGCGATCCAGTCGCGATAGGCGCCGCTACGCACCCGCTCCACCCAGGCGGTGTTGGAGAGGTACCACCCGACCGTCTTCTCGAAACCGCTCTCAAAGGTCTCGGCCTGACGCCATCCCAGCTCCTGCTCGATGCGGCTGCTGTCGACAGCATAACGCCTGTCGTGGCCGAGACGATCCTTGACGTGGGTGATCAACGAGCGCCGCGCGGCCTCGCCCGGCAGCACGGGGGCATGTTCATCGACCAGGTCGCAGATACGGTGCACCACTTCGATGTTCGGTTTCTCGCAACGTCCGCCGACGCAGTAGACCCGCCCCAGGGTGCCACGCCCCATCACCGCCCAGATGGCCGAGCAGTGGTCGTCGACGTAGAGCCAGTCGCGCACCTGCAGGCCGTCGCCGTAGACCGGCAGCGCCTTTCCTTCAAGGGCATTCAAAATCATCAGCGGCACCAGCTTTTCGGGGAACTGATAGGGGCCGTAGTTGTTGGAGCAGTTGCTGATTGTCACCGGCAGGCCATAAGTCTCATGGTAGGCCCGCACCAGATGGTCGGAGGCCGCCTTGGAGGCCGAGTAGGGGCTGTTGGGGGCGTAGGGCGTCGTCTCGCTGAAGAGTCCTGTCGCACCCAGGCTGCCAAAGACCTCATCGGTGCTGACGTGGTGGAAGAGCTTGATCCGCTCCTGGCGCTCGCGGGCCAACTGCAGCAGGTTGTAGCTGCCGACGATGTTGGTTTCGACGAAGTCGTCGGGGCGTACAATCGAGCGGTCGACGTGCGACTCGGCGGCAAAGTGGCAGATACCATCCGCCTCATACTTGTCGAAGATGGCTGCGCACGCCTCACGGTCGCGGATATCGGCCCGTTCCAGCGTGTAACGTGCGCCATACTGCGCAGCGATATCGGCCAGACTGTCGGGGTTGGCGGCGTAGGTCAGCAGGTCGAGGTTGATAATACGTCCCTCAAAGTCGGTCTGCTCAAAGAGGTAGCGGATAAAGTTGCTGCCGATAAAGCCGCAGCCACCGGTCACAATCAGATTTTTGAATTTACGTCTCATGCTTGCACTCTCCTCAGCCACTCCTGGCGCTGGTGGATGGTAAAGGCGTCGAGGTCAACCTCCCAGGGATGCATCACATCGAGGCCGTTGCGGGTTAGATTGTCATGCGCCAGCACCGAGTTGGCCGGGCGGCGCGCCGGCGTGGGATAGTCGGCTGTCGTGATTGGCAGCAACTCATGTTCCACCTCCATGCGCTCCAGAAAACGTTGTGCCACCTGATACCAGGTGGTCACTCCCAGCGCCGTGGCATGGTAGAGTCCCGGCTGCCACTCTTCGAGCAGGCGGGCGATTTGGCGCGCCAGCCGTCCCGACCAAGTGGGTGCGCCGTATTGATCGTCGACGACGCGGATCGGTTGCGCCGGACGCCGCAGGGCTAGGCGCAACATCGTCAGCAGAAAGTTGGGGCCGCTCGCACCGTAGAGCCAGGCGGTGCGCAAGACCGCCCCCTCACGCCAGGCCAAGACCGGCGCTTCGCCTGCCAGCTTGGTGCGGCCATAGACGCTGACGGGGTTGGGCCGGTCACTCTCATGGTAGGCCTGCCCCAGCGGCAGGCTGCCGTCGAAGACGTAGTCGGTCGAGATATGGATCAGCTTGGTGCCCAGAGCGGCACACGCAGCGGCCAGCAGCGCCGGCCCTGTGGCATTGACCAGCTCGCACAACTCCGGCTCGCTCTCGGCTCGGTCCACCGCCGTATAGGCGGCACAATTCACCACCGCCTCCGGCTCCACCCGCTGCAACCACTCCTCAACCGACTCGCGCCTGGTGAGATCAAACTGCGGCAGGTCGAGGCAGACCAACTCGTGATCAGGCGCCAGCGCCACCTGGCAGTCACGCCCCAACTGACCGTTGGCGCCGATAATTAAAACCTTCATGAAGCCTCCTCCTGGCAGGTATGGAGCATCTCGCGTGCATGGTCGAGTGAGAGGTGCGAGAGATCGATGCCACCCAACATGCGGGCCAACTCGGCGGCTCGCTGGTCGTCGCCCTCCACCGTCGTAATCGTGGCAACGGTGCGTTGCCCCTGAATCTTTTTGGACACGGCGAAGTGGCATTGGCCATAGGCCGCCACCTGTGCCAGATGGGTGATGGCCACCACCTGATGCGTGGCGGCCAGCGCCCGCAACTTGCGCCCGACCGCCCGTCCGATCTCGCCGCCCACATTGGCGTCGATCTCGTCGAAGATCAGCACCGGAATCGAGTCGTGTTCGGCCAGCACCGATTTAGTGGCCAGCATGACGCGCGAAATCTCGCCGCTCGAGGCGATCTCGCGCAGGGCTGCAGCCGGCTCACCCGGGTTGGGGGCAAAGCGGAAGGTGACGTTGTCGCAACCGCTCGCCACCGGCTCACGCTCTGTCAGGATCACCTCAAAAGCCGACTTGGCAAAGCCGAGGTCACGCAACTCCCGTGTAATCGCCCGTGCCAGCCGCTCAGCGGCGCGGCTGCGCTCCTCCCGCAGATGTGCGGCGGACGCCTGCATCGCCCGGCAGGCGGCGGCGATCTCGCCCTCCAGCGCTGCCAGCCGCTCGCCGCGGCTCTCCAGTTCGGCCAGACGGGCGCTCCGTTCGGCCAGCGTCGCCAGAACTGCCGCCACGCTGCCACCGTAGCGCCGCTTGAGGCGCTGTACCACCCCCATGCGCTCTTCGAGTTGCGCCAACAGCCCCGGATCGGCTTCGATGCGCTGCAAGCGGGCGTTGATAGTACGTCCCAGCTCCTGCAACTGCACGATCAGCGAACGCGTCTCCTGTTGCCACTCCGCCGCCTCCGGCCAGAGCTCGGCCATCTCGCCAAGCTGCTGCTGCATCATCCCCAGCGCCATCTGGGCCGACCCCTCGTCACCATCCAGCGCCTGCGTCACCCCCATCCCCAGTTTCAAAATCGTCTCGGCGTTGGCCGCCTCACTGTGCCGCGCCACCAACTCCTCCTCATCCGCCTCGCTCAGCGCCGCCGCTTCGATCTCGGCCACGGTATAGGCCAGCCGTTCGCGCTCTTCGTCGAGTGAGCCGCTCTCGCCGGCCAGCCGCTCACGCTCCTGCAGCAGGCCGCGCCACGTCCGATAGCTTCCGGCATAGCGCTCGCGCCGGGTCTCGCAGTGGCCGAAGGCATCGAGCAGCGCCAGTTGATAGTCGGGTGAGAGCAGCGATTGGTGGTCGTAGGGGCCGTGCATGTCGACCAGATGCTGCCCGAGCGCCCGCAGCGTCTGCAGCGTCGCCGGGGCGTCGTTGACCCAGCAGCGACTGCCACTGCCACTCGCTACCAGACGGCGGATGAGGAGCGTCTCTCCCTCTTCACACGGCGGCAAGCCGGCCGCCGCCAGCACCTCGTCGATGGCCGCAGTCTGGGGCAGGAGAAAGGTGGCGCTGACCACGGCTTCAGCAGCGCCGCTGCGGATCACCCCCTTGTCGGCCCGCTCGCCCAGCAGCAGCGAGAGGGCACCGATCAGGACCGACTTGCCCGAGCCGGTCTCACCGGTTACCACCGTCAGGCCCGGCTGGAATTCAATCTCAGCCGCCTCGACAATTGCCAGATTTTTGACGCTTAAATGCGCTAACATGAGGGTACCATTCTACCATATCTACTCAAACTGCACCAGTCCCTGCTGCCGGATACTGAAGTAGCCGGGGTTGCCCGGGCGTGGCTGGCCTAGGATCACATGGTCGAGCAGCCGCAGGCCCATGATACGCGCCGCCTCCACCAACTGCCGCGTCACCCGCAGGTCGGCGCTCGAAGGCGTCGGGTCACCCGAGGGGTGGTTATGGGCGACGATCAGCGAGACGGCGTTATGTGAGATGGCCGGGCGCAGAATCTCCCGCGGATTGGCCGGACTGCTGTCGGCCGTGCCGCACGAAATGGCGATCGGATGTCCGATCAGGCGGTTTTTGGCATTGAGCAGCAGCACCCAGAAGGTCTCCACCACCATCAGGTGCGCCTTGTCGGCCAGCAGGCCATACACAATCCGGGCATCGTTTACGAGGGTCGCCTCATCCCGCGGCTTGTAGTTGGCTGCCCGCCGGCCCAGTTCAAAGGCGGCGGCCAGCTCCATCGCCTTGACCTTGCCGACGCCGGCCACCTTGAGCGCCATGATCTCGCGATAGCTCAGCTTCGCCAACTGCTCCAGGCCACCGCTTCTGACCTGCAAGGCGCGCGCCACCTCGATCACATTCTGGCCCGGCAAGCCGGTACGCAAGATGATCGCCATGAGAATCTCATTGGCCACGCTGGCCGCCCCCCGACGCGCCAACTCCTCGCGCGGGCGCATCTCCTGCGGCAGCTCTTCAACCTTCAATGTTTCGTGCTTCGTCTCTCTCGACATACTCCGCTCCATGTCCCTTCAGTGTAACACCCTGCAGCCCGCTTTTCAACGCAGATAACCGTACCCAGATTTGTGAATTGTCAGTTGTGAGCTGTGAGCCGGAGTGAACCTCCCGTTGCTGCAACCACAGAGTGGTAGTATCGAGTGGTTAAAAGGCGCCGCATTCGCGCTCCGCTGCTTCGCGTGAGCAAGCGGCATAAACAAAAATCGCTTTCACTTTTGGTCCCCCTCCCGGCCTGCGCCAGCTTTAGACAGATTCAACTTTACGTCTGTTACAGCCCCAGGGCCAGTGACTGGGGGAGCGCAAAGATGTGTGAAGTCAACTGCTCAACAGTCGTGCCATTGTACAACAAGACTCCATGGGAGTGCCGGATTCTGGTCCCCGAATTCGGGGTGCGCATCCACTATTGTGAATCGCACCCTACTCTCCCCCGCCACCCGCAAAATGCTGGCCTTGTGCGTCTCATTATGCTATACTACAAAAATTATCCCTTGTAACGGAACTCTCCGTACGATCACAGTTTACAGACAGGTTCGCAGTATGTCCGATGAGACCCCCAGCGCCTCCCCCGAGGAAGGCACGATTGCCGCCAGCGCCACCTCCTTGCCGCCCGGTGTGCAACGCATCAACATTGAAGAGGAGATGACCACCTCCTATATTGACTATTCGATGAGCGTCATCATCGGTCGCGCCCTGCCCGACGCCCGCGACGGCCTCAAGCCGGTTCACCGCCGCGTCCTCTACGCCATGCAGGATCTGGCCAACACCTATTCGCGCCCCCACAAGAAGTCGGCCCGTATTGTCGGTGATGTCATCGGTAAATATCACCCCCATGGCGACCAGGCCGTCTACGATACCATCGCACGCATGGCGCAGGACTTCTCGCTGCGCTACCTCCTCGTCGATGGTCACGGCAACTTCGGTTCGGTCGATGGCGACCCCCCGGCGGCGATGCGTTATACCGAAGTCCGCATGCACCGTCTGGCCGAGGAGATGCTGGAAGACCTCGACAAGGAGACGGTCGATTTCGGCCCCAACTACGACGAGTCGCTGGTTGAGCCGCTGGTGCTCCCCTCCAAGGTCCCCAACCTGCTCCTCAACGGCTCGGCCGGCATCGCCGTCGGCATGGCTACCAATATCCCGCCCCACAACCTCAACGAGGTGGTGGCCGGCATCATCCACTACATCGATCACCGCGACTGCACCATCGACGACCTGATGGAGCACATCAAAGGACCCGACTTCCCCACCGGTGCCATGATCTGCGGCACACGCCAGATCGAGGCGATGTACAAGCTGGGGCGCGGCCAGATGACGATTCGCGGGCGGGCCGAGGTCTGCGAAGAGAAAAACCGCGAATATATTCTGATCAGCGAGCTGCCCTACATGGTCAACAAGGCCAACCTGATCAGCAATATCGCCCGTATGGTCAATAATAAGGAGATCGACGGCATCTCCGATATCCGCGACGAAAGCTCCAGCAAGGGCATCCGCGTCATTATCGAGCTCAAACGCGGCGCCATCGGCCAGATCGTCCTCAATACGCTCTACAAACATACGCAGCTCCAGACCACCTTCGGCGCCAATATGCTGGCGATCGACAACAACCGCCCGCAGGTGCTCACGCTCAAGGAGATGATCCGCTGCTACGTCGACCACCGTTTCGAGGTCATCACCCGCCGTACCGAATATGAGCTGCGCAAGGCCGAAGCCCGCCGCCACATCCTCGAAGGACTCCTCAAGGCGCTCGATCACCTCGACGAGATTGTGCGCCTGATCCGCAGCTCGGCCTCGCGCGATGAGGCCCGCGCCGCCCTGATCGCCAGCTACGCCTTCAGCGAACTGCAGGCCAACGCCATTCTCGAGATGCGCCTCTATCAGCTCACCGGCCTTGAGCGCGAAAAGGTCGAGGCTGAACACGCTGCCATCTGCGAACGTATCGCCTACCTGGAGTCGCTGCTGGCCGATCCCGGCCTGATCTACGGCCTGATCAAGAGCGACCTGCTCTCCCTCAAGGAGCGCTTTGGCGACGAACGCCGCACGGCCATCGTCCCGCTCGAGGGCGAGGTTGATCTCGAAGACCTGATCGCCGACGCCCCCTGCGTCATGACCCTCAGCCACCGCGGCTACATCAAGCGCGTCGCGCTCGACGTCTACCGTGAGCAGCGTCGTGGCGGACGCGGCGTCATGGGGGCCGCTACGCGTGATGAGGACTTTATCAGCACCCTTTTTGTGGCCAAAACCCACGATACGCTCCTCTTTTTCACTACCTTTGGCCGCGTCTTTGCCAAACGTGCCTTCGAGGTGCCCGAGGCCTCACGCACCGCTACCGGCAAGGCGATCGTCAACCTCCTTGAACTGCAACCGGAGGAGAAGGTCAATACCCTGATGCGGATTCGTGAGTTTGACGACGACCACTCGATCCTCTTCGCCACCGCCAACGGCACCGTCAAGCAGACGCTCCTCTCGCGCTACCGCAACATCCGCCGCAACGGATTGATCGCCATCAACATCGAGGAGGGCGACCGCCTGGTACAGGTCTGCCAGACGGCCAACGACGACCACGTTATTCTGGCTACCGCCCAGGGGCAGACGATCCGCTTTGCCGTCAGTCAGGTGCGTACTACCGGACGCGACTCCACCGGCGTGCGCGGCATCAATCTGGCGGACGACGACAAGGTCGTCGGCATGGTGGTGGTCAATCCCGAAGCTGCCTTCCTGCTGGCCACGGCCCACGGCTATGGCAAGCGCACCGCTTTTGAGGAGTTCCGCGAGCAGAACCGCGGCGGCAAGGGGATTATCGGTATCCAGACCACAGCCCGCAACGGTCAGGTTGTCGCCGCCGCCGCTGTGCGTGAGACGGAGGCCGTCATGATGATGACGGCCAACGGCATGATCGTGCGCTCACCGGTCGACCAGATTCGTGTCATCGGCCGCAACACGCAGGGGGTACGCCTGATCAACCTCGATGAGGGCGACTCGCTCCTCGAAGTGAT
>CAZRGQ010000017.1:0-4223 GCA_964599645.1 uncultured Lentisphaerales bacterium | reverse complement strand
TACGCCTTCGATGCGCTGGAACCGCATATTGATGCGCAGACGATGGAGATTCACTACAGCCGCCACCACCAGGCCTACTTCGACAACCTCGTCAAGGCTGTGGCCGATACGCCGCTGGCCGGCAAGCCGCTTGAAGCGCTCCTGGCCGGTGCCGGCCAACACCCGGCCGCTGTCCGCAACAACGCCGGTGGCCACTACAACCACACCCTCTTCTGGCAGGTGATGTCGCCAACCGGCGGTGGCCTGCCGGAGGGCGAGCTGGCGGCCGCCATTGAGGCTGCTTTCGGCTCCTTTGCGCTCTTTCAGCAGCGTTTCAACCAGGCGGCCCTCACCCGCTTCGGCAGCGGCTGGGCCTGGCTGGCGGTGGCGGCGGATGGCAGCCTCTTCGTCACCTCCACGGCCAATCAGGATAACCCCCTGATGGATGTTGCCCCGCAGCGCGGCACCCCGATTCTCGGTCTCGACGTCTGGGAGCACGCCTACTACCTCAAGTATCAGAACAAACGCGGCTCCTATATCGACGCCTTCTGGCACGTCGTCAACTGGCCGGAGGTGGCGCGGCGCTATGCTGCCGCCCGTCAGAGTCAGCCGTGAATCCGGTTTCCGGCTCTACTGTCCTCTTTAAGAAGTCGATCCGACGCGATGGAGAAAGCTATGACAACAGAGATCGTCACCTTTGGCGATGAGGCACTGCGACGCAAGGCCGTGCCGGTCACTGAAATTACCCCGGAAATCCGGGCGCTGGTGCAGGAGATGCTGGTTACGATGGCAGCCGCCCGCGGCGTCGGGCTGGCGGCCGAGCAGATCGGACGCACCGAGGCGCTCTGCGTAATCGACATCCCCGAGGGGATCGAGAAGCCCGACTGCGTTGAGTTCAACGCCGCCATCGCCATGCCGCTGATCCTGATCAACCCCGAGATCACGGCCAGCAGCGGCAAACAGCGCGACGAGGAGGGCTGCCTCAGCTTTCCCGATATCTCGGTCCACCTGACACGGGCCAATGAGGTGACGCTCGACTATACCGACCTCGAAGGGGCGCGCCGCACCATTACCGCCCGCGGCCTGCTGGCCCGCGCCATCCAGCACGAACTCGACCACCTCAACGCGGTGCTGCTGGTCGACCGCATGAGCACTCTGCAACGCGCCTCGGTGGCCGGGCAGTTGCGGCGCCTGCGTGCCAGGGCTTGACTCCACTCCGACCCTGGTAACGATGAAACGACGTGACCCCATCATCTGGCTGCCGGTCAAGGGATTGGTCCTGGCGGCTGCGGCTGTGGCCGGCGTCGGCGTCCTAGCCATGACGCTGATCATCTGTGCCGACATCATTATGCGCCTAGCCGGTTGTTCGCGCGCCGGCGCTTATGATCTGGTACGTCTGGCGGGCGGCGTCACGCTGGCGGCCGCCTTGCCGCTGACGACGGCCCTCAAGGGCCACGTGGCGATCGAATACTTCTTCAACAAGTTGCGCCGCCGGGGGCGTCTGGTGGTCGATATCATGATGCGCCTGCTGCAGATCGTAATCTTTGTGGTGGCGGCTCACGCCTCGCTGCAGTATGGCCAGCGGCTGCGCAGCAGCGGCGAAGTTACGCCTACGTTGCAGTTGCCCACCTTCTGGCTCGCCTGGGTCGTGGCCGGCTGCTGCGCCCTGACAGCGCTGGTAACGCTCTACCAACTGCTCCATCCACGCCGCAAGATGTTGCGTGTCGAGTAGCTACTGCACCATGTTGGGCAGCCAGGTGGCCAGACCGGGAAAGAGCAGCAGCAGCAGAATCAGGGCGGCCAGGGCGAAGAGATAGGGCAGCGCCCCGCGAAAGACAGTCTCCAGCGCAATGCCGCGCGTCATGCCGCTGACGACGTAGACGTTGACGCCCACCGGCGGCGTGATCACCCCCATCATCGTCACGATCACCACTACCACGCCAAACCAGATCGGATCGTAACCGAGCTGCAGAATCACCGGCTGGAAGATCGGAATCGTCAACATGATCAGCGCCAGGGCATCGACGAAACAGCCGGCGACCAGATAGAAACCGACGATCAGCAGCAGCACCATCCAGGCCGGCAGCGGCAGCGCCGCCAGCCAGCCGGCCAGCGCCGAGGGGATCTCGGTCAGGGCCAGAAAGTGGCCGAAGATCGTGGCTCCGGCGACGATGATCATCACCATACAGGCTGTGCGGATCGTCTCCTGCGCTGCGCGCCACACCATGACCCGGCTCAACTTGCCTGCCATTGCCGCCACCACCAGGCTGCCGGCCGCGCCCACCGCCGCCCCTTCGGTGGGGGTAAACCAGCCGCCGAACATCCCTCCCATCACCAGAGCAAAGAGCAGCAGCGTCTCGACCACCCCCTTGAGCGACTTGAGACGCTCCCTGAGCGGAAAACGCGGCGCAGCCGGCCCGCGTTGCGGCTGGCGCAGACACTGCACCAGAATCACCAGGCAGAAGAGCAGCGTCGCCACGATCCCGGTGAGAATGCCGGCCAGAAAGAGCTTGCCGATCGACTGCTCTGTGAGCACACCGTAGACGATAAAGACGACACTCGGCGGGATCAACATGCCGAGGCCGCCGGCCGCCGCCACCACGCCGCTGGCCAGGGCATCGTCGTAGTTGAAGCGCCGCATCTCCGGCAGCGCCACCACCGCCATGGTGGCGGCTGTGGCGGGGCCGGAGCCGCAGATGGCGCCGAAGGCGGCACACGCCCCCACCGTGGCCATCGCCAGACCGCCCGGCAGCCAACCGAGCCAATGGTAGGCGGCGCTGAAGAGGCGTCGGCTGATGCCGGCATGGAAGCAGACCTGCCCCATGAAGACAAACATCGGGATTACCGTCAGCCCGTAGTTGGAGAGGACATCGAAGAGGTCGGCCGCCAACATGGCAGAGGCGGCTGCCGGTGTGGCGATCAGGGCAAAGCCGACTACCCCCACCAGCCCCATCACAAAGGCCACCGGCAGGCTGGCCGCCAGCAGGAGCAACATCAAAAGCAGGCCCAGCAGGCCGATAACGAAAGGCGACATAGCTGTGGCAACTCTTCTAACGGGCGGCTTCGATCAACGCCTGCAGCTCGGCCAGAAACCCGGCTGCCGGCAGCCCCTTGGCCGCCGCCTGCACCTGCCAGGCCGCCAATATCGGTGCCGTCGCGCTGCGCCAGCGCTCACTCTCACCCGCCTCCAGCGTAATCACCTCGCGTCCCAATTCGGCCACCAACTCACGCCCCTCATCATCGGCGGCATTCCAGGCGTTGCCGTGGCGTGCCACCCACTCGGCGCTCGTCGCAGTGAAAATCTCCTGAATCTCGTCTGGCAACGACTCCCACCGCTTGCGGTTCATGGTGACGAACATCGCCGTCGTATAGCCCACCGCTGAAGTGTCGACGACGTAGTTGATCACCTCACCCTGCTTCCAGCCCTTAAGCGTCTCGACCGGACAGAGGGTCGCCTCCACCACCCCTTTCTGCAGCGCCTCGTAGGTCTCCGGTTGCGGCATGCCTACGGCGGCACCACCGAGCGACTCGACGATCTTGGCCGAGAGGCCGGTCGCCCGCACCTTGAGCCCCTTGAGGTCATCGAGGTTGCGCACCTCCTTGCGGCTGGCCAGGACTCCGGGACCATGTGCATGGAGATAGAGGAGGTGGGTGTCGTCGATCTCCGCCGGATGATACTTGGCCACCAGCTCATTGGCAATACGTGTGGCGGCAGCCCCATCGGGATAGCCGACCGGCAGATCGAGCGCCTCCAACAGCGGAAAGCGTCCGCGGGTGTAGGCCAGGCAGCTCATGCCGATATCGGAGATGCCATCCTTGACCCCCTGATAGCACAACTCCGCCTTGGTCAGGGTGCCCCCGGGGAAGAAGGCGATCTTGACGCGTCCTCCGGAGCGCTCCTCGATCGCCCGTGCCCAGGCCGCCGCCTCCTGCGCCTGCGTGTGTGTAGGCGGGAAGAAGACGCTGTAGGTGAGCCGGATCGGCTTCACCTGTGCCGCATCACCAGGCAGCGCCTCGCGCGAGCAGCCGGTCAGGTGCAGCACCAGTGCAAGCGTCAGTAGAGAGTATACCGTTTTCATGCCCCAATTTTAGCCCCTGCCGCAGAATAATGCAAAACGTTTTTGACTGTTTTGTTTGGTCTAAGCAGCGCGTGCCCCACTATCTTCAACCGGTTACTACTCACGCAAAACACACGAACATGACGACCGCCGTGCTCATCATGCAGATGCGAGTTGACCCGTTCG
>CAZRGQ010000016.1:0-40987 GCA_964599645.1 uncultured Lentisphaerales bacterium | reverse complement strand
GTACAGGCCGATAGTCCCTTAGGCGCTGCGACCGAGGGGTTTTGCAAGAGCCTCCGTGGGCGCGGGATTGACGGTTGGGTTGCGCAAGGGGCTGGAAGTGCCCCGGCCGCAGTTGTGGCAACTCGATTCGCCTGCCCTCTATACCTGGCGCAGTCGCCTCTTGTACGACGATCAGGAGTACGACCTCAGCGAGGTGCGCTTCGGTATCCGTTCCATGGAGTATGACCCTGTTACCGGCTTCCGGCTCAACGGCGAGCAGCTCAAGTTGCAGGGCGTCTGTCTGCACAACGATGGTGGTGCGCTTGGAGCCGCCTGTCACAAAAAAACCTTTGTCCGCCAACTCCGGATACTCAAAGAGATGGGCTGCAACGCCGTGCGTACGGCTCACCACCCCTTCAGTGAGGAGTTTCTCGACGCCTGCGATGAAGAGGGTGTTCTGGTGCTGGCCGAAGCCTTTGATGAGTGGCAGCAGCCGATCAGGGTCGCCCCGATGTCGGATGGTGAGCCGCAAACGTTGAACGTCGACTACTACGCTGCCCTCTTTGATGAGTGGGCCGAGCGTGATCTGGGCGACATGGTGCGGCGCGACCGCAACCACCCCTCGATCTTCATGTGGAGTATCGGCAACGAGGTGCCGCAGATGCACCAGGAGAGTGGCTACCAACTTGCCGGATGGCTGCAGGAGATCGTGCACAAGCTCGATGAACGTCCCGTCACCTGTGCCGTGGTGGCACTCCGCCCCACCCCACGCAACCGCAAGACGTCGCCGCGCAACATCGCCGTGCTCGATGTGGCGGGCTACAACTATCCCAGCGCTGCCCAGTTGGATACATATCAGGCGGCACACCCCGACCAGCCGCTGCTGGTAACCGAGTGCTATTCGGCACAGACGCGACGGCCGCGTGCCAGCCACTACCCGGCCGGTCAGCTCCCTGAGATGGGCTATCGCCATCCGGCTGCTCAAAGCTTTATCGCCGCATTTGAAGATCTGTCGCGTGGCCGCGCCGCCTGGGAGGCGGTGGACGAGCGCCCAGGGGTCATGGGGCTCTTCATCTGGACCGGCTGGGACTACCTCGGCGAACCCACCCCCTACGACTATCCGGCCCACACCGCCTTTTTCGGTGTTAACGTCTCTTGAATGCAACTGACCCTGTCTGCTTCGCACTCAGCGGCCCCGGCGAGATCGTGGCACTTGACAACGGCGATCAGCTCTCGCTTGAGCCGTTTCAGGGCAGCCAGAGCCGACGCCTCTGCGCCGGCCGTTGTCTCGCTATTATACGCAGCCGGCAGCAGGCCGGCAGCTTGACGCTGACCGCCACAGTTGCGGGGCTACCCGCTGCCACCCTCAACATATCGAGCGTGGCGGCAGCACCAAGTCAGAACCACTCCCGCTCTGAACATCTGCTCCTATAACACGCATCAGCGCGACTATCTCTTCTACAAAGGCGACGCTCTACGCCAGATTCAGGCTGCCGTTTTCCAGCATCTCCTCGATGCACTCGGCGTAGATCTCCTCGGTTGTATAACGCGGCCGGAAGCCAAGCAGCCGTTCGGCCTTGGCCGGTGAGGCGACAACCGACTCCTCAACATGACTCAGGATACAGGCGTAGGCCGGATCATCACGCAGCTCATCCAGACTGCAATACGCAAGGTTGGCCTGCCGACCGAAAAGGGCGGCAACCGCCTCACTACAGCCGCGCATCGTCATGGCGTAGGGTGCTACAGCACTGAAGGTCTCTCCGATTGCAGCGCCGGGATGATCGAGCGCCAGTTCAAAGAGCTGGGCAACATCGTCGCCGTGGACATGGTGTAGCGGGACGGCACCCCGCTCCGGCAGCACCACCTCACCACCGGTAGCCAACTTGCGGTAGATTGCGGTACCATCCAGAGCGCCACGGGGGTCGATGGGCAGCCAGCGCCTGCCACTGATATGCCCCGGATGGATGACGGTCACGGGAAAGCCCTCGTTGCGGTAGAGCGCCATCAGCTCATTTTCAACCGCTGTTTTGTTGCGTCCATAATCGCTGATCGGTCGGCGCGGATAGTGCTCCAGGTACGGCACATGGGCCGAAGGTCCATAGGCCCAGATCGAGCCGCAGTTGATAAAGTGGGCGATGCGCCCCTTGAAGGCTGCCACCATCATCTGATTCTGTTCGAGGGTATAGGTGGTCAAATCAACCACTACATCGACGTCACAGGCTGCCATCCGTTTGGCCCAGGCACCGCTCGCCTCTTCGGCGCGCCGGTCACAGAGGAGCCAGCGCACCTGCTGCCAGCCGATAGCAGAGAGAGTATATTTGGGTTGTGGCGTCCGGGCTACGACAGTCACCTCATAGCCGCGCCGCACCAGACGCGGTGTCAGATAGGAGCCGATGTGGCCTGTGCCACCGATCACCAGAGCGCGCCTGCCTGATGGTACTTTCTGTTGTTTCATAAAATTACTCCACTAGCGTCCCATAGGCCTGACTTTAAACCCGCTAGAGGCGGATACCCATGACGCGCTTGTCCCTACGATTATACAGGTTGACACCAGAGGATGCAACCGCTAAGAAAATATAGTTGGCCTTGAAGTTGATCTGGTTTGCCTGTAGCCTACAGGCATGAAACAAAAAACCAAAAAGTCGCGGCAACGCCGCGCAACTCCAAGGCCAACAAAGACATCGTACACCGTTATGCGGCAGCTAGTCCAATTTATTCCATCCGGGCTGGTTGATCGTCTGGCGAAAGAGGCCGGAGCCGACATCCGTTCGTTCAAGGCTTTCAGCCATGTGCTGGCATTGATGTATGGCCAGATATCCAAGGCGGCAAGCCTGAATGAGATTTGTGATGCGTTGCGGCTGCATGAGCCGGAGTTGAACCGCATCCGCGGCGCCACGGCACCGAAGCGCAACACCATCTCCAACGCCAACCGCTCACGCGATCCCGTGATCGCCGAGAATCTCTACTGGGCCGAGTTCGAGCATATGCAAAAGATCTGCCCAGGGTTCACGCAGTACCGTAAGCATAAGGGGTTCCTGTTTCGGCTTAAGCGCGACATATTCGCCATCGACTCGACGACATTGCAGTTGAGCCTTTCCTGTATCGACTGGGCGCGCCATCGTCGCAAGAAGGCGGCGGCCAAGACGCATATGCGCCTGAACGTGGGCACGATGCTGCCTTCCTTCGCGGTTGTTGAGGACGTTGTCTCTGGACAATCACCACTCCAAATGTTAAAATAATCGGTTGCTTTATCTGCAGTAAGATGAAGCCTACCGCTGGACTCCTGTTCTGGGAAGCAGTCTCTCTGGAGCAGCGGCATGGAGATGAACAAGATGCCCACCTACGAGTATGAGTGTCGCCAATGCGGACACCACTTTGAACAGTTTCAGAGTATCACAGCGCCGGTATTGAAAAAATGTCCGGTCTGTGCCAAAAATCGGCTCAAACGCCTCATCGGCACCGGTGCTGCCCTGCTTTTCAAAGGCAGCGGCTTCTATCAAACCGACTACCGCAGCAACTCCTATGAGTCGGCTGCCAAAGCCGACAAGAGCACCCGCGAGAGTGCTGCCAGTGCCGCGACCAAATCGAAGTCAGACACCTCCGGCAGCTCCGGCAGCACAACTGCATCCTGAGCTGCGGGAGATCGCCTCCAGAGGGTAACGATTGAAGCGACTCTTTCTTTTTTTGTGTGGAGTTGCGCTTCTGCCCGCCAGTTGGGGCGTGATCTTGGCGCTGCGTGATCTCTTCCCCTTTGCCGCCATTGCCGCTCCACCATGGATCGCCCCGGAGTTGCTGGCTCTGGCCGGTGGCTATCTCCTCTGGTCACTCATCTATCTCTTCCTCCCACCCTCGGCTGCCCTCTATATCTGGGGGCATGAGTTGACTCACGCTCTTTGGGGCCGTCTCAGCGGGGCTCGCGTAGGACGCATCCGCATTCATCGTGACGGCGGCTCTGTTATGGTTGAAGGCGCCGGCATCGGCACTACTCTGGCACCCTATTTTGTGCCCTTCTATACTCTGATCGTTGTGCTTTTGCGTCTGCTGACAGGCCTGCTCTGGCCAATGGAACGTTGGGAGCTCTACTGGCTCGCCCTGGTCGGATTCACCTGGAGCTTTCATGTAACTTACACGCTGCGCTGCCTGCTACAGCACCAACCCGATATCCGCACCTATGGCCGCCTCTTCTCTTACAGCCTGATCCTGCTGCTTAATCTGCTCACTCTCGGTTATCTCCTCGTCGCGGCGACACAAGCCGGCAGCCGCAACTACCATCATCATCTCTACCAAAACATCGGCGCCAGCTACCGCCAAAGCGCAGCCACACTGCGGCAGGGCAGCCAGAAGGGCATGGCCTGCTTGCGGGACATCAAAGATCGCTATTGACTTCTGGTGAAGAAGTTACTATAGTGGCCGGACTTTTTTGGTACGCCCCCTTCGTCTATCGGCTAGGACGTCAGGTTCTCATCCTGGTAAGAGGGGTTCGATTCCCCTAGGGGGTGCCATTTTGTGGTAACACCACTACGCCAACAACTCCTGCACATCCTCCCAAGTGAGCGACTGCATGATACTCTTGTCGGTAGTGCCGACAGTGGCGTTAATGACGGCCTGCTTCTTCTGTTGCAAGGCCAAGACCTTCTCTTCGACTGTATGCTCGCTGATCAGCTTGATGTTGTAGACGGTGCGCTTCTGCCCGATACGGTGAGCCCGGTCGGTCGCCTGATCCTCAACTGCCGGATTCCACCAGGGATCGAAGTGAATCACCATGTCGGCGCCTGTGAGATTGAGCCCTGTGCCGCCCGCCTTGAGGCTGATGAGAAAGAGTGGAATCGAAGGATCGCGGTTGAAGCGCTGGCACTCGGCCAGCCGTTCGCGGGTAGAGCCGTCGAGATAGCAGTAGCTGATATGGCGCTCCTCCAGCGCCCGGCGCAACAGGGTGAGCATCCCGACAAACTGACTGAAGACGAGGATGCGGTGGCCGCTATCGAGCGCCTCATCGAGAATTTCAAAGAACTGTTCCAGCTTGGCTGAAGGTGCCGTCAGCGGGGCGCTGCCACGCACTTCACTTGGCAGCAGCTCCAGATGACAGCAGGCTTGACGCAGTCGCATCAGGAGTGTGAGCACCTCCATACGGCTGCGGTTGAAGCCTTTGCTGGCCACCAGTTCACCGATCTGACGCCGGAAACGCTCGGCCAGAGTCTGATAGACCCGCTCCTGATCGGCGGTCAGCGTCGAGTAGGAAACCTTCTGAATCTTGTCGGGCAGGTCCTTGGCCACATCACGCTTCAGCCGGCGCAGCATAACCGGTTTAACGCGCAAACGCAGGCGTCGTTGCGCCTCTTCCCCCTCCTGCTCGCCGGCGGCAATCGGTTGTTCATAACTCTCTTTGAAGCTCTCATAACTGCCAAGATAGCCCGGCATCAGGAAGTCGAGAATCGACCAGAGGTCGGCCACGCTGTTTTCGACCGGTGTGCCGGTGAGCACCAGCCGCTGGGCGGCCTGCAGCCGCTTGGCCGCTACGGCATTCTGTGTACTGCGGTTTTTGATATGTTGCGCCTCGTCGAGAATCGCCGCGGCAAAGGAGATGCCCTCATATTGTGCCAGATCGCGGCGCAGCAGGGCGTAGGAGGTGATGACCAGATCGTACTGTTCGAGCTGCTCCCAGTTGGCATGACGTGCCGCCCCCGACATCACCAGGCAACGCAGTTCCGGTGTAAAGTGGGCCGCCTCGCGCGCCCAGTTTTCCACCAGGCTGGTAGGGCCGACAATCAGCGACGGTTTGCCGCGTGCAGCCGGATCGTGACGTGGCAGTGTCAGCCAGGTGAGAGTCTGCAACGTCTTGCCCAGTCCCATCTCGTCGGCCAGAATAGTGGCAAAGCCGCTCTGCTCCATCAGGCGCAACCAGTAGACCCCCTCCTTCTGGTAGGGGCGCAGCACCCCTTCAAGACTCCCCAGTGGCTCCGGTTTGAGGTGGAGATCGCGATTGAGGCGGGCGGCCTTGTCGCGCCACTCGGCCGGTACCTCGATATCGATACCATCGAGGCGGGCCAGCGCCGCATGGACGTATGGTGCATGGACGCCGGCCAGCTTGAAACGTCCCGGGGCGCTGCCGGCACTGCTGTCGCACTCCTTAAAGACATCCCGCATCGAGTTGATCGCTTCACGATCCAGCAGCAGCGTCTCGCCCTGATGTTCCAGATAGCTGTCACCACGCAAGATGGCGCGCTGAATCTCGCCCTGCGATACCCGTCGTCCATGCTGATCTTCGTAGCTGATACCCACTTCAAAGGAGTTGTGACGTCCGCTATCCGGCGTAATTGCGACAACCGGAATCGCCAGCGGCAACTTCTCAAAGAGCGCCTGCACGCGGCCGGTGAGAGTTGTCTGCCAGCCGAGGCGGCGCAAGGCGGGAAGCTCGCCACCGAGGAAGTTGAGCACCGCCCTGGAGCCCATGATGTGGTTGAGGTTGTCGCCACGTTCACCCTGAAAGCCGGCAGCATTAAGGCGTTGCAACCCCCGTTTTTCGGCGGCCAGATTGCGGGTGTGGTAGTGTAGCAGATCGTCGGGATCGGGCCGTGTAATGGCACCCGCTATCTCCACGCTGCCGGCAGCCACGCGCTGCTCACCGTAAACGGCAAAGAGCTCTGCGGCCAGCGAGGCCGGGCTGCCGCGAATCTCAAGCTGAAAGCCGGGGTCACCGGGGGCGGTGGTAAAGAGATCGGCAGTGAGGTCGGAGACAAAGGGCAACTGCTCCTGCAGCAGTGGCAACTCACGTGTCACAAAGGCCATTACACCACTGCGCGGCACTACTACCGTATCGTCGTAGAGCGAGTGGTAGGGAAGCGGCAAGAGCGGCGTCACCGGCCAGAGATGTCCGGCACCATAGGCCCAACTCCTGTTGTGCGTCACAAGATAGCGCGGGAAGTGCCCCGGCTTCATGAAGGGTAGCTCAGTATGGGCAAAGAGCAGCAGCTCGCCATTCTCGTAGTCGAGTTCCATGCGCACCTGAAGCTCCAGTGTCTGGGCCTGCACCATTAGTCTGCTGCCATCGCCGACGTAGAGCTCACGCCCCTGACAGAGCTCCATCACGTTGAGAAAATCGGCCTGATTCATCGTCAGCAGGCTGCCCAGACGCTCGCTGGCGATATCCTCCAACACCAGCAGCAGGGCATCATCAGCCTGCGAGAGCTTAACCGGACGATTGCGGCCCAGGGCGTCGGGCGCTACCGGTGCGGCGCTCTTTTCAAGCTGCAAGGCACAACGCAGTTCAACTTCGCCCCGGGCAAAATCGTCAAGCCAGGTTGCCGGCAACTGCAACAGCAGCCGTGCCGCCGTGCCGTCGGGACTGCGGCAGACCGCATCGTCCAGAAAGGCGGCCTTGCGCTGGGCGTGACGCTGCTCTTCAAGATAGCGTTGCTCCCGACCGGGATCGCTGGCACGCTGCATCAAGGTGATGGCCACGGCAGTCACATGGGTACAGACCATCCCCTGCTCGCGGTTGGCATAGCAACCGCAGGTGCTGTCGATCAGGCCGCTCTTGAGAATCACAAAGCTGCAACGCAGTGCACCGTGCGGACGTTGCACCTCGCCGCTGATGGTGGTGCCGTCGTAGTCGGCCCGCAGCACCTCGCCGCGTTTGGCGAGGGCGAGAGCCTCGTCGTAGACCGCCTGGCCGCACCACGAGACGATCTGATGTTGGGTAAGCTGCAACCGTGGTACGAGCGCCATAGTCGGCTTACTCCCCGGCCAGACGGCGGTTGATCGCCGCTGCGGCACGGCGTCCTTCGCCCATCGCCAGGATCACCGTGGCCGCCCCCAGCACGATATCGCCACCGGCGTAGATGCCCGGCAGGGAGGTCTCGCCCTCCTCGTTAACGATGATCCGTCCGTAGCGATCGGCCTTCAGACCGGTAGTCGTCTGGAGCAGCAGCGGGTTCGATTCGTTGCCGATGGCAACGATGACTGTATCGACGTCGAGCATAAACTCACTGCCCGCCAGAACTACCGGTGCACGCCGCCCCGACTCATCCGGTGCGCCCAACTCATAGCGCAGACACTCGATAGCACAGACGCGGCCCTCGGTGTCGCCGAGAATCCGCTTGGCATTCTGCAACAAGAGAAACTCCACCCCCTCTTCGCGGGCATGATCCACCTCCTCGCGGCGGGCCGGCATCTCACTCTCGGTACGGCGATAGATCAATTTTACCGACTTGGCTCCGAGGCGCACTGCCATGCGGGCGGCATCCATGGCGACGTTGCCGCCACCCAGCACCGCTACCCTCTGCGAACGATACATCGGCGTATGGGCATGCCCGGTATCATAAGCGCGCATCAAGTTGGCGCGGGTCAGGTATTCATTGGCCGAGAAGACCCCCACCAGATTTTCACCCTCGATCCCCATGAACTTGGGCAGACCGGCCCCGACACCGATAAAGATCGCATCGTAGCCATCCACCTCAATGAGATCGCTCAGACGCCGTGTACGTCCCACCACAAAGTTGGTCTCCAGCTCCACTCCCATTGCCAGCAGCATGTCGATCTCGCGCTCGACGATCGACTTCGGCAGGCGGAACTCGGGGATGCCATAGACCAGCACGCCACCCGGCTTGTGGAAGGCTTCGTAAATGGTAACAGCATGGCCGGCGCGCCGCACATCGGCCGCCACGGTGATGGAGGCCGGTCCGCAACCGATCACCGCCACCCGCTTGCCGCTCTCTGCCGGCAGTTCAGGCTGCGGTTTGCTGGCGGCGGCAAAGTCGAGATCGGCCACATAGCGCTCCAGCCGCCCGATGGCCACGCTCCGGTTGGGATCCTTGAGCACTTTTCCCAGAGTGCAGGGAGCCTGGCACTGCGTCTCCTGCGGGCAGACACGTCCGCAGACGGCCGGCAGCAGGCTGTTTTGGCGGATAATGCCGATCGCCTCCTCCATGCGTTCTGCGGCGATCGCCTTGATGAAGCCGGGGATATCGATCTTTACCGGACAACCCGCCACACAGGGAGCGGTGGGGCATTGCAGACAACGGAGCGCCTCCACCCGCGCCTGCGACGCTGTATAGCCGAGGGCGACCTCATCCATATTGCCACGGCGCGCCACACTATCCTGCAGTGGCATCTCCTGGGGCGGTATCGCCATGCGGTCGCGGGGTGACAGTTTCTGTTCTGAAAATCGTGCGAGCAGCGCCTGGGCTTCACTCTCCAAGGCGCGGCAACTCTGGTTGGAATGCATAGAGCTAACGGGGGGTAAAGGGTTAACGGGATATCGCAGCGTCGCGTCTACCGCTTCTGCAAAGCAGCGTTCAAGCGGCACGCCTCGGCAGCATGGTGCGCCTGATGTTGCGCCTCCTCCTGTGGCTTATAGGCACGCAGGCGTTTGATCATATTGTCAAAATCGACCTCATGGCCATCAAACTCCGGACCGTCGACACAGACGAAGCGCGTCTCGCCGCCCACCGTTACCCGGCAGCCGCCACACATGCCGGTGCCATCGATCATAATCGTATTGAGCGAGACAATCGTCTTGATACCGAAGGGGCGGGTCGTCTCGGCACAGAACTTCATCATGATCGGCGGGCCGATGGCGACGACGCAATCGGGAGGCGGTGCAGCTTCACACAGTTCGCGCAGCGGTTCCGTCACCAGCGCTTTCCGTCCGTATGAGCCGTCATCCGTACAGACGACGACCTCATCGGCAAAGGCCCGCATCTCCGGCTCCAGAATCACCAACTGGCGCTGGCGTGCCCCCATCACGACGGTAACGTGATTACCCATCTCCTTCAGGGCAGCGGCAATCGGGCGCAGCGGCGCCACGCCGATACCACCGCCGACGCAGACGACACGCCCGAAGCGCTCCAGTTTGGTCGGTTTGCCCAGCGGTCCGAGAATCGCCGGCACACTCTCCCCCACCCCTTTTTCGGCCAACAGGTGGGTAGTGCGCCCGACACTCTGAAAGATGAGAGTAATGGTGCCTTGTGTGATATCAGCGTCGGCAATCGTAAGTGGAATGCGTTCGCCCCAGGCCTCATCGACCTGCACGATCACAAACTGCCCCGGTTGGCGTTCGGCCGCAATCAACGGCGCTGTAACGACCACCTGATAGACCTCAGGGGCCAACTCTCTTCTGCTTACGATACGATGCATCAACTGCTTCCTCTCCTGCATGTCAAAACTCCACGATTATGCACAAACGATGCAAAACCACAAGTTCAAAGAGAGGTGATTGGTGGCTAGGGCAAGATAAAGTGCATGAGGTGCGGCAGCAAACAAAGATCTCTCGCAGTTTTGGGTGGTTGACGCCCGCTGGTATGCTTTCGTATTATGTCAAGCACCAGCGCAAGGCATGGGTATCCGCAAATGGCGGGCTTAAAGCGAGGCCTATGGGCGCTAGTGACAACATGCAATCCCCCCTAATATACTCCTCATTGCTGCCAGCATCGCACAAGCTGGCTGAAGTGGCTGAACATGAGCGCTCTGATCACCATCTCACCGAACGCCACCTCCAATGTATCTGGTCGGATGAGAGGCTGCGCCCGACTGACTTAACCAACGATCTGGGGGAGGCCGTTGAAGTTATCGATCCCGGTCGCTGGAATCTGGAAGCCGGCCCCGACTTTATCGATGCTACGTTGCTGGTCGGCCCCGAACGTCGCCGGCTTGTCGGTGATGTCGAAATCCACATCCACCCCCGCGCCTGGCACCAGCATGGTCATGCCGACGATCCCAACTACGCCCGCGTTGTGGCTCACGTCACCTATCTCCCGGCGGCCCGGACAGCCGATACCCTGCCCGCTGCCATGTTGCGCATCTCCCTGCGTGACCCCCTGCAACAACAGACTGCTTTCCGCTTCGACGATATCGACCTTGCCGCCTACCCCCATGGTGTCATTCCCGCGACACCACGCCCCTGCGCCCAAGCCCTTGGTGACGATCCCACCCGTCAGAGCGAACTGCTCTACGCCGCCGGTCTGCACCGCATGGCACGTAAAGAGCAGCGCATGGCTGCCCTGATCGGCCGCTTGCAAGATCCGCAACAGGCTTTTTATGAGAGTTTCATGGCGGCACTCGGCCACAAACTCAACACCCGGAATAGCCGCCGCCTGGCGCAACTTGTGCCACTGGCTGCTTGGCCCGGTGAGCTCGATGCCGAAACCCACTACGCCCGCCTCCTCGCCGCTGCCGGACTCCTGCCGCAGCCGGAGCGGGCTGACGACGCCACCTCGCAAGCTCTCTTGCGACGCCTCTGGGACTCCGCCTGGCGCTACCCTGTCCCCACCCCCGATCCACCACTCACCTGGCGACTGGGGGCTCTGCGTCCCGCCAACCATCCGGCGCGCCGCCTGGCGATTGCCGCCGCCCTCTTTGGCAACCACCCGATTGAACGTCTCTGGCAGGAGATCGCAGTCGACCCGCCTGAGCAGTGGTTCAAAACTTTGCGGCACAACCTCATCACGGCCGCCCGGCTCCCCTGCTGGGAAGACCGTCTCACCCTGCAGCGCCCGGCCACCAGCCGTCCGCCCCTGCTACTGGGTAACAACACTGCCAACATGCTGATCACCAACGTTATTATCCCCTACTTGAACCACACCACGCCTGCCACCAAATCTCTCCTCACTGCACTGCCACCAGAAACAGTCAGCTCCCCCATGCGCACCACTGCCGTACACCTGCTGGGACGGGACCACAACCCCGCACTCTACAGCAACAGTGGGCTGCTGCAGCAGGGGCTCCTTCAAATCTATGCCGATTTTTGTCTCAATGCGCAGAATGGCTGCCGCAATTGTAACCTCGCAGCGGCACTTAAAGCCAACTGATCTGAGCATCCATTATTGTGGATCGTACCCAACTGACCTTGCCTTTTGCATGTCAACCTGCTAAATTTGTGCCAATTTTTCACCATGAACAACTCACTCAACATCCTGGCTCTCGGTGTTGGCGGCTTTATCGGCTCCCACCTCGCTGAACGCCTCATCGCCGACGGACACTCCGTCACGGGGCTCGATATCCACAGTGACAAACTCGATGCCCTGCTGGACCATCCTCGTTTTACCTGGATCTCCTCCAACATCCGTGCTGCCGACTTCGATCTGGATGGTGCTGTCGCCGCCGCAGATATCGTGATCGACCTGATCGCCTATGCCAATCCCGGCCTCTACGTCAAGATGCCGCTGGAGGTCTTCAACCTCAACTTCATCGAGAACATGCGCATTGCCGAGGCTTGCGTCAAACACCACAAGTGGCTGATCCAATTCTCATCATGTGAAGTCTACGGCAAGACGGTGGCCGCCGTAGCCCGCGACGCTCTCAAAGACCCTGAAGATCCGGCCCACGCGACCTTCAGTGAAGATGAGAGCGACATGATCATGGGGCCGGTCGGCAAACATCGCTGGATCTACGCCTCGGCCAAGGCGCTGCTGGAACGTGTCCTTCATGCCTATGGGCTTGAAGACCGGCTCGATTACACCATCATCCGTCCCTTCAACTTTATCGGTCCGCGCATCGATTATCTCCCCTCCGAACAGGAGGGGAGTCTGCCCCGCGTCTTCTCCTACTTTATGGAGGCGCTTCTGACAGGTGGCGAGATGAAACTGGTTGATGGCGGCCGGCAACGCCGTACCTACACCCATATCGACGACGCCATCGACTGCGTAGCCCGCATGGTGGCCCGCCCGGCAGCCGCTCGCAAGCAGATTTTTAACATCGGCGCCTATGGCAACGAAGTTTCGATCCGCGGCCTGGCCGAACTGATGCGCGACATCTACGCCAACCGCTTCCTGCTGCCGGGGCAAAAACTGGCCACGATCGCCGAAATCAGCGGCACCGATTTCTACGGCAGTGGCTACGACGACTCTGATCGCCGCATTCCCGACATCACCAAGGCCCGCACTCTCCTCGGTTGGCAACCCAAAATCAGCCTCCACAATACGGTGGCCTCGACGATGGAGTACTACGTCAATGAGTGGCGTCGGGCCCGGGACTCCTGATGGTTGAACGTCTTGTTATCGTGGTGCCGGCCTATCAGGCTGCCAAAACGCTGGCACAGCTCTTCTGCCGTCTGCCCGAAACAGTTATCCCCCGAATTCACCGCCTCATTGCCGTCGACGACGGCAGCAGCGATGAGACCTTCGCCACCCTGCAACGCCTCAGCGGCAGCTACCCCTTCCTTCAACCGCTGCAACATCCAACCAATCGCGGCTACGGCGGGGCCCTCAAAACCCTGATCGGTGCCGCGATCGAGGCCGATGCCGATGCCATCGTCGTACTGCACGCCGATGGTCAGTATGCCCCCGAATCGCTGCCCGACCTCCTGGCACCACTCGACAACGCCACTGCCGACCTCGTACAAGGTTCACGCCTGCTGGGTGGCGGCGCCCTTGACGGCGGCATGCCCCGCTATAAATATATCGCCAACCGTATCCTGACCTTTATCGAAAATCGCGCCTTCGGCCTGCGCCTGGCTGAATACCACAGCGGCTATATGGCCTACAACCGTCGCTTTGTGGCTGCCATCCCCTGGCAGTCGTTGAGCGACTCCTTCGACTTCGACCTTGAACTGATCGCCTTGGCCCGTGGCTACAACTTCCGCATTGCCGAGGTTCCAATCCCCACCCGCTACGCCGATGAGGTGTCGCACCTCCGCTCCATCCCCTACGGACTGCGCGTATTGCGGGTAGTAACCCGCTATCTCTGCGGCGGTTACCGGCCTGCGGTGCAGCAGAGCCCACCGACGCAAACGTAACAGATAGCCCTTTTTGACCCAGTTGATCAGATTATAGAGATTGGGGACAGAGAACAGCAAAGGTCATATTCTCTGTCCCCCCGCACCGTCACTTGCTATTACAGCTTACGATTTACAAAGGTGGCAGGTCTCTGCCGCCGTAAAGATTCTCTTCTCTGTCCCTTGCCAGCTCGTCCCTTGCCAGCTCCGGCAAGGCAGCGACAAAGTCAGGGAAGTTCAATATCCGCTGACTACTGTGGTGGTTGAAGAGCAGGTGCTCAACGTCGCGCAATTTGTGGCTCAGGTCAATGCGTTCCAACAAGGCAAGCAGTGCCTCTTTTAGCTCGTCCATGTTGTTTATACCACAGCGGCGTGCCAGAAAATCGAAATCCGGCTCTGTCTGCGCCATGAGAAACATAACATCGTAAAAATCTCGTCCCTTGGCACGCGACAAGAGTGCCGCCAGTTTCATCGAACAGAGTACAGCGTCGGGTGGAACCGGTATTTTGAAGAAGAAGCCGCAGCCACTGATGTTGACCAGTTGTGACTGATAAGTATAGCCTTATGCATTGTGGAGCTATAAAAGTTGCGTATCAGCTCAAGTGAGATCATAGACTATAAACCTCCCGTACCAGCTTGACACGCTGTTCAAGGGCTCTATTTTGAAACTTTCCCAACATCTCAGTCATTTTGGCCAGGTCAAGAGTGGTCAGCAGTATCTCGTTATCTAAACGAAGATTTGCGATCTCGTCGGGTGAATTGTAGAAAGGATAGAGATAAAGGAGATCAAGCAGTGCCTTTTCGGGAGTGGCAAAAAAAAGATTCCAAGGCGGTGTCAGCCGCTTTATCGCATAACCGAACATCAGGCGCGGCTGAAGACTCTTGTAGCTATATTCGCCGAAGCTATTTTTGAAGCTGGCGGTTTTGAGACTTGTTACCGAGGTGATTTGCACCACCGACTCTGGAATAAGGCCATAGTGGGAGAGAGCATAGTGGAGGCTGATGTATGAAGGCTTGTAGATTTGCCCTGCGAAATACTCATTCATACCGATGATTCTGCTGTAGTCAGAGAAGGTGTAGAGTCCTCGGCGCAAGCGCAACAGATAGCCCTTTTTGACCCAGTTGGTCAGATTATTGCGTTCAAATTCAGGCATAACAGCGTAAATCTGGTTGATATTAAAGCAACCAGCATCAAACATCAGTGCTCTAAAAGCCATAAAACTCATGTTGTGTTTCCAAAACGCACAAATATTACCACGTTACGGAAATAAAGGCAACACAGGGATGGTATAGTGTAAGGTAATTGGTCAGCGACAGGTGTGTGGCAGAGACGCGCGAGGGGGGCAAAAAGTCTCCAGCATGGCAATTTGGAGGGACGGAGAAATTTGGAGGGACAGTGATGGGGACAGCAGCAGAGATTGGGGACAGAGAACAGCAAAGGTTATATTCTCTGTCCCCGGTTTTCGGAGTCAGGGGACAGAGAACAGCATGGCGATAGCTGGGGACAGAGAGCAACCGTCGGCTGTCATTCTCCGGTCGTCATTCTCTGTCCCCCAGTACCCTGTCCCCCAGTACCCAGCACCGTTCTCTGTCCCCCTACAACCCTTCTCTGTCCCCCTGCACCGGTCCCCCTGCACCGCCGCCCTGCACCGTTCTCTGTCCCCCTGCACCGTCACTTGCTATTACAGCTTACGATTTACAAAGGTGGCAGGTCTCTGCCGCCGTAAGGATTCTCTTCTCTGTCCCTTGCCAACTTGCGTCCTATGCCTCCCCCCTGTCACTGACCGATGGGTGAGATTCAACTTAGTTGAATCTCACCGTATTACATGTTAAGTCTTGCTGAAACAATTCTGGCGGTCTAAAATCAGAATCACTCTCCTATCTGGTAGCTATTTTGGTTTAATCTCCATGCCTGCTTTACAATCGACAACAAGCCGTCTCAACCAGCTTATGGTGCGCTATGCCGCACACGGTGCCCTGTTGCTTTCGCTGGTAACAGTTTATCACCGCTATATACTGGCTGCCAACCAATTTATTCTGGCTACCGATACCGGCACACTCGCCCTGATGGCGCAAAATATCCTCAAAGGCGAGCGTCCCCTCTTCCTCTACGGCTTCAGCTACTCCGGCGCCCCGCTGGCCTATCTCACAGCCCTCTCCTTCCGCCTCGGCGGTGCTTCGCTCGCCTCCCTCATCTGGCCTGTGGCTCTCCTGGCCGGCCTCTGGGTCTGGTTCACCTTCCTGCTGGTACGTCGTCTGGCTGGCCCACGTGCCGCCCTCGCCGCCGCCCTTCTTGCCACCTTTGCCGACCGCACCACCTCCTGGTATACCCACACCCCCGACACCTCTTACAGCGCCCTGCTCCTCTTTGGCACCGCCATTCTCTGGCTGGCGCTTGAGATTTCATACCATGAGTGGCGCGGACTCCGGCTCATGCTGGCGCTCACCCTCCTAGGAGCCCTCGCCGGAGTCGCCCTCTGGACCAACGCCATCATTGCCCCCTTGCTCCTCGTCGCAACCCTGCCACTCGCCGGGCTCCTCTGGCGACAGCGCTGCCACCCGCTCACCCTCGCTGCTTTTCTGCTGGCCCTCCTCGCCTTCCTCGCCACTGCCAGCCCCCTGCTGCCAATGCTACAACGCACCAGCCACGGTGCCACTCTCACCTGGCAACTCTCCCCAAATATCATCTGGCACAACCTCAAACTGATGCTCGACCAGACTCTCTCCCACTTCTTCATCTGGCGTTATAACTCACACTTCGATCTCATTTTCGGTCGTATCTTCACCCTCGCGGCCCTGCTGGTCGGGCTCACCACCTGGTACCGGGCACGTCGCCAGACCTTGCGTCATAGCGCCACCTTGCTGCCGCTTTGCGGCATACTCTTCCTCCTCTTCTATCTGCCCCATGCAATGGCGAGAGAAGTCGTGCCCCGCTACCTGCTGCCTCTCTGGAGCAGCTTCATCATCGCCTCTCTGGCGCTGCCGCAGGGTAGCGGCTCCCCTAGGCTGCGCCGTGCCGCCACCCTCCTCACCCTCATCTGGTGTTGTTGGAACCTACAGGGCATGGTGGCTCTGCTACCTGCCGGCCAGCGCGACCGCCACCAGCGCCTCGCACGCCGTGAAGAGATCACAGCCACCGCCAACCGGCTCGGTGCCCGCCACGTCACCCTACTCGGCCACTACCTCTTCCAGGCCGAGGCCAACGGCCTCACCTTTCTGGCCAACGGCAAAGCTATCTATACCGCCGCCAACCGGGAGCGCTACCTGCCCCACGCCCAGAGCGCCGAGCGCGACCCCAAACGCATCTACCTCTGTCATCCGGCTGCCCTCGCCCCCACCCGCGCTTCACTCAGCAGCCTCAACGCCACCTGGAGCGAGTATAACGTCGATGAAATGGCCACGCTGATCTACAACATCCAACCGGCTCACCAGCCACGCCAACTCGTGGAGAGCGGGCACTACTCCATCACGTTCGCTGCCGCCAGCACCAACAGTCCCGCCGTACTCCGTGACGCCTCTCCCGCCACCTATATCACCGCTCCCCGCACCTCTCCGGCTACCCTTGCCATCGATCTCCACACCCAGCGGCACCTCTGTAGCCTCGACCTCCTGCCTGCCACCGCCGATGGCCTCAATCTTCCGACCTCTCTGGCGCTTGAAGGCTCCTGCGACGGCACCAACTACCTGCCACTCATTACGGCGCAGCAACATCTTCCGATCGCCTATCAGGCCGGACCTGCCATCTATCTCGGTGGTGGCCAGGGGCGTGCCACACTCAACTTCCCCCCCACCCCGCTGCGCCACCTTCGACTACACCTGGCGCTCCCCGGCGACTCCCCGCTGGCGTATGCCGGCGAAGCAGAGAAGTTGAAACCGGAGGAGCGTTGCTGGTCGTTGGCCTCCTTCCGCCTCTTTGAGGCAGCCCCTCCGGGCAAGCGACCCGCACTTGAAGAGGAGCTGCGCGATATCCGCCAACTGCTGGCGGAGATGGAGGTCTGCTTCACCGCCTGCGACCGCTGGCTCGCACCCCGTATCGCTCCCGTGGCCGAATCGTTTGAGAGCGCCACCACCTTTCCCTACTTCGAAAACCCCACCGCTCTCCTCGGCGACGACCGCGGCCTCAGCTTCATGCGGATCGCAACGCAACCCAACCTGGCCGTCGTAGTTGCCAGCGAGCTTGCCGACCTGCAACAGGAGATTCTGGGGCGCTGCCTCGGTGGTGGCGACCCTTGGTGGCGTACCGATCACGGCCGCTATACCTCTTTCATCCTCCTCCCGGCGGCCCACTACCCCGAATTAACCTGGGACGGCAGCCTCCTGGCGCCCTGAAGCCGCTATTTGGAACGCTGTAGCGTAGGGTCGAGCTCATTCAATTCGTCGAGGCTCTTGAGTCCGAAGTGCTCTAGGAATGTGGGGGTAGTGCCGTAGAGGAAGGGGCGTCCCGGCAGATCGCTGCGCCCGACAATGCGGATCAGGTGCATCTCCATCAACGGTTTGATGATATGGTCGACGGTCACGCCACGAATGCCCTCCAGCTCCGATCTGGCGATCGGTTGGCGGTAGGCGATGATCGCCAGCGTCTCCAGCGCCGAGCGCGAAATCCGGTTGGGACGATCACGCTTCAGCAGAGAACGGACCCAGCGGCCGCATCCCGGTTGCGTCTGGAAACGGAAGCCCCCGGCCACCTCACGCAACTCGATACCGAGGTCCAGCCGGTCGAGGTCGCGAGCGATATCTTCGAGGGCATCGCGGATATCACGCGGCATCACCTCGGCGAAGGGAGGCACAGACTCATCGGCCGCTGCCGGCATCTCGCGCAGACACTTGCGGATCGTTTCGAGTGGCAAGGGTGCCGTAGCGCTGAAGACGAGAGCGCCGACGACCTGACGCAGACTCGAGGCCACAGGTGTCAGGTTGGCATCAGCTTGCGACATGTTCGCCTCCTCCGATAACAGGTGGCAAGACTTCAGCGGGCAGATGGTCGGGTAGCACGGTAATCAGAATCTCGGTAAAGGGGGCCAACTGGCGCATGGCCACCTGGCGTAGTCGTAACAGCTCCAGCAGCGCCAGAAAGGTGACAATTACCTCGCCGCGATGCGAGCGGGGGTTAAAAAGACGCGAAAAAGCGACCGTTCCCTGACGGTGCAAGGCCGTCTGAATCTCCTCCATCTTGTCGGGCACACTCCAGCGGATCGGTTCGAGGTGCCCCAACGGCGCCATGGGAGTCCGCTCCAGCACCTCTTGAAAGGCAGCCAGCAGATCAAAGAGGCCGATATCACCCAGTGAGCGCGCCTCGGGCTCTGCAGCATCGGCATGTTCCACCTTGCCACCGTGGAGAAAGCGCTCCGCCTGCACCACCTCACGCTCCAGCAGACGCTCGGCAGCATCCTTGAACTTCTTGTATTCGATCAACTGGCGTACCAGGTCGAGGCGTGGATCCACCTCCTCGCCCGGCTCTTCATCCTCGCTCCCCTGCGACTCGACCGGCAGCAACATACGGCTCTTGATCAGCATCAGCGTAGCCGCCATCACCAGGAATTCACCGGCGATATTGAGATCAAGCAGCTTCATCAGATCGAGATAGGCCATATATTGAGTGGTAATACGCTCAATACTGATGTCATAGATATCGATCTCGTCGCGGCGAATCAGATAGAGCAGCAGATCGAGCGGCCCCTCGAAGACCTCGAGCGAGACCTTGTACTCATCGAGCGACTGCGTCTCGCTCATACCAACCCCACTGCTTTGCGCGCCGCCGCGAGTGTCACGCTCGCCACTGCGCGCGCCCGCGCCGCCCCCTGCTGCAGCACCCCTTCTACATAGTCGAGGTTGCCTGCCAGCTCTTCGCGCCTGGCCCGCAACGGTGCGAACCTGGCTTCAAACATCTCCGCCAACGCCTTCTTGGCGCTGCCGTAGCCGAAATTGCCGCCACGATAGCGCGCCGCCATTTCCTGACACTCGGCTTCACTGGCAAAGAGCTTGTAGAGGGCAAAGATGTTGCAGGTGTCGGGATTCTTGGGCGCCTCCAGCGGTGTGCTGTCGGTTACGATCCGCATGATGCGCTGGCGTGCCTCTCTGGGATCGCCAAAGAGATCGACCGTGTTGCCATAGCTCTTCGACATCTTCTGGCCATCGAGCCCCGGCACCACGGCGACTGCATCAGCAATCGACGGCTCGGGGATGGTAAAGACGGCACCGAACTGATTATTAAACTTGATGGCGATGTCACGGGTCACCTCCACATGCTGCTTCTGGTCGCGCCCCACCGGGACGATGTTCGACTGATAGGCGAGGATATCGGCCGCCATCAAAACCGGGTAGTTGAAGAGCGCCGCATTGGCGGGAATCCCCTTGGCCAGTTTGTCCTTGTAGGAGTGGCAGCGCTCCAGCAGCCCCATCGGTGTCACAATTGAGAGCAGCCAGGTCAGCTCGGTAACCTCCGGCACATCGCTCTGACGGAAGAAGATCGTCCGCTCCGGATCGAGTCCGCAGGCCAGAAAGTCGAGCGCCACATCGTGCGTATCACGACGCAACTGCGCTGCGTCGTTGACGGTGGTCAAAGCGTGGTAGTTGGCGATAAAGAGGTAGGTCTCGCCCCGCTGCTGCAGTTCGAGTGCCGGTCGCATCATGCCAAAGTAGTTGCCGAGGTGAAGTTTGCCTGACGGCTGGATGCCGGAGAGTATACGCATTATAAAGTAGCCCCACGATTCGATAGATGGCGGGTGAAAGAGGTAAAATATAGCGACAACCAGCCGAAATTGCAACCAATATGGCCTAACACAGCAGGATCATAGTGCGGTGGCGCTTACGCCAAACCAATGGATGGCGAAGCGCCAGGATTACGCGACTGGGCAGCCGGCAGGCTCCAGTGCGGGCTGTGGTGTTGCAATGCATCGATCATGGCGCGTTTGAGCGTCTCGAGTCCGTAGCCGGTCTTGGCTGAAATCGGCAGCGCCTGGGGGTAACGCTCGGCTGTGTGCAGCAGCGCATGGCCGGAGGTGCCGCTGTCGCATTTATTGAGCACCAGCAGATGCGGCTGTTGCTGGGCGCCGATCTCCATCAGAGTGGCGCGGCAGACGGCAATATGGTCGTCGACATAAGGATAGGCGGCATCGACCACGATCAGCAGCAGATCGGCCTGGGCGGCCACATCGAGTGTCGATTTGAAGCAGGCGATCAGATCGTGGGGCAGGTTGCGAATGAAGCCGACGGTATCGGTCAGCAGCACTTCACGGGCCGGCGCCAGCCACGCTTTGCGCGTCTTGGTATCGAGTGTGGCGAAGAGTTTGTCGTCGACGTAGGCATCACTGGCGGTCAGGGCGTTGAGCAGGGTCGACTTGCCGGCATTGGTATAGCCGACCAGCGAGACGACGGGCCAGGGCTGTTCTCTGCGGCCACGCTCGCCTTCCCGCATCTGGATGGTCGCCAGCCGCTTTTTCAATTCGGCAATGCGCCGCCGCAGCGGCAGGTTGCGCCGGTGGAGATGCCCCTCGCCGGGACCACGCACGTTGGCACGTCCGGTGAAGCGCTGTTGCGATTCGGTGACAGGAATGCGGCGCAGCAGAAACTGCATACGGGCCAGCTCCACCTGCGTCTGGGCCTCGGCGGAACGGGCCCGACGGGCAAAGATCTCCAGAATCAGTTCGGTACGATCGAGCACTTTTACCTGCAGCCGCTGCCAGAGGTTGTGCTCCTGAATGGCGTTGAGCTCGTTATCAACCACGATCGTATCGGCCTTGAGCTCTGCGATCATTGCGCCCAACTCTTCGAGCTTGCCGCTGCCGATGAGGGTGCCGCCATGCGGTTTGTCGCGGTTCTGTGTCAGCTTGCCTGCCACCTCGATACCGGCCGTGGCGGCCAGGCGCTCGAGCTCGTTCAGGGAGTCGGCCGCCTCGCTGGCATCCATGCGGTTGTGAATCAGTTGCACCAGAATGGCGCGTTCAACCGTGGTGGTGTCGTGGAGTCTCATCAACGCTATCGGAGTTTAACAGTGGTGATCCTGGCCGGCACCGCCCCATCGGAGGTGAGTGTGCCATCCGGCTGCCGTGCCAGCGCCAGCTTGCCAACCGGTGTGTCAATAGTGGCATGGTTGAAGGAGTGCGCCCCGAAGTCGAGAGCCTCCACCTCGAGGTTACCCGCCGTATCGAGACGACTGCGCCAGAGATACGACTCCACCTGCGGTAAAAATTGCAGCAAGGCCGAGATGTTGTGCCCCGATATTTCGGTGGGATAGCGGCTGCGGCTGATCGCCCAAGCTTCGAGGTAGTCGGCCTGCCCGTAGCGCAAGGCACAGAAGGCCATCAGGCGGCCAACGCTCTCTTCGTGCCACCGGATGGGTGAAGGGAGCTCTATAATCTCACCCTCGGCATCCTGCTGGTGACTACGACGGCCCCAGTAGTCGTGCTGGTAGCCCCACGAGAGGATGCCCTGCCGCAACGTACGCTCCGCCATGAGCCAGTCGGCAAAACGTTTGACGGTCTCGACAAAGGCGGGCTCCTCCCCTATCACTTCGAGATAGTCAAGCAGACCGTTAGTGGCCAACAGCCCCATCCACGGCTTGCTGATATAGCCGCCCCACTGGTGGATGCCGCTGCCGCCGCCTTGATCACCGAAGCTGCCGTTGGGGCGCTGCGTTGCGACGACGGTAAAGCCCCCGTCGCGCGCGATGCGCTTGAAGTGGGGGTTGCCGGTATAGCGGTAGAGCAGCACAGCGCTGCGGAGGTAGCAGGCATCACGTCCGACGGCCAGCCGGGGCCAGGCGTTGAGATGTACCCGGTGTGAGGTCTCAACCACCTTCTCGGCCGTATCGCAGAGAAAGTTGTCGCCGGTCTCCAGAAAAGCGGCCAGACAGCCTTTGGTCCGATTCATCGGCACCGCAAACGCCACCGGTGGAAAACCGTGCATGCGCACCAGATTGGCGGCGTGATCAACCGCCAGATCGTTGAAGTGATAGGCCGAGCGGAGCGCGGCCTCATAGTCGGCGGCAGCGCCATGTCGCCAGGCTGTCAGAAACTGGGCATAGGGCATGCCCCCCTCCCAGCCCGGCTCATACTCGCGCTGCGGCTTGCCCTCCAGCTTGTGACGCGGCACAGCACCATCTTCAAAGCCGCCCTCAACCTGACTCTCGGCAATCCAGTTGCGTCCCCGTTGCAACGCCTCTGCGCCATCGCTGACAACCGGTAGCAGGGGCGCCGGAGCCAGCTCCTCGCAGAGGCCATACCACCAGGCAGGCGACAGATAGCGTGCAACTCGTGGCGAACGGTCGGAGAGGCTCAAGCTGAAACGGAGCGTACGCGACATCCCCCGCAGGATTCTCTCTTCAGCAGCATGGACGATATAGCCGTCGGTGCAACGCTGCATGGCACAGAGCCCGCCGTAGAGCTCACATCCCTGATAGGGTTGCCAGATCATCAGATCGTCCTGCAGGTCGATACGTCCCGGCTGCTCCGGTGTCGCCAGCCGTGCCACTTCGGCCACGTCGAAATCAACCCCGCCCAGGTTGAAGGAGCGGCAACTGCCATCCCATCTCTGCGGCAGGTCGTCGGTGCCCTGCGCAGTCGTATCATACCAGAAGCCGACCACGGGCACAGCCGGCTGCAGGTCATCGCCATCGTCGAAGAACTTGCTGTTGACATGGCGCGCAAAGAGTTCGCAGACGCCATTGGCGTGGAGGCGTGCCTGGATATGGCCATAGAGCCAGTGATGTTTATGCAGCCAGCGGTTTTGATAGGTGGAGGTGGCCGAGGTGCGGTTGCTGTGTACCAATGGAATCGCCCCACCCATCTCGACCACCCGGCAGGCGGCGTCCTCCTCGCGTACGACCAGACGACACGCCTCCCACCAGTGCCACACCTCACCGGTGCGCAAGCCCATGGCGATAGCAATCGAGCGCCCGCCATACGAGAGACGCAGGCGATGCCGTTCCCAGCCGAAGTGAGGGTTCGGGCTGCTGGCAAAGAGTTCGGCAGCCGCCAGCGGTGGCGCTGCTGCCGCTGCAACCGCACCCGACGTCAGGCGCAGTTCAGCCGGCGCGGTATCCGCACCATCGGCGATCAGCAGCAGCCGGCGCGGCGCACTGTTGGCCGCATCCGGCCAGCAGCCGAGAGGACGACTATAGGTGGTATGGCCGTTAAGCGAGAGCGCCGGCGGGGCGGCCCGCGGCCAGGGAAGCGAGGTGATCCAGAGTCCGGCCGGGACATCGTCACCAAGCCGCTGCAGTGGGATATCGGCTCTCTTAAGGCTCCAGCCGTTGCCTTCGATTCTATTCATTGTGCCAGTTATCGGGTCGCATTGAGATCAATAGGAACACGGTTAATCTTAGCGTCCCGGCATGATTGTTGCCAGTCAAATATCGCCACGACATGTCGTGGCGATACTGACGCGCTAAGCAACGAGTGCCGCAATGCCATCGAGGCCGGATGGCTGCTAGTGCGCCCAATGCGCGCAGAGCCCCGGTTTGGCTGGTCAGTTGCGGGGCGCTATGGTAGTCTTGCGCCCTATGGAATACCTCAGTACCCGTGGTGGGCAGGAGCGTCTGCCCTTCAGTCAAACAGTGCTTACCGGTCTGGCACGTGATGGCGGTCTCTTGCTGCCGAGCGAGATTCCCGATGTCCGCCACCTGCTGCCGGCCTGGCGTAAACTCAGCTATCAGGAGCTGGCGCTGGAGATGATGCGGCTCTATATCGGCGATATTGCGCCGGTAAAACTGGCCGATCTGATCGCCCGAAGCTATGCCACCTTCCGCCATCCCGAGGTGACGCCGGTGGTGAGCGTAGGTGAGTTGCATATCCTCGAACTCTTCCACGGTCCGACGCTGGCCTTTAAGGATGTGGCGTTACAGTTTCTCGGCAACCTCTTTGAGCTGATACTGCAGCGCAACGGTGGTCGGCTCAATATCGTGGCGGCGACCAGTGGCGATACCGGCAGCGCCGCCATCGAGGGGATTCGCGACCGCCGGCAGATGGAGATCTTCGTGCTCCATCCGCATGGCAGGGTGAGCCCGATGCAGGCGCTGCAGATGACCTCCGTGCTGGCCGATAACGTCCACAATCTGGCGCTCGATGGCACCTTCGACGACTGCCAGAATATCGTCAAAGAGCTCTTTGGCGACCTCGACTATCGCGACAAATACCATCTAGGGGCGATCAACTCGATCAACTGGGCGCGGGTACTGGCGCAGATGGTCTACTACTTCTATGCTGCTTTCCGCGTCATGGAGCGCAGCGGAGCCGGGCACGTCCGTTTCAGCGTCCCGACCGGCAACTTCGGCGACATCTTCGCCGGCTATCTCGCCTGGCGCATGGGGCTGCCGATCGACAAGCTGATTCTGGCGACCAATGAGAACGACATCCTGGCGCGCTGTTTTAACAGCGGTATCTACCGCAGTGGCAACGTGGCGGCCACCCTCTCTCCCTCGATGGATATCCAGGTGGCGAGCAACTTCGAGCGCTACCTCTACTACCATGCCGCCGGCGACAGCGCCCAGGTGCAGCAGTGGATGGAGGAGTTCCGCAGCAGCGGCGCCATCTGCCTGACCCGCGACAATGCGCCGCTCAACGATCCGGTGCTGGTGGCCGGCAGCGGCGATACCGAGGCGACACTGGCCACAATCCGGCGCTATTGGGAGCGCTACCACTATCTGCTCGATCCCCACACCGCAGTGGGGGTGCATGTAGCTGAAAAGCTGAGCGACCGGACGATCCCCACCATCGCTCTGGCGACAGCCCATCCGGCCAAGTTCGGCGCTGCGATCCAGCAGGCGACGGGCGCCGATCTGGCGCACCATCCGCTACTCGATGCGCTGGCCGGGCGTCCGGTGCGCCTGACGCGCCTGCCGGCCGAGCGTCAGGCTGTGGCCGACTATGTCGCCCGCCATGCGCGGCGTTAAGCCTCTTCACGCCAGCGCAGCACGCGCCAGATATTGCCATTGAAGTAGACGATGGCCCAGATGCGGCGCGTAGCGCGGTCGATCTGCCCCACCGCAGTAATACGGAAGTATTCGGAGCGGGTGGTAATGTAGTCGCGCACTGCGGGATCGTCGAGCAGGTTGCCGACGCGCGTCATGAAATCTTCAACACTGCGATAGGAGCCGTCATCGGAGTAGTCGCCAGCGCCGACATAGGTGCTGCGCTCGCGCTCTTCGATAATCGCCTCGGCGCCCAGCTCGGTAATACCGGGGAGCGTCAGCAACACATCACGATCGCTGTAGCGCACGGCGTTGACGTTGACCTTGCCATCGCCGTAGGTCGTCAGGAGCCGCTGGATACCGTTGGTGAGGACGATATGGTGCTCGACCGGGTCATCGGGATTCAGCACGCCGCCTGTCAGGATCGCCTCTTTGAAGCCTTTGACCAGCAGCAACTCCCGCACCGTCTCGACTGCGGCATTGCGCGCTTTGTAGGGGGGATCGAGCGTCTCATAGTAGTCGCTGCTCTCGGCACCATCCTGGCGCGGGATGTTGTCGGAGTCGACCCAGTCGAAGAAGGAGTCGATCAGCTCGGGCCAGTACGACTCCGGCAGGCCGACAACCTGCAGGAGACGTTCCCAGTCGTCGGTTGTCAGGCGGTTGACGTTGCGCCACACCTGCTCCGGTTCGATATCGAGGCGGATTGTCCCCTCCCCCAGCGGCTCTTCCAGAGTAACCGAGCCGCCGCGCATCAGGGTGAGAGCCGGCTTGTACCAGCGGTCTTCGATGACATCTTCGTCCGACTCATTGCCCGAGACGGAGAGCTGTTTGTCGAGCAGCATGCGGGCTACCTGCATGCCGGAGAAGGCGAGCGCCTCGGCCTTGCGCCGCTTGCGGGCATAGGAGACGATGCGCCCTTCAAGATGGGCATCAAAGGCGAAGGAGACGACCAGCAGCGACATCATGGCAATAACCCAGAGCACCATGATCAGTGCCGAGCCGCCACGCACCCGCTGCCGGAGTCGTCCTTTCATGCAGCTCAGGCCTTGGCTGCCTTCAACCTGCGTTTGCCGCCCGCAGCCTTGGCCGCCCGCTGGCGACGCGCGATTCTGGCGTAGAGCTTCTTTTTGAGTTCCAGACGCCATGCGGCCTCCTTGGGGAACTCCTTGAAGGAGCAGAGCTCTGCCAGCAGGCGATCATCCCGCGCCACGCCGGCGGCCTGCAGCAGGGCGTAGTCCTGCATGCTCTCGCCGAAGATCTCCCAGCGGATCGAGTCGATCGGTCCTTCGGGGCCGGGGTAGACGAGGAAGGTGTCGCCATAGGCCCAGCCGGGCCAGCCTTTGCCGTCGGAGGTGGTGAAGGGGTCGATCAGATTGCGACGCTGCCGCTGGCACCAGTAGTTGTAGCCCCAGTGGAGGAAGCCGCGGAAGGGCCAACGGTAGAAGAGCAGACCGTGCATCGCCACCTTGGCCAGCGGCGTATCCATCAGATGCTGCAGGTAGCCTTCGCGCGGCCCGCAGCAGTAGTAGCACCACGACTCGATCCCCTCCTCGACAAACTGCAGTGCCGTAGCGATGCTCGGCACCGGCAGATCGACCACACCGGCACGGGCATAGCTGATCTCGGAGAGGGCATCCATGCACTCCATCCAGGGGGCCAGCTCACGCAACATATCGCGGGCCGCCTTGTAGTTGGCCAGAATCTCTGCGCCGTGCGGTTCGTCAGAGACGTGGAAGTAGGAGTTTTCGCGGATACCTTCGCTATCGAGGAAACGCTTGAAAGCCGGCAGAAACTGCTCCAGGAAGCGGCGGTAGGTCTCGGAGGTGGCGCCGGTATCGGGCGGCCAGAGGAGCTGTTCGGTAGCGCCCTGGTCTTCGTAGATGCGGATTGCATGGCGTACGCCCCACTGGGTGAAGGGGTGGCACCACTCGAAATGGGTGATGCCGAGTTCACGCGCCAGCCGCACGTAGCGCCGCACATCGCGCCAGTTGAAGCGGTAGCGGTCGGGTCCGGTCCGCTTGACTCCGAGGAGCTGACTGGGGCTCTTGACGCCATCCAGCGGCGGGGTAAAGGTGGGGACATAGAGGACATTCTGGCCATGCTCCACGACGTTGGTGATGTAGCGTGCCACCAGCTCCCAGTAGCGTTCGTCGAAGAGGTTGGTCTGGTACCAGTCGATAATCTGGTCGTTGTAGAACCAGTGGGTGATATCGAAGCCTTCACGTGGCGGGATCACGACGTCGTGCAGCTTGACCGTCAGCTTGTGGCGCTGGCACCACTTGGCGCTCTCATCCTGCGGGGCAACCGCCACCTCGATGGCATGGTTGCCGGCGACAGCCTTGGCGGCGGGCTGGACGCTGATCCAGAAGGCGTGCGTCTCGAACTGCGGCAGCAGCAGATTGCTCTCGTCAAAGAGCGGATCGGGCACAAAGCCGGGAATCTCGCCCAGACCATCCATATCGCGCGGATCGGCCATCACGGGGGTGTTGTGGTGTGCGACAGGCACATAGCCGACGCGCCGCACCCGTACCTGCCACCCCTTGGGTCCGGTAGCGCTCACCTCTACCTGTTGCGCCACTTCGCTGCGCAGCAGCACCTGGAAGCTGAAGCGTTCATTGAGTGCCGCTTCGATCCGGCGTAGCGGCTGTTCCGGCAGCGGTTGACGGGGGAAAAAGCGTTGGGTTGAGGGGGCGAGGATCGTTTCAGGCTTCATCAGGTACTCCAGTCTCTCTATGGTGTAGGGGTGGATGGGAAACTCAAACTATTGCTCAGTATCGGCTTCTGCAGCAGCCTCTTCGGCGGCGATGACGAGGGGGGCCTCCGCCGCCGCTTCGGTTGCGGCGCTCTGCTCAGCCACCGGGCGCTGCCACTTTTCAGACAGCCACTGGTTGAGCCAGCCGATACGCCAGAAGAGCAGCAGAATAAGCAGTGCTACCACCGTAAAGAGCGTCCAGAAGCGGCCGCGCTTGCTCTCGGCAAAGGCGTCGTCGAGCTCCAGCTCCGAGCCCGGCGGCAATGCCGCCTCTTGCGTCAGCACCCGTCCGAGGCGCATCGTGACGCGGATGCGGGTGTTAACGGCCCAGCCGCAGGCGTTGAGCACGGGGGCCAGGTCGCGAGCGCGCAGTTTGAACCAGGCGAGGATCACCGAAGGGCCCGAGACGGCCAGAAAGATCACCAGCACGCCCAGCAGGGCAATCCACGGCTTGATGCCGCTGATGGCGCTGATGAGACCGCCGATCGCGGAGCCGACGAGTCCGACGGCGATACCGATGGCGGCGACCGAGGAGGCAAGCGCCGCCCCCTCCATCTTCTGTGGCTTGGCGACAACGCCGCCTTCAGCCACCGCGGTGGTAGTGGAGTCGACCCGACTGGCGGCGGCATTGAGCATGGCGTCTTCACGTGCCGTCAGCAGCTTGCGCACCTGCTCGCTGATCATCAGCGAAATCTTGAGCCACGGAGCCCAGAAGGCCTCCTTCAGGCTGACCGGGCTCTCGACGATCTTGACGATCTTGGCCTCCCAGTCGTGATTGTAGCGATCGTAGAAGATACCGTTACGGCCCACCCAGAGTGAGCTGGCAAAGCCGGCCGTGACGGCGACACCGATATTTCTGGTCTCGCCGGTGGAGGGGCGTTTGATCTCACAGTAGGCGAGGTAGACCTTGCCCGCCTCGGCGAGGGTGGCATGGCTGCCGACATCGGCGACGTCGAAGCAGAGGTTGCAGAAGCGTCCGTCGATGTAGAGGCGCCCTGTCTGGAAGATCGCCTGCTGTTTGGAGTCATAGAAGTCGGCAAAGTTGACGTAGTTCTGCAGCAGCGTATTGAGGTGGTTGAAGTAGTGGATCATGCGGTCGAGATCGGCCAGGGCGGCGGCTTCGGCGCCCCAGGCGACATCCTTGCCGATCAGCTCCAACAGGCTGGCTTCCTCAGAGGCTGCCACGATTTCACGCAGACGGTCGCGCCCCAGCGGCTCGACATCCGCCCCGGCCTTGGCGGCTTGCCAGGCGTTAAAGGGGGCGATTTTGGCCTGGAGTTGCAGCCAGTCGGCCTCGGTCAGGGCGGCAGGCGCAGTTTCCAGAAGCGGCTCCACGGCTGTCTGGCGCAGCGTCTCGATGGCCGCGCTCCAGTAGGGGTTGATGCCGCTCGTCAGCGGCAGCGGACGGTCGGCCTCGATCCGTGCCAGCGGCAGCGCGCCGATCTCCTCCTGCCGGACTGTCAGTTCAGCCGCCGCGAGGGCATCGTACTCGGCTGTGCCGCGGTTGAGCGACGAGGCGGCGCGGGTGTCAAAGGCGGCGAGGCGGCAGCGGGTAAAGTAGTCGTCGATCTTGACACGCACCGCCTCGATGGCGGCGGCGGCGGCGGCCGTCTTGTCGCCCAGCGGCAGGATGGTGGCGGCCTCGCTCTCGCTCTTTTCAATCCAGGCCAGGTAGGCGGCCGCCTCGGCATAGAAGCGCTCCACCATGTCTTTGTCGACCCCCGGCACGCCAGCCAGATCGGTTACTCCGCCCAGCGTCTTGACGATCTCCTCCACCACCTGCTGTTGCGCCGGGGTCTGCCCCGAGGCGGAGGTGATCACACCATCGCCATTGAAGTGGGCCTTGGCCAACTCCAGACTGTAGGCGGCGATATCGTCGAGCGTGACCGACTCCCGGTCGCTCTTCCCAATCTCGCCCAACACCTGCTGTGCCACCTTGCGCAGCGCCTCGCCCTCCGGGTTGGCGGCCAGCAGCTTGAGCGGCAGTTCCGCCGCCCCCTGCATCAGGGTGGCGGGGTCCTGCAGGCGCTGGCAGCTCCACTCGACACCGGCCAGCAGTTCAGGCACCCGGATGCGTCCGTCGCCATCGCTGTCGAGCAGCTCCAGTGTGCGCTGGTTGAAGTGGACGCCCTGTGTGGGGCAGCTCAACACTACCCAGAGTTCCTGTGGCAGTTGACGCAGGTTGGCAAAGTCGCTCCCCTTCAGCAGGCGCGCCTGGCGCAGTCCGGCCGCCTGAAAGAAGCGCCAGCGATGTGCGCCGTTGTGGCCTTTGGGTGCGGGGAGGGTAATGACGTTTTTGCTCATAGTTATCGGGCTGTGGTGGTGGATCGGTTGTTTAAACTGTACGCAGTCGTTCTGCCAGTGCGGCCATGACGGCCGGCGACTCATAAGTGCCGGCCTGCCACGAAAGGGGACGCCCCTCCCAGCGTGGCACGACGTGAAAGTGGACATGTGGCACCACCTGGGTAGCACAGCGTCCATTTGATTGCAGAATATTGAAGCCATCGCACGGCAAACCGGTCACCAGTTGCCGCCCCGTGGCCTGCAGCAGCGGCATCAGGCGCTGCAACCACTCCAGCGGCAGGTCAGACAGCACCTCGGCATGATATTTGGGAATTACCAGGGCATGCCCCTTTTCAAAGGGGGCGATATCGAGAAAGGCGAGGGCATACTCATCCTCACCCAGAATCGCTGCGGGGAGCTGGCGGGCGATAATTTTACAGAAGATGCAGTCGGGATCAGTCATGCGTTACCTCACAGTTGGTGGTTAACTCCGGTAGTTGGGAGCCTCCTTAATGATCTTCACATCGTGCGGATGAGCCTCACGGACACCGGCATTGGTGACACGGTAGAAGCGCCCGCGGCGCTGCAATTCAGCAATGGTACGGCAACCACAGTAGCCGAGCGAGGCGCGCAGGCCGCCGACAAACTGGGTCATCAGGCGCTTGATCGAACCGGCCAACGGCACGATGCCTTCGATGCCCTGCGGCACCAGATCGTCCTGTCGGACGCTGCTCTGGCCATAGCGGTCACGACTGCCGGCCCCCTGCTGCATGGCGGCCAGGCTTCCCATGCCGCGATAGACCACATAGTGGCGCCCCTCGTGGATAATCTTCTCACCGGGGCTCTCATCGGTGCCGGCCAGCAGCGAACCGAGCATCACCGTATCGGCACCGGCCACAATCGCCTTCGGCACATCGCCCGAATGGCGGATGCCGCCATCGGCCACCACCGGAATCGAGCCCTCCAGGGCACGTGCCGCCTGGTAGACGGCCGTGATCTGCGGAATGCCGACGCCGCAGACAACGCGGGTGGTACAGATCGAACCGGGGCCGATACCGACCTTGACGGCGTGCGCACCGGCGTCCCGCAGGGCAACGGCTCCCTCTGAGGTGGCCACGTTGCCGGCAATGATGTCGATCTCGGGATAGTTGGTGGCGAGCCAGCGCACCATCTCGATGATGCCGCGTGTGTGGCCGTGGGCGCTATCGACCACCAACACATCAACCCCCGCTTCGGCCAGCATCTCGACCCGCTCGTGATCGCCGGTACCGCAGGCCGCCGCCGCCCGCAGGCGGTGGCGCGAATCGCGGCTATAGAGCGGCTGCTTATCCTCGACGAGGTTTTTAACATCGGTAAAGCTGTAGAGTCCTACAAGGTGTCCGGCGCTGTCGATCAGCGGTAGTTTGCCGATCTTGTGCTGCATCATCAGCCGGTAGGCCTCCTCCAGCGAAGTGCCGGGAGGCGCGGTGACAGCCGCCGTCGTCATCACCTCGCTGGCCCGTGCCTGCGGTCCGCTGGCGTAACGGACATCCGAAGAGGTGAGGATACCGACCAGATGGTCGTGGGCATCGAGGATCGGGAAGCCACCGAAGCGCAGCCCCTGCTCCTGACGGTACTCGGAGATTTTGGCGATCGTATCGTTGGCGCGGAAGCAGACGGGATTCTCGATCAACCCGTTGAGGTGGTTCTTGACACGGCGCACCTGGCGCGCCTGGTCTTCCGCCTTGAGGTTTTTGTGAATCACCCCGACGCCTCCCAGCAGCGCCATGGCGATGGCCATATTCGACTCTGTCACCGTATCCATGGCCGCGCTTACAAAGGGAACATTGAGGGTAATACGCGAAGTGAGACGGGCCGTTATCGAAGTATCGGGTGGCAGAAAATCGGCATACTGCGTCACCAGGGTTACGTCGTCAAACGTAAGCCCCTCGAAGGGAAACTGCTCCATAAAGGAGGCGACATGAGGGTTGATCGTCATGGGTAAACTCCATTGCGGCACAAAGCTGCGCCTTTCCCTCTGTTTTATACCTTATAATGCCCGTTTACATCAAGCATAAAGGCGGCCGCTCTCGGCGGAGGAGCGGATCACGCTGACGGCGAGGTTGTCGGCGTGGTCGCTGATGCGTTCGAGCATACGCAGTGTCTCGGTGAAGATCACGTCGGCACGGGCCTCACAGCCGCCCTGCTCAAGACGCTGGATATGCGCCTGACGCATCTGCGCATAGCTGTGGTCGAAGGCGCTCTCCATGCGGCAGGTCTCTTCAGCACGGGCTACGTCACCGCCGCTGTAGGCCTCAATCGCCAGCAGATAGGTAGCGTGGGCCTGTTGCCACAAGTAGTCGAGGTCGGCCTCGGCGGCCGCGGTAAAGGTGACATTGCCGCTGAGTCGCTCACGGGCAAAACCGGCGATATCTTCCGCCATATCGCCGATGCGCTCCACGTCGACCAGCAGGTTCTTGATCTGGAAACAGCGCTGCTGCTGGCGGCGTGTCAGTTTGCGATCCAGCAGGAGGTTGATGAAGTGGGTCAAGGCTTTGTAGACCGGGTCGACCAGGGTGCGCTCCTGATCTTCTACCAGTGTCGCTTTGGCCAGATCAACCTCTTTCAAGGCGTTACAGGCATCACTTACCATCACAGCAGTCGCCTCGGCTACCCGTATCAATTCACGAGTCGCCTCAGCCAGCGCTACCGAGGGTACGGCGAGTTGCCGCTCGTCGATGTAGGCCGTCGCCTTCACCTCTTGCGGTCCCTTGGAACGTGGCGTCAGCCGAGCGGCCAGCCAGGCCAGTTGCCGCACAAAGGGCATCAGTAAAATAGCCATTGTGAGATTGAAAAAGGTGTGGGCATTTGCAATCTGGCGTGGCAACTCGCTGGAGATTGCAGTCAACAGACGCCCGTAAGGCTCGATAAAGGGGATAAAGAGGATGGTACCGCAGAGGTTGATCAGAATCTGTGCCGTCGAGGCCTGGCGGGCAGTGTGCGACTGCCCCAGTGAGGCTAGAAAACCGGTGACGCAGGAGCCGATGTTGGCTCCCAGGATAATGCCGATCGCCGCCGGCAGGGTAATGGCCCCCTGAATCCCCATCGCCACGGCCAGACTGGAGACGGCGGTGCTGCTGTGGATCAGGCTGGTAACGACAAAACCGGTAACGATACCGAGGAGCGGGCGTTCGCCGATGATCACCATCCAGCGCTCAAACCAGGCATAGGCGGTGAGGTGGTCGAGCGACATCTTCATATATTCGATGCCGATAAAAATCAGGCCGATACCGAAGAGGATCTCGCCATACTTGCGCCAGTCGTAGCGCCCCAGAAACTCCATGATGCAGTAGCCGGCTACCACCAGCAGCAGGCGGTAGGCGCCGACATCGAAGACGACGATCTGGGCAGTGACCGTAGCTCCTATCTCCTGTCCCAGCATGATGCCGATCGCCTGCGTCACCGACATCACATTGGCGTTGATCAGACCGATCATCGTCACCATCAGCAGCCCGCTGCTCTGCAGAAAGGCGGTGGCCGTGGCGCCGAAAAGGGCGCTGCGCAGCCGGTCGGCGGTTACCATGCGCAACCACTGTTGAATGCGTTCGCCAGCCAGCTTCTCCATACCGCCGCTGAGCTGACGGACACCAAACATGAAGAGGGCGAGTCCGCCCAGTATCTGTATCAGACCAATCATAGTTTCAAGGTTGAGGAGTTTTTAAAGCAGCATACCTTTGGGAGTCTCTTCGGTATCATCTTCCCAGCCTCGCGGGCGAGTCTCGCTGACACGTGCAACTCCCTTGGAGGTCATCTGCTTGCCACGTGTACCTGCCCCCCTGACGGCCACTTCAGAGGGGGTGAAGACCTGCTGGTGAATACGCTGCCCCTTGGCGGGACGATATTTGACGTAGAGCGTCTCGGGGGTACCTGTAACCAGTAGCAGCACCTTGCTCTGCTCCGGTGCCAGACGATAGTCGCGATTCTGGATCAGACCGCCGAAGGCAAAGCGCTTGATGTAGGTAAAGCCGTAGTGCGGCTCGGTATAGACGCAGGTAAACTCCTGGTTGCGATCGTAGAGCGCAATATGGATATGGTCCTGGTCGACAAAAAACATGTCGGGCGGTGGTATCATCTTGTAGCGTCCATCGCTCCAGACTACCAGCAGTTTATCGAGTGAGGAGCATTTGAAGAGTTCCTCGCCGCCCCGGATGTCGCTGCCGATAAAGCCGGTCTCGCGGTCGATCCTGATGGTCAGCTCGCTCGCCGTAAGCTCACGCACCTCGATAGCGCTGAAGGTGCCGCCGGCAATTGTGGTGAGGCGCGGATAGAGCGCGCCATACTTCTTGAGCAGCCCCCTGAGGTAGCGTGTGACGTAGCCCCGCAACTGTTTTAGGTTGCGCGCAACCTCCTCCTCCTCCTTGAGAATCGCTTCGATCTCGGCCCGGTTCTTGTTGATGTCGTAACGTGAGATACGGCGAATTCTGATCTGCAGCAGTTGCTCGACGTCTTCCGGCGTCACATCGTGCCGCAACAGGTCACGAAAGGGGGCAAAGCCGGACAATACCGCCTGCTGCACCGCCTCATAGGTGGTCTCCTCTTCAATCTCCTTATAGATGCGGTTTTCGATGAAAATCTGCTCCAGCGTCTTGGCATGAAAAGCGGCGTCGAGCTGATCACGACGCAGCTCAAGCTCACGGCGCGAGATATCGAGAAGCTGCTCGGCATTGAACTTGACGATCTCGCTAACGGTCATCTCGCGTGGCCGGTTATCGCAGAGTACCACAATCCTGCTCGAAACCGAGGTCTCGCAGCGCGTAAAGGCGTAGAGCGCCTGAATCGCCAGCTCCTGCTTGGTGCCGGCCGTCAGGATCAGTTCGATCTCGACCTTCTCAGCGGTAAAGTCGTTGATCTCCCGCACCGGCACCTTTTTGCGTTTGATCTGCTCTTCGATATCTTTGATCAACGACTCGGTGGTGGTGCCCCACGGTAAAGCGGTAATGACGAGCCGATTCTGCTGCCGCTTTTCGATCACGGCACGCAGTTTGACGCGTCCGGTACCATCGGCGTACTCCGTGACGTCCATCAGACCGCCTGTCTGGAAGTCGGGGTAGAGTGTAAAGGGCTTGTTCTGGATGGCGGCAATCTCGGCCTCCAGCAGCTCGACAAAGTTGTGCGACAGGATCGAGGTGGAGAGTCCCACGGCGATGCCTTCGGCACCCAGCAGCAGCAGCAGCGGCAGCTTGGACGGCAGCAGCAGCGGCTCCTGATTGCGGCCATCATAACTGGGAATAAAGCTCGTCAGCTTGGGGTTGAAGATTTCATTGCGTGCCAACTCGGTAAGGCGGCACTCGATATAACGCATGGCGGCCGCCGGATCGCCGGTATGGATATTGCCGAAGTTCCCCTGCCCCTCGATCAGGTAGCGTTTGTTGGCGAGGTTGACGATCGCATCGCCGATTGAGGCATCACCATGCGGATGGTATTGCATCGTATGGCCCACGATATTGGCCACCTTGATGAAGCGGCCATCATCCTTCTCCCAGAGCGAGTGCATGATGCGGCGCTGCACCGGCTTGAACCCATCCTCAACGGTGGGAATTGCCCGGTTGCAGATAGTGTAGGAGGCAAACTGCAGGAAGTTGGTATCGATCAGTTCACGCAATGGCCCCTTGCCACCATGTGACTCAACCTCAGGCTCTACCGCAGCGCTCTTTTTGGCGTCAGGCTCTTCACCGGCCTCTGCCTCCGCCTCCTGTTCCCCGGGTTCAGCGAAAAGCTCATCGAGGTTGTCAAAGAGACTCGGCGGCTCGCCGGCGGCCGGATTCTGCCCATTTTTGGCTCTTTTTCGCTGCTTGCCGCTCATGCCAGGGCATCCTCGGTGATCACCAAATTGCTCATGATATAGTCACGACGTACCGGGGTGTTGCGCCCCATGTAGAAGTTGATCGTCTCGCCGATGGCGTGGTCACGGCTGCCATCGACTGGCGTCAAACGCATGTCGGGACCGATAAAGCCTTTGAACTCGCTCGGGTCGATCTCGCCCAAACCTTTAAAGCGGGTGATCTCGGCCCGTTTGCCGCCACACCGTTCAATCGCCGCCAGACGCTCCTCGTCGCTATAGCAGTAGATCGTCTGTTTCTTGTCGCGTACCCGGAAGAGCGGAGTTTCGAGGATATAGAGATGCCCCTCCTTGATGACACGGTCAAAGAAACGCAGAAATAGGGTGATCATCAGGTTACGGATGTGGAGCCCGTCGACGTCGGCATCGGTGGCCAGAATCACCTTCTGGTAGCGCAGGTTATCGACCGTCTCTTCGATATCGAGACTGCGCATCAGGTTGTAGATCTCGACGTTCTTGAAGAGCGCATCGCGTTTCTGATCGCAGACGTTGAGCGGCTTGCCACGCAGGGTGAAGACAGCCTGCGTATTGACATCACGGCTACTGGTAATCGAGCCGGCGGCGGAGAGTCCTTCGGTGATGAAGATCATCGACTCAAAGCCGCTCCCCTTCGCCTTGTTGAGGTGTTTTTTGCAATCTTTGAGCTGGGGCACCCGTACAGTGACGGCTCGCGACCGTTCACGTGCCAGCCGCTTGACCTGATTGAGCTCGGACCGCAGCTTGCTCGTCTCCTCGATCTTGTTGATCAGCTTGGCGGCCTCGTCGGGCTCGCGGTGAAACATCTCCACCACCACCCGCCGCACCTCGGAGACGAGATCGGCCCGTATCTCGGCATTGCCGAGTTTGTTCTTCGTCTGCGACTCAAAGATCGGGTCTTTGAGGCGGATCGCGATCGCGCCGATAATACCTTCACGCACATCGTCGCCGTCAAAGCGTTTTTTGCTGAACTCATTAACGCCCTTCAGCAACCCTTCGCGAAAGGCGGAGAGGTGGGTGCCGCCATCGTTGGTGAACTGGCCGTTGACAAAGGAGTAGTAGTCTTCGCTGAAGCGGTTGGTGTGGGTGAAGACGATCTCCAGCATCTTGGTGCGATGATGGAAGGGGGCGTAGACGCGTTCAAAGCGCGCCTCGTCGCGGATCAAATCGAGCAGTCCATCCTCCGAGACGATGTGGCTACCGTTGAGCGAGATCACCAGTCCGGCATTGAGGTAGGTATACATGCGCAGCCGCCGCTCGACATGCTCTTCGCGAAACTTGAACTTTTTAAATATCTCTAAATCGGGTACAAAGCGGACATAGGTGCCGTTACGCTCCTTTTTTTCGGTGGGCGCACGCCGCTCGGAGATCAACTCGCCCTGCTTGAAGAAGGCCTCGGAAAACTCACCGTCACGAAAGGAGCGCACCTCGAAGTCGACCGAGAGGGCATTGACCGCCTTGGTACCGACACCGTGCATCCCGACGCTGAACTGAAAGACGTCGTCGTTGAACTTGCCGCCGGTATTCTTCTTGGAGACACAGTCGACTACCTTGCCCAATGGAATGCCGCGGCCATAGTCGCGTACTGCCACCTCACCGCTCTCATAATCGAGCGTGATATCGATCCGCTTGCCAAAGCCCATGATGAACTCGTCGATAGCGTTGTCGAGCACCTCCTTGAGGAGGATGTAGATGCCATCCTCATACTGGCTGCCATCGCTGGTGCGTCCGATATACATCCCGGTACGCTTGCGGATATGCTCGACATCAGAGAGGGTCTGGATATGTTTGTCGCTATACTCTTCTATTGTTGCTGCTTGAGAAGCCATTAGTGAACCGTTTAAAGTAACCCTCACCCTCTGTCAGGAGGTTGAGAGTGTCAAAGTTGTGTGCACTGTCGCTAGCGCCGGAGTTGCTGAGCTGCCTGGCTGGTGGCGGTGTAGACCTGCTGGTATCGCGGGCAGAGGTCGATCGCCAGTGACCCTTCGATCAGGGTGAAGTCGGCCACCCGCCCGCCGTTGAGCCAGTCAAAGGAGGTAAAGTAGAGTTCCAGCGGCGCAACACGATCTGTAGCGGGCCGGCGGAAGCCGAAGAGGTAGCCGGTGAGGCGCTGCAACGCAGCCCCGCTCTCCAGCCGCACCTCGCTGAAGCTGCCGGCCAGACGCCAGGCGCAGGCCAGTGCCGGGTCGGGCACCGCCAACGACAGGCGCGCCTCCAGACGTTCCAGCGAGAGGCCGGCCTCCTGGTGTTCAACCAGATCGGGACGGAAGCGAACCGACCAGCCGCTGGCCAGCGGTTCGGTGGAGCGCAACTGGTAGAGAGCACCATCGGGACGTCCGGCATAGTAATAGAGGCCATCGACAATTACCGCCTGCCCGGAGTCGGCCAACATCCCCGCCGCCATATCGCCCTGCTTGCGCAGATGGTAGGCGGGGAAGGTGCCGCTATCGGCTGCCGGCCAGCGTGTAAGCTGGTCGTAAGGCGCCTGCGAGAGGCAGCCGCCAGCCAGCATCAGCAGCGCTGGCAGCGCTCCCCGAACTATCTTTGCAACAACCTGCTTCATCCTCTCCTGCCGGATGCCATGCCGTGGCATCACTGCATACCTTGTTGGACTACTTAACCAGAGTGGCACTGGTGATGGTAACCGCTTCGAGCGGCACATTCTGGTGCCCGCCACGGTTGCCGGTCGCTACGGCTGCGATCTTGTCGACCACCTCCATACCGGCCGTGACCTTGCCAAAGACGGCGTAGCCATAATCCTGCGGCATCTTGCTCTTGAAATTCAAACCGGTGTTGTTGACCGTATTGATAAAGAACTGGCAGGTCGCGCTATCGACCACCATGGTGCGGGCCATCGCCAGGGTGCCACGCTCATTCTTGAGACCGTTGTCGGCCTCATTCTTGATCGGGGCTCCGGTTGGCTTCTGCGACATATCGGCAGTAAAGCCGCCGCCCTGAATCATGAAGTTGGGGATGACACGGTGGAAGATGGTGCCGTCGTAGAATCCACGCTCAACGTAGTCGAGGAAGTTTTTGACCGAGATCGGCGCCTTGTCGGCATAGAGTTCAATCGTGATCTCGCCGAGGGAGGTGGTCATCTTGACGGTGGGGTTTGCGGTAGTCGGCACGCTGATCTTCTCCTGGTTGGCTTTGGCTTCTGCCGTAGCGGGGGTTAAAGGCTCCGCAGCTACTACGACAGCAGCCACAAACGAAGCCATAAGAAAGGGAATTAGGCTCTTCATCACTCTACTCCATCTACTTTTTGGTACTCTTGCTGCGACTGCTCCCTGCCTTTGAACGGCCGGCAGCCGCCACTGGATCGGGCGCAAAATCGGGCTTGGCCGGCAACTCGCTGATCACTGAGGTGATCAGACGGCTGGCCTCGGTAACATCCTTGAGGCTCAAGGTCTCGACGGCGCTGTGCATATAACGCAGCGGGATGCTGATCAGCGCCACCGCCGCGCCGCTGCGCTGAATCCGCATCGGCCAGGCATTGGTATTACCGCCCCGCCCACGCGCCTGCCGCTGCAGCGCAACCTTCTCGCGGGTTGCGACCGACTCGATCAGGTGCTGCAGCTTGAAGTTGTAGGTCGGTCCGATACAGATGATCGGTCCACCGCCCAGGCTGACATCGCCCACCAGCTTCTTGTCGTTGCCGGGGTAGTCGGCGGCGAAGCCGACATCGACGCAGATACCGATGTGCGGTGCCACATCATAGGCTGCTGTGGTGGCTCCTACCAGCCCCAGCTCCTCCTGCACGCTCAGAACAAGATGTACTGCCACCTTGAGCTGCGACTTGTCTTTGGCCAACTGACGGAAGGCTTCAACCACCACGAAGCTGCCGATGCGGTTGTCGAAACCACGGCAGGCGACGCGGTCGCCCGCCAACTGGCGCCAACCGGCATCGACCACCGCCGGTGAGCCGATCTCAACCAGCTTCAGCGCCTCCTCTTGCGATGACGCCCCGATATCGACGGCGATCTCGGAGAGATCGTTGGGCGCCACCTTCTCGCGCTCGCTCGGCTTCATCAGATGCGGCGGACGGACACCGAAGACACCGTTGACCGGCCCCTTGCGACCGGCAATCACGATGCGCTCCCCGGCCAGCAGCGGAATTGTCAGACCGCCGACAGCCGTCATGTAGAGGTAGCCCTCCTTGTCGACATACTGCACCATAAAGCCGATCTCATCACAGTGCCCCTCGAGCATCACTCTGGTTTCGGCTGTGGGGTTGAGGACGGCATGAAGGTTGCCATGGAGGTCAAAAGCGATGGAGTCGGCCACATCGGCCAGATAAGCGGCTGCCAGACGCATTCCATCCGATTCCCAGCCTGAAGGTGTCGGCAGTGCCACCAGACTCCGTAAAAAATCAAGCGATTTGCTGTTCATGCAATCCACTATAGCAGATTTGGCTCTCGACTCCAAGACCCTTCAGCGACACTATTCCTCGTGGCTAACTGAGCCACTGGCGGCTGAGGATGTTCTGCATCTGCCAGGGGTGGTTGA
>CAZRGQ010000015.1:0-41971 GCA_964599645.1 uncultured Lentisphaerales bacterium | reverse complement strand
CTCTGTCCCTTCTTTTGCTTCTCTTGTTGTTCTCTGTCCCCAGCTACGGTCCCCAGCTACGGTCCCCAGGTACGCTCCTCGCTCGTCTCTGCCACACCTCTGTCACTGACCGATTACATCGGTCGGTGGGCTGACGCGGTGGAGAGAACCACGAATGAACAAATTGAGACGAATGGGTGCTGCGCGCCCTTATAAGTCGTAAGCTGTGAGCCGAATTGTGACTCCATGACGCCTGATGTCACGATGTCATTTGGGCGGCGGGGGTCGGGGGTCATGGCGTCATGGGGTCGGAGATGAGCGGGGTGTCGGCGAGATAAGCCGTGGCGGCCCACAGGTAGGAATGCCTGTTATACAGAAACTCACTAGGGACAGAGAATGGATTTGACAGTTTCTCTGTCCCCGCCGGCGGTCCTGGCAGTTTCTCTGTCCCCCCCCCCCCATGTTTAATGCCACGGCCCTCTGCATACATTTTGCCCAAATTAAAATTGGCCTCTGCGTGGCCTCTATCGGCTGCCCAGCGGTACCACATCAGAGCCTGTTCAAAATTTTCCTTTAATACTTGTCCCTGTTCAAACATCTCTCCCAACCAAAATTGTGCAAAAGCATTATTATTGTTGGCCGCCTTGCAATACCAGAAAATTGCCTGTATTGGATCCCGATCAACACCTTGGCCCTTTAGATACATCTGGCCAATACGTGCTTGAGAGTTTGAGCAGCCCTTTGCCGCAGCCCTTCTGTACCATGCAAAAGCCAGTCGATAGTTTTGCTCAACACCATGTCCTTCAGCATACAACCAGCCTAAAATGAATTGTGCATTAACATCGCCTTCTACCGCAGCGATCTTATACTGGTTAAATTTTTGGATATTATCCATAAGTCACACGTTTTTTTGTGACGTTACACCAATCGTTACCTTACACAGAAGGCACTTGGTCTCATGGGAGGGAGCAGTTGTACGGACAAAAAGTGATAATGCCATCTTCCAACCTCAATGTTGAGGGAATCATGGCAGTATTAGGCAAAAATTGCAAGTGCAACAGTAACTCGGATTGAGGGATGTGGGGTGGGGGAGGCATGGCCGCAACCGCGGAGTGGCTGCCGTCACGATGGGGAGTGCACCATTTGCCACTGCTTTTCCAGGCGCTGGGGGCTGATGGGGACGGGGGTCTTGAGTTCCTGGGCGAAGGTGGAGATACGATACTCTTCAACCAGCCAACGGTAGTTTGCCAGGGCAAGCTGGTTGCAACTGCTGCGTTGCTCGCTGGTGGCGAGGTCGCGGTAGCGTTGCCAGAAGGGGGCGACCAGGGCGTGACGGCGGGCGTCGGCAGTAGCGTCCTGCTGCAGACGTTGGCAGCGGCGCAGGATTCCCTCCAGATAACGGGGCAGATGTTGCAAGTGTGCCCAGGGGGTGAGGCGCACAAAGCCGGGATAGATGAGCCAGGCAAGCTGCTCCAACATGTCGTCGCGGGCCGCGCCGGCGGGGAGTTGGTCGAGTTGCTGGCGACAGGCGGTGGCGGTGGCGAGGATAGCGCCGAGAAGCTGCTGCCACTCGTGGTGGGCGGCGGGAAGCTGGTGGCGACCGGAGTCGAGACGGGTGGCGAAGAGTTCAGGCGTGCGAATTTCGGGCTGGCCGTCGAGCAGCGTATGGGCCACTACAGCGCGGGCGAGGTCGTCGGCCAGTTGCGCCGGGGGGTAGCCGAGCTGTTGCAGCATCAGGCTGGTTTCAAGCGGGCAGGGGGGGAGTTGGGTGAGGGGACGGGCTGCGCGTCCGAGGCTCAGCAGCATGAGGCGGAGCAGTCCGCCGCGATGGGCGGCACGGGCGCTGGCGGCGGTTTGCAGGAGCTCGACGGCTACGCAGTCGCCTTTATCGACCAGTGCGGGGTAGCTGAGGAGTTGCCAGCCGACCCGTCCGCTCTCGACGGTCGCCGGGAGGGGGCCGCAGCTCCAGGAGGTGAGGCGTTGCAGCGCCTGGTGGTCGAAGCCGCTGGCGGCAGTGCTGCTGGCGGCGTCGGGCGTCAGGTCGAGCTGACGCAGCAGGGCTGCCAGATCGCGGCCGCTGGCAAGTGGTTTGCCCTGACGATCGACGATCAGGAAGCGGATGCGGAGGTGGTCGGGGCAGCGCTCTTCGGCCCACTGGTCGGGTGCGATGCGCAGGCCGAAGTTGTGTCGTACGGCGGCGGCGAGGGCGCTGGCAAGGGAGTGGGTGCCGGGGCGCAGGTGGGTCAGGCAGCGGCTGGTGGCTTCGTCGAGCGGGCCGAGGAGGCGGCGTTGTACGGCGGGCAGGCTCTGGAGCAGCCAGGCGACCTTGGCCGGCAGCGCGCCGGGGACGAGCCAGTCGGCCGGCCAGTTGCTCAGGAGAGGGGCCTGGTCGATGGTGGCGGTGCAGGTGATGCCGTCGTCGTCAGCGCCGTAGTTGTGGCGGTAGGTGAGGGGGAGGCGCTGCCGGCCGAGCTGTAGCGTCTCGGGAAAGCCGGTGGCGGCAGCGGCGTGCGGCAGCCACTCATCGGCGCTGAGGCGCAGGCTTTCGGCTGCTGCGGGGTCACGCCGCAGCCAGTGGCGCAGTTGGTTGGCGCTGACGATTTCCGGCGGCAGACGACCATCGAACCAGGTGGCGAGGCGCTCTTCGTCGAGGAGGCGTCCCGGCAGGCGTAGTTGGGCCTCTTGCTGGCGTAGTGTGGCGAGGAGTTGCTGGTTGTCGCGCAAGAGGGGCGGCGGGTTGGGCAGTTCACCGGCGATCAGGGCGTGACGGATAAAGAGGTCGCGGCAGAGGGGCGGGTCGATGCGGCTGTAGTCGCGGCGGCGTCCTTCGTGGAGTGTGAGGCCGAAGAGGGTGACACGCTCCAGGGCCCGCACAAAGCCGAGTTTGGCATCCCACCAGGGGGAGTGCCAACTATGCTGGCAGAGATCGCCAGCGAGCGGTTCAAGCCAGGCGGGGTCGATGGCAGCGACTTCACGGGCGAAGAGACGGGAGGTTTCGACCAGCTCGGCGGCTACCACCCAGGCGGGCGGTTTTTTGGCCAGAGCCGAGCCGGGGAAGATGGCAAAGCGGTTGTCGTGGGCACCGCGGTAGTCGCGCTGTTGGGGGTCGCGCTGGCCGATGCGTCCCAGCAGTCCGGTGAGGAGGGCGCGGTGGATGCCATCATCACCACCGCTAGTGGAGTCGACCTTGAAGCCGGCCTGTTGGCAGAGGGTGGCGAGCTGGCGGCGCAGGTCGCGCCATTCACGCATCTTGTGCCAGGAGAGGTAGTGGCTGCGGCAGAGGCGACGGGCGGCCGCCTGTGATATGCTGCGGCTCTGCTCCTCCCACCAGCGCCAGAGACGGAGGCGGGCGGCGAAGTCGGAAGTGGGGGTGTGCCAGGTGGCATGGATGCGGTCGGCCTCTGTGCGGGCGGCAAAGGGGCGTTGGCGGGGATCGTCGCAGGCGAGGGCGGCGACGAGGGTGAGGATATCGTGCAGCACCTGCTCCTCTTCGCCGGCCAGCAGGATGCGTCCGAGGCGGGGGTCGACGGGGAGGCGGGTGAGCTGCCAGCCGATGGTCGTCAGCTTGAAGGGCTGACCCGGTTCGCGGCGGATGGCGCCCAGCTCGAAGAGTTCACGATAGCCCTCTTTGATCATGGCGGGGGCTGGCGGATCGAGAAAGGGGAAGGAGGAGATGTCACCGAGGCGCAGATCGAGCATAGTGAGGATCACGCCAGCGAGGTTGGAGCGCCGGATTTCGGGAATGGTGTAGGCTTCGCGCCGCTTGAAGTCGTCTTCGCTGTAGAGGCGGATGCAGGTGCCGGGGCCGGTGCGGCCGCAGCGTCCGGCGCGTTGGCGGGCGCTGGCCTGTGAGATCGGCTCGATCTGGAGGCGCTGCACCTTGGCACGGTGGAGGTAGCGGTTGAGGCGGGCCAGGCCGGAGTCGATCACATAGCGGATATTGGGGAGTGTCAGTGAGGTTTCGGCGACGTTGGTGGCGAGGATGATGCGGCGGCGTGAGGAGGTGCGGAAGGCGCGCTGCTGCTCAGCGGCAGGCAGAGTGGCCAGCAGCGGGATGATCTCGCTCCGGTCGTCTTCACGTTCACGCAGGAGTGTGGCGGTTTCGTTGATATCACGCTCGCCGGGCAGGAAGACGAGGATATCGCCGGGGGGGTGGCCGGCGAGTTCGGCGACGGCAGCGGCCACCCGGTCGGCGAGAGCGCTATCCTCATCGTCGGTTTCACGGTAGCGGATATCGATGGGAAAGAGGCGTCCCGGCACCTCGATGACGGGAGCGCCGTGGTAGAAGTCGGCAAAGTGGCCGGCATCGAGGGTGGCGGAGCTGATGATCAGGCGCAGGTCGCGCCGCGTTGCGATCAGGTGTTTGGTCCAGCCGAGCAGGAGGTCGATATTGAGCGAGCGCTCATGCGCCTCATCGATGATGATGGTGTCGTAGCGGCTGAGGCGGGGTGAGCGACGGGTTTCGGCGAGCAGGACGCCGTCGGTCATGAACTTGATACGGGTTGCAGGCGAGAGCTTGCGGTCGAAGCGGTGCTGGTAGCCGACCAGTCCGCCGAGGGGTTGGTTCAGTTCGGCGGCGACACGGGCGGCGACGGTGGTGGTGGCGAGACGACGCGGCTGGGTGCAGGCGATCAGGCGACCACGGGCGGCGCGTCCCAGTGCCAGAGCCATCTTGGGGAGTTGGGTTGTTTTGCCTGAGCCGGTATCGCCACAGACGATAGTGACGGGGTGGCGTTGCAGGGCCGCCTGAATGGGGGCGCACCAGGCGGAGATCGGTAGCTCCTCTGGAAAGGTGATGCGCGGCATACCGGGATCCGGCGGGGAGGGGGGTAAAGCCGCATTCCCGGAGTAAAATTCTGTCACATTCATCAGCGTCCCACAGGCCAAGCTTTAAACCCGCTACAGGCGGGTACCCATGACGCGCTTGTGTCTGCCATTATAGGAGATAAGGCCAGAAGGTGCAATCTTCGTCTGTGCCGGATAACGATCGAGGTCGGAGATGAGCGGAGTGTCGGCGTGATAAGCCGTAGCGGCGCACAGGCAGGAATGCCTGTGATACAGTGCGGTGCATACTGCGGGACACTTACTCGCACACTTACTCGCCACACTTACTCCTGCACTTACTCGCACTCTTACTCGCACTCTTACTCGCCTCGCTCTGTTTAAGGCAGCCGTTTAAGAGTAAAGTTTAAGGAGGGAGGTTTAAGATCACCGTTTAAGGAGATCGTTTAAGGCGAAAGCGAACACTTAAACCTACACTTAAACTCCATCTTAAACGGCACACTTAAATGCTTACGCTTAAACGACTGCGTACGCCGGTACTGACGCGCTGCGGCGGCAACAGCGTGCCGCCCTCCAGTGGAGCACAAGTGCAGCCGCAATTGCGCAGTCTCTGGCATCCCTGCGGCCACCACAGCTTACAACTCACAACTTACAAGTTAGCTACCCTTCGCCCAGGCGAGCAGCTCGCTGCTGAGCGGTGTAATTGCCTGGAGCGTAACCGTCTCTGAACCGGTCGCGGTGGGGATGGCAAGGGTGCTGCCGACTCTCTGGCCGAGCAGCGCCTGAGCCAGTTTACTGCGGTTGGGGATGATCTGCAGGGCGGGTTCGTTGTCCCAGGCACCCATGATGGCGTAGGTGGTAGTCGCTCCCTGGCTGTCGCGCAGGGTGACCATGGTGCCAGGATTGACAATAGAGGTGTCAACATTTTCAAAGGCGGTGCCGCGCATCTGGCGCAGGTCGTTCTCCAGCTCGGTACGGCGGGTGAGCAACTGCTCCTGCTGCTGTTTGGCGGCGTGATATTCGAAGTTTTCACTCAAGTCGCCATAGCTGCGGGCGTGGGCGATATCGTCGCTGTTTTTGGGTATCTCGACCTCAACCAGATGACGCAACTGGGTTTGCCGCTCATTGAGAGTGCGCCAGGAGGTCCAGTGGTGCTCCGGCTCCTGGATGGCGGCGGGGGCGGTCTGGCGGTGTGCGGCGAGAGTGGCGTCGTAGCGGATCATCTTGCCGACGAGTGAGCGTTGGGTGGTGGCATCACCGAAGTCGGAGCTGCCCTGAATACGGGCGAAGAGGACTTCGCGCTGCAGCGGTTCAAAGCCTTTGAAGAGCGGCTCAAACCACTTGCTATGCTCGAAGAGGCTCACCAGTTGGTGCTTCATGCGGAGGTTTTCGCCGGTGAGGTTGGGGTCTTCGATGTAGTGGATGGCCTGTCCCAGCAGCTCGTAGCTGGTGGGCAGGTTCCAGGTGGCGATCTGGTCGAGATTACGCAGCAGCCAGACGAGGAGCGGTGCAGGGGCGATCTGGCCGATGGTGAGCTCGCGGCAGCGCGCCGCGACTATGGTGGCGTTGGCAGTATCGCGCTCCAGCAGTGTTTCGAGGAGGGCGGTAGTGAGGGAGAGGGGAGCATGAGAGAGCGCGGCAAGCAGCGTGGTGGCGGCGTCCGGCTCATGCTGCAAGAGAAATTCAAGCAGGGTGGTGAGCTTGCGGCCGGTCAGTTCGCTGCTGGCGCTGATGAAGCGTTCTTCCTGCAGCAGGTGGCGGGCCATGCTGTCGCCGTCGGGGGTAGTAAGCCCCAGACGCACGACAGTGAGGGCGATAGTGGCATAGCGGCCGGGCTGTGAAGTGGAGCCGGTGAGGGCGAAGTCGAGGCGGTCGGAGAGGTGCTGACGGGCGCTCCCGGAGAGATTTGTAGCGGCCGGATCGGCTTCGAGGGCCTCGATCCGGCGCAGGATGACGGGGATGCTGCGTTCGGCAGCGAGGGCCTCAAACCAGGCGTCATCGAACTTCTCGGCCGTCTGCCGCAGGCGCAGCGGCTCGGTCCGTTTGGCCGGCAGCTCCAGCAACGGGTCTTGCTTCAGCAGGGGGCGGGCACGATCCCAGAAGCCCTTCCAGTCGCTGTCGGCGACGAGGTGGTGTTCGGCCAGAAGGTCGGCCAGACGCGGCAGCGGCATCTCACCGAAGCTGCGCAACATCAGGCGGACCACTTCGTCGGGCTGCTCCTGCAACAGCTTGTCGAAGGCAGCCCGGTCACGGTGGCGTTGGGCCAGAATATGGTCGGGCGGCACGAGGCTGAGGTTGGCGGCGGCGTTGGTGAGAGCCAGGGCGTGGTTGGGTTTGTTGGTGAAGTCGACCGTCATGCGCTTGTAGAAGTCGTCGACCTGCTTGACGATGCCGAAGCCCCAGGTTTTGTCGAAGACGGCGGTGCCGGGTTGGCACTGCAGGAGGAGTTGCAGCCGACGCAACGACTCCTGCGGCGCCGCTTCGCCCCAGCCGACGCTGTCGACAAAGGCGAGCCAGGTACGCTCCTGGCTGACGCGTTTGAGCGTATGGTGGCAGACCCCGGCAAAGGCGCGGGCATCCTTACGCCAGGTGGCGAGGAGTGCCAGCAGCTTGAGCAGCGCCTCACGGGCACCAGTCTCGACCAGCTTTTCGCTGGCAAACTGAATCCAGACCTCAAGCTGGCTGGCACGTGACGACTCCTTGAGGCGGCTTAAGGCTGCCAGAATGGCATCGAGCGGGAGGGGGTGGAGCTCGAGGTCACTCAGAAAGCGTTCTTCAAGTGCGTTAAAGTCGTCATCTGCCATGGTTGCCATAATCGCCTCTCTCTCAAACCAGCGTGCGCCAGAGGTTGTTGTCTTCCAGCCTGGCCTTGATGGCGTTGCTGAAGTTGGCGGCGGTGGCACCGTCGACGATCCGGTGGTCGGCCGAGAGGGTGAGCTTCATGATGGTGCGGATGACGATCTGTCCCCCACGCACGACCGCCTGTTCGCGGGCGCTGGAGACGGCCAGAATGGCGGCCTCGCCGGGGTTGATGATGGCGCTGAAGTTCTCCACATCGAGCATTCCCATGTTGGAGACGGTGAAGCTGCTGCCGCTCATCTCGTCGGGGGTGAGGCGTCCCTCACGTGCCTTGAGCGCCAGCGCCTTGGTCTGGTCGCGCAGTTCGGCCAGCGTGAGCAACTGGGCGGCGCGTACCACCGGCACCACCAGCCCGGCATCGATACTGACGGCGACACCGAGATCGACATCACCTCGCCAAGCGACGGTCCGACCGTCGGTAGTGCTGTTGACGACGGGGAACTCTTCAAGAGCGAGGACGACAGCCTCGAGGATGAAGTCGTTGACGCTGTAGTTGGTGCCACGTGCCTTGAGGTCGGCACGCAGGGCGAGCAGATCGCTCATGTCGACGGCCACGGTGGTGTAGAAGTGGGGGATCGTCTGCTTGCTCTCGACGAGGCGGCGGGCGATCACCTGACGCATGCGGCTGAGGGGCACCGGCTTGCGGCGGGCAGCGCGCTCAACGTCGTCGACCATGATGCGTCCGCTCTCGCCGCTGCCGCGGATGGTGAGGATATCGACCTCCTGCTGTTGGGCGAGCTGCTTGGCAGCCGGGGTGATGCGGAGGGCGGCGTAGTTGTGTGCGGCGAGGTAGTCGCGCACATCGCGCTCGACGATGCGTCCGCCGGGACCGCTGCCTGTGATGGGGGCGGGATCGATGGCGGAGTCGCGGGCCAGCAGTTTGGCGCGTGGCGAGATGGGGCGGCGCTGCGGGGCAGCCGGAGCGGCGGGGGAGGGCGGAGGCGGCAGCGGCGCTGACGGCGCAACGCCTGCCAGCGGCTGTGGTGCGGCTGGTGCTGACGGGGCAGTGGCTTTCTGCGGCTGCGGCGCGGCTGGTTGCGGCGCTGCTGGCGCAGCGCTCTGTGGTGGCTGCGGTGCGGGCGTGGTTGGTGGTGGCGGTGGCGCAGCGGGAATCTTGTCGCCCGGTTCGCCGATATAGCCGACGACGGCATTGGCGGGGACAGTGATGTTGGCGGGGACCACTATCTTGAGCAGCGTGCCTTCAAAAAAGCTTTCGACTTCGAGGTTGGCTTTATCGGTCTCGATCTCGAAGAGGATATCGCCCTTGACGATCTTGTCGCCCTCCTTGACGAGCCACTTGACGATGGCACCCTCTTCCATCGTCTGGCCGAGTTTGGGGAAGATAACGTTCTGGATCATCAGAGGACCTCCTTGCAGGCGGCGATGATGTCGTTGGCGTTGGGCAGGAAGGCCTCTTCGAGAGTCTGCGCCTGAGGCGCAATGCCGTTCTGCGAGCCGACGCGCCGGACAGGGGCGTCGAGGAAGTCGAAGGCCTCGTCCATCAGGCGTGAGACGATCTCGCCGCTGAAGCTGCTGATGTTGACGGCCTGACTGACGACGACGCAGCGTCCGGTCTTGCGCACCGAAGCGAGGATGGTGGCCATATCGAGTGGCACGAGCGAACGGAGGTCGATCACCTCGGCCGAATGGCCGTCAGCGGCCAGGGCATCGGCGGCCTTGAGGCAGTCGTGCAGGGCCGGACCCCAGGTGACGATGGTGATGTCGTCGCCGGCGCGCTTGATATCGGCCTGACCGAGGGGGATGAGGAAATCGTCACCCTCGGGCACGTCGCCCTTCATATTGTAGAGGAGCTGCGACTCGACAAAGAGGATCGGGTTGTTGTCGCGGATGGCCGACTTGAGCATCCCCTTGGCATCGGCCGGGGTGGCGGGATAGACGACGTAGATACCGGGGATGTGGGCAAACATCGATTCGAGCGTCTGCGAGTGTTGTCCGCCATAGCCTTTGCCGCCACCGACGCTGGCGCGGATCACGACGGGCACCTCGATGTTGGCGCCCGACATGTAGTGCCACTTGCCGGCCTGGTTGGCGATCTGGTCGGACGACATCAGGGTGAAGTCCATATACATCAGCTCCACCACGGGGCGGATACCGGTCATGGAGGCCCCGACGGCGGTACCGCAGATGGCGGCCTCGGAGATGGGAGAGTTGAAGACGCGCTGACGGCCGAAGGCATCGATCAAGCCTTTGGTGACCTTGAAGGCGCCGCCATACTCGGCGATATCTTCACCGTAGAGGATGACGCGGTTATCGCGTAGCATCTCTTCCAGGAGCGCCTCTTTGATGGCCTCCTTGTAGGTGAGCTGGCCATCGACGCGTTTGATCTCCGGCAGGTCGCCCTTGAGATCGATCTTGGTGGCGGCCTCCGGGACAAACTCGGCGGTGGTATCGGTGTAGAGATATTTGAGGACCTCAGCCGGGTTCGGATCGGTGGCCCAGGCGGCCTTGGCGGCGGCGCGGGCGTTGCGCTCGGCGACGTGGCTCTTGAGGGCGGCGAGCTTTTTGGCGGTAATGGCATCGGCCTCAAGGAGCTGCTGTTCAAAGGTGATGAGAGGATCGATGGCACGCCAGGCGGCCTCCTCCTCCTTGGTGCGATATTCGTTGCGCGGGTCGCTGAGGGAGTGGCCGTAGTAACGATAGGTATCAAACTCGATCAGGACGGGGCCTTCGCCTTTGCGGCACTTCTCGGCGGCACGGCGCAAGGCATCAAAACAGGCCAGAACGTCCATGCCGTTGACAACCTCGGCATGGAGGTTGTTGTCGGCAAAGCCGGCGGCGCGGCGTGCCATGGTGCTGATGCCGTTGACTTCGCGGTCGGCGCGGCCGGTCATGCCGTAGTGGTTGTTGATGATGGCATAGACGATTGGCAGCCCGAAGCCCTCCTTGCCGGCGTAGTCGGGATCGGTAAACTGGCTCATGGCGGCCCAGTTGAGCGACTCAAGAACGACGCCGTTGCTATAGGCGCCATCACCGGCAAAGCAGCAGGTGATCTTGCCGTTGCGGAAGTAGCGAGCGCTCATGGCGGCACCGGTGGCAATCGGGACGCCACCGCCGACGATGGCGTTGGCACCGAGGTGGCCGACGCTGAAGTCGGCGATGTGCATGCTGCCGCCACGGCCTTTGCAGTAGCCATCCTCTTTACCGAAAAGCTCGGCAATTGCACGGTAGATATGGTCTTCAAGCGCGGCTTCGACGAGCTCCTTGCGCTTGGTGCTCTTGACTTCGGGAACACGGGCACGCAACTGATCGAGCCCCATGGCGCGGATGGCGACGTTGCCCTTGGCCAGCGAGTCGCCATGCCCGCGGTGGGTCGAGGTGATATAGTCGTCAAACTGCATACCGCTACAGCAACCGACGGCGGTGGCCTCCTGGCCGATCGAGACGTGGGTCGGGCCGCGATAGTCGTAGCCGGCACAGGCGTCGTAGGCGCCGCTGCGCAGCTTGATGATCATCTCCTCAAACTCGCGGATGGTGAGCATATCTTCGAAGAGGTCGACTGCCTGTTGCGCTGTCAGGTTGCCGGCGGCGATCTCATCTTTGAGCGTTTTGTTGTAGGAGTACGCCGGAATCTTGGCGAAGCTGATCGTCTGCTTCTTGAAGGCTGGGAGGAGGGTGCTGTGGTAGTTGGTCTTCATGGTTTTCCTTGTGAGGGTGAAATTAATGTGCTCCGGGCGCGGCGGTGATCACGTTGATGCCGCTGCGACGATAGGGTTCGAGTGTGGCAGGCGTGGCGGCCACATCGGTGATCAGGTGTGTTAGTTGGTCGATGCCGCCGAAGCGGACAAAGCTGGTTTGGCCGAACTTGCTGCTGTCGGCGAGGAGGGCCACGCGGCGGGCGCGTGAGATGGCCAGCTCCTTGGTGAAGGCCTCGTTGGGGTCGGTGGTCGTGAGCCCCTCCTTCAGGTCGAGACCGATGGTGCCGACAAAGGCCCAGTCGAGCTGCACCCGTTCAAAGACGGGACTGCTGAGGGGGCCGACGAGGGTCTGGCTGAGACGGCGGCACTCACCGCCCGTCACGATCATGCGCGGCCCGCTGCTGCTGAAGAGCTGGGCCACGCGGAGCGAGTTGGTGACGACGGTTAGGTTGGTGAGGGGCAGGAGCTGTTGGGCCAGGGTGAGGATGGTGCTGCCGCCATCGAGAAAGAGGGTATCATCAGGGGAGATCAGCGCGAGGGCAGCGCGGGCGATCGCCTCCTTCTCGGCAGTGGCGATTGAGGTCTTGGCATCGAAGAGCGGCTCATCGAAGGGCTTGTCGCTGGCGGTGGCACCGCCATGTACGCGGCGCAGTTTGCCTTGCTGTTCCAGTTCGAGCAGGTCGCGCCGGATGGTGGCGGGCGAGACGTGGAGTGACGTGGCAAGCTCATCGACGCGCACCACCCGTTGCGTCAGGAGGCGCGTCAGAATACGCGCCTGCCGCTCAACTGCCAAGTTGTGATTATGGGTGGTATTTTGCATAATCGAGCCAGAAAAATCAGAAGTGCGCAAATTATTGCAAAAAAGAGCATGAAGTGCAAGCGGAATTTGTGCAGCGGCGGGAGAGGAGAAGTAAGAGGTAAGATGTGATGGCTGGCGCGCTGGGGGATGGAGGCGGGAGCGGAGAACCACGAATGGACACGAATTGACACGAATGGGCGCTGCGCACCGGGCTGGCGCGCTGCGGCGGCAAGGGCCTGCCGCCCGGCGCATGCTGCAGGACACTTACTCGCCACACTTACTCCTGCACTTACTCGCCACACTTACGCGCCTCGCCCTGTTTAAGGCAGCACGTTTAAGGAGGCCGTTTAAGGAGGGAGGTTTAAGATCACCGTTTAAGGAGATCGTTTAAGCGGGAGCGGATGCTTAAACATGCGCTTGCTGGTTGCTTTGTGGTGTGCAACAGTCTATGCTGTTGGCGATGTCGTTACTTCGTCTAAAACATTGGTTTGAGTATGTGGCGCTCCTGCTCTTTGCCGGTCTGTTGCGTATTCTGCCCTATCGGGTGGCGCTGGCTTTTGGTTGGCTCGTGGCGCGGCTCGCCTTTCACCTGGTGCGTTTCCGCAGGCGCGAAGCCGTGCGCCGCATTGAGGCTGTCTTCGGTGATGGTTTTACCCCGCGCCAGCGCCGGCAGATCGCCTGGCTCTCGTTGCGCAACCTCTTCTTTAATATGGTGGAGTTGATGCGCGCGGCGGCCTTTACACCGCGTTGGCTGGAACGACATGTTGAGAACTACCAGCCGGCCATGGAGCGTGTGCGTCAACTGGTAGCCGAACATGGCGGAGTTATTCTCGCCCTGCCGCACCTCGGCAACTGGGACCTGGCCGGGATCGCCACCCACCATGCCGGTATCAAAATCTTCTCGGTGGCTGGGGTACAACGCAACCGCCTCGTCAACGATTGGCTCAACCGTCAGCGTGGGGTAGGGCTCGATATCCTGCCACGAGGCTCGGCGGCGCTGCGTCAGGTGGTCAAGCGACTGCGCAATGGTCAGGTCTTTGCCATTCTGCCCGATGTACGCACGCGCCAGCCCGATCTGGCAATCCCCTTTCTCGGCGGCACTGCCAATCTGGGACGCGGCATGGCGCAGTTTGCACGGTTGGCCGCTGTGCCGATATTGCCGGTAGCCGTGCGCCGCATCGGCTGGGCACGACACCGTTTCGACTGCTATCAAGCCTGCTTTATCAAGCACGAACTTGAGAGCGCGGCTGCCGTGCAGTCTCTCACTGAAGCGGTGATGCAGCAGCTTGAGGCGGCCATTCGCGCCACGCCGGGCGAGTGGTTCTGGTATAATAAACGCTGGGTGCTTGAACCACTTGAAGCAAACGCCACAATCGGCAATAATGGTGAGACGGCAGAAGTTGCCGCTCAGCAACAGGAACCAACATGATCCGGATCAACGAAAACTACGACAAACTGCAAGCCTCCTACCTCTTCTCAGAGATCGCACGCCGCGTACGCGACTATCAGGAGAGCCAGCCGCCCCGTCCCGTCATCCGCCTCGGCATCGGGGATGTAACCCAGCCGCTACCGGCAGCCTGCGTGGCCGCGCTCCATCGCGCCGTCGACGAGATGGCCGCCGCCGCCACTTTCCGTGGCTATGGACCTGAGCAGGGCTACGATTTCCTGCGCGAAGCGATTGCCGTCCACGACTTTCAGGCACGTGGCGCTGCCATTGCAGCCGATGAAATTTTCGTCAGCGATGGCGCCAAGTGCGATACCGGCAATATTCAGGAGCTCTTTGCCGGCGATATCCGGGTGGCGATTCCCGATCCGGTCTATCCCGTCTACGTCGATACCAACGTGATGGCCGGGCGCACCGGTGTTGCCCGTGATGGCCGTTACGAAGGGCTGGTCTACCTGCCCGCGACCGCAGCCAACGGCTATGTGCCGGCGCTGCCCGAGGTGCCTGTCGATCTGATCTACCTCTGCTTTCCCAACAACCCCACCGGCGCGACCGCTACCAGAGAGCAGTTGCAGGGGTGGGTCGACTACGCCCGTGCCGAGCGTGCCTTGATCCTCTTTGATGCCGCCTACGAAGCCTTTATCCGCGATCCTGCCATTCCCCGCAGTATCTATGAGATCGCGGGGGCTGACGAGGTTGCCATCGAGTTTCGCAGCTTCTCCAAGACGGCCGGCTTCACCGGCACACGCTGCGCCTACACCGTCGTGCCGAAGGCGTGCCATGCCTATACCGCCGACGGTACGGCGCGCCCCCTGCATCCTCTCTGGAACCGCCGCCATACCACCAAGTTCAACGGCGTCTCCTATCCGATCCAGCGGGCGGCCGCCGCTATCTATACTCCTGAAGGAGCGGCTCAGATCAAGGCGCTGAATGATGGCTATCTGGCCAATGCCGCCCTGATCCGCGACACCATGCAGCAGCTCGGCTTTACCGTCACCGGCGGTAGCAACAGCCCCTACATCTGGGTTGAGACGGGCGGCGACTCCTGGGCCTTCTTCGACCGTCTGTTGCGTGAGGCCCAGATCGTCACCACCCCGGGCGCCGGCTTCGGACGCTGCGGCGAGGGGCATATCCGCATCTCGGCCTTCAACCAGGCCGAAACTGTGGTCGAGGCGATGGAGCGCCTCAAAACGCTCTCACTCAAATAAGGTGCTCTCCAACGGCACAGCTTCTGTGGTATAGTGGCGGCTGTCTCGCAATCGATACGGAGTCAAGATAGTATGAAACAGAACCTGATCCTGGTTATCGCCGTCGTGGTCGGCCTGCTGGCCGCCTTCATGACCTTCCGCTATCTGGCGGCCAAAGACAACGAAGTGAAGGCGCATCGCGCCAGCATCGACCAGAAGTATCGCCGGGTCTACGTCGTCACGGTCAACAAGCCGCTGCCGGCCGGTTCGGTATTGACGGAGAATGACCTGCGCTCGTTGGAGGTGGTTGAACACCAGTTGCGTCACGACGCCGTGCGTGAGGAGCAGTATCCCGCCCTGCTGAATCGCAAGACGCTCAACCGGCTCGATATCGGTACCCCCATCTTCTGGTCCGACATCGAGGGCGGCGCTCCCGGCTCACGCGGTCTGGCAGGCGATATCAAGAGCGGCATGCGTGCCATCTCGATCAACGTCAGCGGCGCCGCCGCCGTCAGCGGCATGGTGCGCCCCAATGATCGTATCGACGTGATCGGCACCTTCTCCTTCCCCTCGCCGCAAAACCCTGCCGAGCTGGAGCTGGTGACCCTCACTATTATCCAGGATGTCACCGTGCTTGCCACCGGCACCGAAACGGCCAAGACCCTCGCCACCGCCCACACGCGCCCCGGCGGCTACGGCATGGTGACGCTGGAAGTGACGCCCCGCGAAGCCGAGATGCTCGTCTTTGCCGAGCAGATCAAGGGGCGCCTGGCGCTGGCGCTGCGCAACCCGAGCGATGTCCACTATGAGTCGGAGCTGCCGCGTGTCAACTTCGAGAAGATCGAGGCCGAGATCGAAAGCCTCAACCTCTATCGTCAACGGACGCTGCTGCGCAAACGGGAGTAACTCCATGGAGACCCCCTTTCGCCTCACTATCCATCTGGCCGGACAGCCACCCACCCCCTGCGAGCTGCCTGAAGGCAGCTTCACCATTGGCAGTGGCGATGGCGCTTCACTGCGCCTGCGCCACGAGACGGTGGCCGCGCAACATGCTCGGCTGGTGCTCCACGCCACGGGCGGCACGATCGAAGATCTCGGTTCGCCTCACGGCACCCTGATTAACGGCATACGCAGCGCTGCACCGGTGGCGCTGGTGCCGGGACTCAAAATCACCATCGGACCCTACCTGCTTGAGGTGGTGCGTGTGCCCGCGCCACTGCCGGAGCCGGCTCCGGCAGATGAGCCCTCCATCCCGGTGTCACCGCCGCCTGCAGCGCCACCTCCGGCCGCCGTGCGCCCGCCACCAGCCCCGGCCCGCAACGGCAACAGCGCCAACTCCGGCCACCACGATCCGCAAGCTCTCATGCGCCGCGAGATCAAAAACCAGATTCATCGTGAACTGGTGCAGCGGCTCGACCTCAAACGCCTCACCGCCGCCCGCGTCAATGCGACCGAGCTGCAGCAGCGGGCCAAAGAGACTCTGGCCGCCGTCATCGACGACGTCCGCGCCAAACTTCCTCCCGGTATCGACCCCGAAGAGCTGGCTCGCGATATCTTCAACGAGGCGCTGCGTCTTGGTCCGCTGGAAGACTTCCTGGCCGACGAAACCGTTACCGAAATCATGATCAACGGCCCGCATCAGGTCTTTGTCGAGCGCGCCGGCAAGCTCACCCTCACCGATCAGAGCTTCATGGACGACGCCTCGGTGCTCGCCATTATCGAACGGATCGTCTCGCCCATCGGACGCCGTATCGACGAGAGCCAGCCCTACGTCGATGCCCGCCTGCCCGACGGCTCGCGCGTTAACGCCATCATCCCGCCGCTCTCGCTGATCGGACCCTGCGTCACCATCCGCAAATTCTCCAAGACCCCGCTCGTCGAGGAGGACCTCATCCGCTTCGGCACCTGGACCTCCCAGATGGCCGCCATGTTGCGCGTCTGCGTCCAGATGCGCAAAAACATCATCGTCTCGGGCGGCACCGGCTCCGGTAAAACGACGCTGCTCAACGTCCTCAGCGCCTTCATCCCCTCCAGCGACCGCATCGTCACGATTGAAGACGCGGCCGAACTGCGCCTCGAACAGCCCCATCTCGTGCGCCTCGAAGCCCGTCCGCCCAATATCGAGGGGCGCGGCGCCATCACGATCCGCGATCTGGTGCGCAACTCACTGCGTATGCGTCCCGACCGCATCATCGTCGGTGAATGCCGTGGCGGCGAGGCGCTCGATATGCTGCAGGCGATGAATACCGGCCACGACGGCTCCCTCACGACCGTCCACGCCAATACGCCGCGCGACGTCATTGCCCGCCTCGAGACGATGGTGATGATGTCGGGCATGGACCTCCCTTCGCGCGCCATCCGTGAACAGATCTCCTCGGCCGTCGATCTCATCGTCCACGAATCGCGGCTCAGCGACGGCTCGCGGCGTATCACCCACATCACCGAGGTGCTCGGCCTCGAAGGCACCCAGACGGTGATGCAGGATATCTTCGAGTTCAAGCAGAGTGGCATCGACAAAGAAGGCCGGGTGCTCGGCCAACACCGTCCCACCGGTGCCGTGCCCACCTTCTTCGAAGAGTTGAAGTCGCGTGGTCTGGAACTCGATATCTCGATGTTTCAGCCGCGCAATGAAGGGGCGCTGCCATGAGCCCGACGCTGCTGCTCAAGATCGGCAGTATCACCACGGTCGCTGCCACCTTCAGCCTCCTCGCCTATGCCCTGCTGCAATCGCTGGCCACCGATGCGCAGGCCTATGCCGGCGAGTATAGCGACACCACCGCCCGTCAGTTTGAAGACCTCTTCCTCTTTATTCCCGCCCGCCGCATCGCCGAGGCCGGCTGGGCCTGTGCCATCGCCGCCTTCCTGCTCTTCGCCATCCTCCTCTTCAATCCGCAGAAGCCGCTCATGACCCTCGTCGGCGTCGCCGTCGGAGCCGTGGCCGCCGCTGCCGCCTTTCAGATACCACGCCAACTGCTCAACATCCTGCGCGAGCGCCGCCGCCGCCGCTTCAACGAACAGCTCGTCGAAGCCCTCTCGCAGATCAGCAACGCCTTGCGCGCCGGTTTCAGCATCACGCAGTCGTTTGAGGCCGTCGTCACCAACGGCGAGAATCCGATCGCACAGGAGTTTGAGGTCTTTCTGCAGCAGATGCGCGTCGGTATCAGCTTTGCCGATGCCCTCGACAACCTCGTTCAGCGCGTCGGCAGCGAAGACCTCGAACTCGTCTGCTCCGCCATGGAGATTGCGCGCCGTACCGGCGGCAATCTGACCGAAATCTTCGATAAAATCTCGCTGACCATCCGCGAACGGATGCGGATCGAGCGCCGCGTTCTCACCCTGACCGCCCAGGGACGGCTCCAGGGGGTGATCGTCGGCGCCATGCCGCTCGTCGTCGGCGTCGCCATGGCCCTCTTCCGTCCCGAGATCATGCTGCCCTATCTCCATAGTCCCAGCGGACTGGCAGCGCTGGCCGCCGTGATTATCCTCATTACACTCGGCGGGCTCATGATCCGTAAAATCATCCGTATCGACGTCTGAGCCATGACCATGTTTCTCTTCAAACTGACTACCATGGCAGCCTGGGGCATCTGTGCCGCCGGCATGGCCTACTACTGCCTCCAGATTTCACGCCAGATCACCTACGTCACGCTGGCCGATGGGCGGCGTCAGGAGCGTTCGCTGCCGCTCGCCTTCCGTCTGCTGCTGCCGCTCACCCCCAATCTCAACGCCATCACGCACCACCCGCGCTGGCAGCGGCAGCGCGACCGTGCCGCAGCACAACTCACCATGGCCGGCTTTGAAGGGCTCCTCTCCAGCGAAGAGTTCATCGCCCTGAGGATTCTCTCGCCGGTTATCTACGGCACCCTCTGGAGCCTGCTGATGCTCTTCCTGGCTCGCCTCGACGCTACCATTAAGGAGAAACTGAGCCTGATCATCCTCCTCGGTGTCGGTCTCTTCTATATGCACCCCCTCATCTGGCTGCGCCATACGATCAAACAGCGCCACAAGGAGATTCAGCGCGCACTGCCCTTCGTGATTGACCTCCTGACCCTCTCGGTCGAGGCCGGTATCGACTTCATGAGCGGTCTGCAACGCGTCATCGAGCGGCGGCGCATGGACCCGCTCACCGAAGAGCTGCTCCGCATGATCCACGAGATTCAGCTTGGCGCTTCACGTCGCACCGCCCTGCGCAGCCTCTCGCAACGCATCAACATGCCCGACGTCCGCTCCTTCGCCTTTGCCCTGATTCAGGCCGACGAGCTCGGCGTCAGCATCGGACTGATTCTCCGTATTCAGTCCGACCAACTGCGCCAGCGCCGCTTTGATCGCGCAGAGCGTCTCGCCAATGAGGCCCCCGTCAAACTCCTCGGCCCCTTGATGCTCTTCATCTTTCCCGCCGTCTTTATCGTCCTGCTCGGACCTATCCTTTCGCGGGTGGCCGGCAATCTCCTGTAAAGGGATCGTCGAAGCGCGATTGGGCCGGTGGCGGACCGAACTGGGCCGTGGCAAAGTCGAGCGCGGTACACCAGTCGGCCAGCGTGTGGGCATGGCTCCCTTCGCGGTAGCGGATGCCGATACGACCGGTCACCCCGAGAAAGCCGTAGAGCTCACGTGCGGCGCGGTAGGTTACGTAGCTGCCGGAGGGGTTGGCCCAGTAGTCGCCCAGCGCCTCGCAGGTCAGCAGCGCACGTGGAGCCACCAGCGCCTTGACGAAGTGCTGATCGAAGGGCAGCTCGTTTTCACGATGGGCATACTCCTTGAGACGCGGTGAAAACCAGTGGGGAAAGGCGTTGACGATGCGGTCGAGCGCTTCAGAGTTGGGCCCCTGATAGCGGTAACAGCCGGCGCCGCCACAGCCGGAGTTGTTGGCGACCGTGACGCTGATCCGCTCGTCGGTGGCACCGGCCAGCAGCGTTGTTTTGCCGCCGCGGGAGTGACCGGTTATCAGGATGCGACCGGTATCGGCACGTTGTATGGCACCCAGAGCATCGACGACGCGATGGTAGCCCCAGGCCCAGGCGGCCAGGGCACCGAAGTCGCCCTCTGGCACCTGGCGATAGAGGCCGCAGTCGCGGCCGCTCTCGGCCAGGTCGGGGACGATCTCGGTGCGGTTGAACTGCGCCACGATGAAGCCGCGGTTGATTGCCTCGGTGGTGACGGTATCGGTCAGGTAGCGCCAGCAGCCGTCGCCGTGGATCACGACAGGGTAGGCGGCCTCACCGGGTGGCAGGGTCAGGTTCAGGATAAAGGCGTAGTCGGGCTCGCTGGTGACAATGCGGTAGCTCTCATAGGTGGCTCCCGGCAACCAGCGGATGTCGGCCGGCTTGCCGAGCGCTTCAGCCGTCACCTTGGCCGGCGTGGGCGGCAGGGCGCCATACTGCAGTTCGATGGCATGACGCCACACCTCGGCGCGGCGCTGACGCCACTCGCTGGGAGTCGTAACGGGGCGTCCGTCGTCAAAGCGGAGCAGGGGAGGGAGTCTGACGTTATCCATCTGATTTGGGTTCCTGTGGGGTCGTGGCAAGCGGTATCACGGCCAGGCGCGCTGCGCGGTAGTTGGCGCGCATCTCGGCCGTCCAACGGGCGATGTAGTCGATCCGGCTGGCGCTGCTGTAGTAGTCGCCGATCGCGGTGCGCCAGGTGACGGGTTGCGGGGTGGAGGGCAGACGCAGCAGCAGCTCAAGGGCGGCCGGCTGCTGGGCCGCTCCGCCATGCGCATTGATCTCGCGCCAGGCGGCGCGCAACTCGTCGCCCGAATCGAGACAGAGCGCCTTGACGAGATCACGCTGGATGCCGAAGTGGCGCGCCGTCCAGCGCGGCTGGTAGGTGAAGTTGCGGGCCAGGTGGTAGGGGTCGATAGCCGGGTCGGTCAGGTCATCGCTGGTATAGGCTCGGTGAGCCTCGGCACGAGCCTGCCACTCGGGATCGTCGCAAGGGTAGAAGTCGCGCCGGATGGGGAGGCGGCGCAAGGCGTAGCGGCGTGGTCCGCCGGGGGTGCCGGGACGGTAGTTCCAGAGCTTCTGGCCCGCGACGTCGAGGGCAAAGTCTATAAAACGCAGTGCCAGTTCCCGCTGCGGAGCGCCGCGCAGGAGGCTGATCGGGTCGGCGCTGACGCTGGAGCCGCCTGCCGGAGTGATGTAGACCAGGCGCGGGGTGCCATCGGGTGCCCGGGTATATTCGGCTTGAAAACGCCCGAAGAAGTCGATCGCAATACCGGCGGCGGCAGCTCCCATGGCAACATCGATCGGCACCTTGCCGGCACCGTCGGTAAAGTAGCGCGCATTGGCGCTGATGAGGCGTACGCGATTGATCCCTTCACGCCACCCCTCTTCCAACAGTTGCTGGTAGTCGGCCGGTACTCCGTCGGGTAGTGCGCCAGGCGGTAGTTCGGCGGCGGTGATGGCCTGCTCGCGGGCGGCGATCTCGCTCTCGCTGATGCCGGCTGCCTGGAGCCGCTCGCGGCAGGCCTGCTGGATGATCATCTCAAAGGCTTTGGCCACGCTGCCGCTCTTGGTCGGGTCGGTGATGCCGATCTGGCCGAAGTAGCGCGGATCGGTCAGGTCGTGCCAGCTTGTCGGCGACTGCTCAAGGCCGAGGTCGTGCAGGCGGTCGGGGTTGTAGCAGATGCCGAAGGTGCTGAGGACGGTGCCGAAAAAGGCTGCGCCGCACCACTGCTCGCCGCTGTTGCCGTCGGGAATCAGTTGGCGGCCAGCGCCCTCACTGAAGAGCCCGGCGGGAATGGCATTGGTGTCGCGCCAGGGTGGCACAGTCAGCCCCTGACGTTCGGCGCGTTCGTGGTCGAAGACGCCACCGCCGAAGAAGAGATCGATGTGTGCTGTGGCACAGCGGGGAGAGTCGTTGGTGCGGAAGGCGAGCCAGAGGCGGCGTTGTGCCTCCCAGGCGGCACGGTCGGCCGGCGCGTCGGGCGGAGTCAGATGGTCGAAGCGCTGCGCCGTGATCCAGGCGCCACCGGCAGCGGGCCAGTCGCCGCCGCTCCGCTCCCACCAGGCGCGCATCGAGCCGATGTACTCGGACTGCAGGTAGCGCATGATCTCGGTGGTGCCACCGACAGAGCGCCAGTCGACACGCACCGGCACGCCGTAGCGGGCCAGATGCCAGGCGCTGAAGGCCGTGCCGAACTCCTGACGAATCGCCTCGTTGTGGGGCGAGATGACCACCAGCACCGGATCGCCTTCGCTCCAGCGCAGCGTCGCCGACTTGGGGCGGAAGAGGAAGGGCAGCGCTACCATCAGCAGGGCAGCCAGGAGCACGGCGCCAATCCTCAGCTTCACAACACCACCAGATGTTCAAGTGGGAAGAGGACGTTAAGCTGCATGCCGGGCGTAAAACCACCTGCTCCTGTCATACCCAATTCGACTATTTTGAGCGCCAGTGGCGGGGCGTCGTTGCGCACCGCCAGCGCCACCTCATATTGGGTCGTTTCACCCAAGCAGGTGATCTGCTGCAGCCTGCCGGAGAGGCAGTTGGCCTCGCCGGGTTTGTCGATGCAGCGAATCGCCTCGGGACGGATCGAGAGCGTGACCTTGTCGCCTTTGGCGACGTTGCGTGTCGCCGGCAGGGCCGTTTCGAGATGCCCGGCGGCCGTCTCTACCTGCAGGCGCACCTGCTGGCGCTCGACCACCCGCCCTTCGATGAAGTTGGCTTCGCCGATAAAGCCGGCGACAAAGCGGCTGATCGGCTGGTGGTAGACCTGCCGGGGGCTCCCCACCTGTTCGAGCCTGCCGTCACGCATGATGGCGAGGCGGTCGGCGATTGCCAGGGCCTCCTTCTGGTCATGCGTCACGTAGATGGCTGTCAGCCCTGCCTCTTTGCAGATACGCCGGATCTCGCCCCGCATCTCGATACGCAGCTTGGCATCGAGGTTGGAGAGCGGCTCATCGAGGAGCAGACACTGCGGCTCTATCACGAGGGCGCGCGCCAGGGCGACGCGCTGCTGCTGTCCGCCCGAGAGCTGATTGGGTTTGGCCGTGGCACGCTCGGCCATGTGAACCCGCTTGAGCGCCTCGGTCACACGGCGTTGGATGGCCGAACGCGAAACGCCGCGCACCTTGAGACCGAAGGCGACATTCTCGGCCACCGTCATGTGAGGCCAGAGGGCGTAGCTCTGAAAGACCATCCCAGTGTCGCGCCGCCAGGGGGCAAGCCTGGTTACGTCACGCGTCCCGATGGTGATGGTGCCGGAGTCGGGCTGGTGAAAGCCGGCTACCGAACGCAACAGTGTGGTCTTGCCACAACCGCTGGGACCCAGGAGAAAGAATAGCTCTCCCGGGTTGATCTCAAGTGTGACGCCATCGACCGCCCGCAACGGGCCGAACGACTTGACGAGATCACTGATCCCGATTGCAACGGCCATGGTAGCCCCACTCGTTAATCGTCGTCCTGCTCGACGCGCGACTTGGCCGCCTCGGCAGCGATTTTCTGGGCGATTTGCGACGGTACGATATCATAACGCACCAGCTCCATGGTAAAGCTGCCCTGGCCGCTGGTGAGGCTGCGAAGCTGAGCGCTATACTGGAAGAGTTCGGCCATCGGCACCTCGGCTGTGATCACCTGCAGTCCCTCCACCATCTCCATGCCGAGCATGCGGCCGCGGCGGTGGTTGAGGTCGCCGGTGATGGCACCCATGAAGGTGTCGGGGATGGTGATTTGCACCGTCATGATCGGCTCAAGCAGTACCGGCTTCGACTTCGCCATCGAGTCGCGGAAAGCACGTGAGCCTGCGATCTTGAAGGCCACCTCCGAAGAGTCGACGTCGTGATAGGAGCCGTCATAGACCTCTACCTTGATGTTCTGCACCGGATAGCCGGCCACCGCGCCGGCCAGCATGCCTTCGCTGACACCCTTCTGCACGGCGGGAATGAAGTTGCCGGGAATGGCGCCACCGACGACCTTGTCGACAAACCACTCCTCTTCGCCCTCCGGCAGTGGCATCGTGCGCAGATAGACTTCGCCGAACTGGCCGCGACCACCCGACTGCTTCTTGTGGCGGTGGTGACCCTCGCCGTTGCTGGTCACGGTCTCACGGTAGGGCACCTTCGGCACACTCGTCTCGACCGAGGCGTTCGACTGCGACTTCATCAGGCTGACGGCCACATCGATATGGACATCGCCAAGTCCCTGCAGCACCACCTGTTTCGTCTCGACATTGCGGTCGATCTTGAGCGTGATAAACTGCTCGCGCAGGCGTGTCAGCGCCACGCCCAGTTTGTCTTCATCTGCCTGTGTCTTGGCTGTAATCGCCACAAACTGCACCGGTTGCGGCGCTGCAAAGGCCGGCAGCTTGGTGCTTGAACCGGCCGCTGCCAGGGTTTGGCCGGTATGGGTATCCTTCAGCTTGGGCACAATCACGATATCACCGGGGGTCGCGCTCTCGACCGGCGTCTGCTTCTTGCCGACCATGGTAATCAGCGAGCTTATCACCTCACGTCCGCCATTGGAGGTGTTCACCAGCTCCATTTGCGGCTTGAGCGTACCCGCGACCACTCTTACGTAGTTGATCTGTCCCACAAAGGTGTCGATGGCGGTACGGAAGACGATCCCGACAAAGGGGGCCGCCGGATCGGCCGCGATCGCCTCATCGGCCTCATCCACGAAGCTGCGCTTCTCGGGCGAGGGGAAGAGACGCCCGATACCATCGAGAGTCTCGGCCACACCCACTCCCGTGAGGGGCAGTGCCACAAAGATCGGGAAGAGCTCGCCCTGGGCTACCGCGTTTACCAGTCCGCTGGCGATCTCATCGGCCTCCAGCGCTTCACCCTCCAGGAATTTCTCAATCAGAGAGTCATCGGTCGCAGCCGCCTGTTCTACCAGAGCGCCCTTGATCTCCTCGGCCTGCGCCGCTACCTCGGCAGGAAACTCCTGCGCGGCCAGCAGGTCGAGCACCTTGCCACCAGCCACAGGGAGGATCACCGGTACACAGTTGCTGCCGAAGGTGGCCTGAATCGCCTCGACGGTCTTCTCAAAGCTGGCGTTTTCACGATCAAGACCGGTCACCACAAAGCCACGCGCTGTCAGGCCATGATCGTTGCATGCCTTCCAGGCGCGGTTGGTGCCCACCTGCACGCCTCCGACGGCATCGACCGCAATCAGCGCCGCATCGGAGGCTCTGACAGCGCCAAGCACCTGATCGTAGAAATCCATATAGCCGGGGGTGTCGATGAAGTTGAGGCCATACTTATGTTGCGACGAAGAGGTATACTCAGCCGTAAAGGGGGTGGCAAAGACCGAGATTTTACGTGTCTTCTCCTCATCAGTGGTATCTGAGAGGCTCGATCCGGCATCGACAGAACCCTGGCGATCGGTGAGGCCCAGCTTAAAGGCGATAGCATCGGTAAGCGTGGTCTTGCCACTGCCACTATGACCCAAAATCGCAAAACTGCGTACATCTGCAATCGGAATGTTCTTCATCGTCGCTTCCTTGTCAACTTCCCACGGGGTTGGCTCTGGCGGTTCATGCAACGCCCTGAACAGGCGCGCCTACCGCTATAAAGGCAACATCATGCCAAAAACGGCTTGGCTGCGCAAGGGCAACTTTCGACAAAAAATATAGGCTTGCGATTGCTGCCCGATTTGCAGTAAGGTTACAGCCGTTGCGGGCGGTTAGCTCAGTTGGTTAGAGCCCCTCGTTTACACCGAGGAAGTCGGGGGTTCGAGTCCCTCACCGCCCACCAGATCTTACCGGAAAGCCATGCCATGAATCTACCAGAGAACGAGCCCGTCGAGATAACCACACTCGGTTTTGAGCCGGCTTTGGAGGAGCTGGAGTCGCTGGTCAAGGAGATGGAGGAGGGGGCCATGGGACTCGATCAGATGGTCGCCGCCTTCGAGCGCGGCCAGAAGCTGGTACAACACTGCACCAAGCGCCTCAATGAGGTCGAGCGGCGTATCGACCAGCTCGTGCGTGGGGCCGATGGCAACGCCACCACCAAGCCGCTGCCACCCCTGGAGTAACGGTAGAGTCCTAGAGCGCCGCCATGGCGCGCAGTTCAGCGATGCGGGCTTGCAGCTCATCATGCGTCAAACGCTCCAGCCGCTCTGTGCTGAACTCCTCGACGCCGAAGGCTGCCATGGCGCTGGCATGCAACAACGCTTGGCGCAGAATGTCAAAATCGACCCTGCCCGCCGCTGCAAGATAGCCCATCATGGCACCGGCATAGGTGTCGCCGGCTCCGGTAGGGTCGCGTACCTCGACCACCGGGTAGGCCGGAATAATCGCCATCTCGCTGCGTGAAAAGAGAAAGGCGCCATGCTCACCCTTCTTGATCAGTACATACTCCGGCCCCATCTCACAGAGCCGGGCCGCACAGCGCCGCAGATTGAATTCGCCGGTGAGCTGACGTGCTTCGCTGTCGTTAAGCGTCACCAGTTGGCAGCGTCCGATCGCCTTGATCAGGGCCGCTCTACCGGTGTTGATCCAGAGATCCATGCTGTCGATCGCCGCAAAGCGGCAACCGCTCGCTTGATCCAGCAGCCGCAACTGCAATACCGGATCGATGTTGCCAAGCAGAATAAAGGGCGACTCACGATAAGTCGCCGGCAGTTCAGGTGCAAAATCGGCGAGCACCCCCAGGCCGGTATGGATCGTGCGGCGGTTTACCATGTCGGACTCATAGACCCCCTCCCAGTTGAAGGTTTCGCCCGCCACAAATTCAACACCGCTCAGGTCGATGCCGAAGCGTTGATACCGCTCTTTGAAGGCGTCGGGGAAGTCGTCACCGGCCACAGCAACAGAGCCTACCTTGGAAAAAAAGGCGGCTGCGGCTGCGGCGTAGGTCAGCGACCCGCCCAGCAGCTTTTCAAAACGCCCGCGTCGTGTCGTGATCGTATCGATGCCGATGGTGCCTACGATCCAGAGGGGTAGGGTAGGGGCGGCGGCTGCTCCGTTGTTGATACTCTTGCTGTTCATCCGGTGGCTCAGCTCCTCTTGTTGCCATGCAGCGCTACCAGCGCCTCAAGCGCCAACTCATAGCCGAGGGCGCCGAGTCCGCCGATGATCCCGCTGCAGACCGCCGCCGTCAGGCTGGTATGGCGAAACTCTTCGCGCTGGTAGATGTTGGAGAGATGTACCTCGATGCAGGGGAGTCCGGTTGCGGCAATCGCATCACGCAGCGCCACACTGGTGTGGGTGTAGGCCGCCGGGTTGATGACGATGCCATCGCAACTGCCCAGTGTGCGGCCGATCGCCGTCACCAGTTCACCCTCTACGTCGCTCTGAAAATGGGTCAGCGTTACTCCCAGCCCGGCGGCCCGCGCCTCCAGCCGTGCTGTGATCGATTCCAGCGTCTCATGTCCGTAGATCGTCGGTTCGCGCCGTCCCAGCAGGGCCAGGTTGGGGCCGTTGATGATGGCAATCCGCATCTCTCTTCTCTCCCTTTGTCAAGCTACGCCATCGGCGATGCGATCGAGCCAATAGGCGATCACAGAGCGCTCCGGCAGACTCCGTTCCAATTGCCGTGCCAGGCCGTCGATATGCTCTACGTTGGCCAGCGCCTGGGCCAGTGTCAGATTGGCCGCCCGTGCCCGCAACGTCTCAAGCTGCTCCTGATAATGCACGACGCTTGCAGGCGCGCCGGCTACCAGCGTGAGGAGGTCGCGATACCAGCGCTGCAGGCTGATGATCAGTAGCAGCCGCAGTTCGCGGTAACGGGCGCTCACCAGTGCATCTTTAACGTCTCCGCCCTCTTCCGCCTCGCTCTCCGACGCCTCCTGCTCTGCCGCCACCAGCTCCTTGGCGCGCGACTCCATCGTCCGCAGCAGGTGGCAAATACGCTCGCCACTCGCCATGGCCTGAATCGGGCCGGGACTGCCACCACTTGTCAGGATCGTCAACAGCTCGCTGCGCCACGGCTCATCCAATTCGGCGGGTGGCTCGGTTAGGTCGATCTGCTGACAGCGTGAGCGGATGGTGGGCAGCAACATTTGGGGAGTGTCGGTCAGCAGCAGGATCAAAGTCTGGGGTGGGGGCTCTTCCAACATCTTGAGAAAGGCATTGGCTGCCGCCTCGTTCATGCGGTCGGCCGCCACCACTACGCCCACCTTCCAGCCGTCGGCAAAAGCCGTTTCACCCAGCCAGGTCAGGAGGTAAGGGGGATCAATCGCCATCCCCTCGGTCTTGCGCATCTGTCCGATCGAGATGATGCGCGACCGCTTGATCGGATAGATCCAGAGGTTGTTGCACCAGGTGCGGGCGAGCACCTGGCTGCAGTGGTCGCACCGGCCGCATGGGGCTCCCTCTGCCTCGCGGCAGGCAAGCAACTGCATGATAAAGAGCGCCAGCTCTTCACCTGCGCCTCGTGGTGAGCCGTTGATCAGGTAGGCATGCGCCATGCGTTCGGAGCTGAAGGCTTGTCGCACCACCGCCTTGGCTTCGTCAAGCAACATGGTTCAGGCCTCTCCTTCGGCCGTCAGCTTGAAACGGTGGCAGACCGCCCGCCAGATGGTGGCCGCCACACGCTCCAGCGGCTGGTCGGTCGCAACGCGGCAAAAACGTTCCGGCTCCTGCGCCGCCAACTCGATAAAGCCTTGCCGCAGCCGGGCGTGAAAGGCCGCCGACTCCTGTTCAAAACGGTCACTGCGCTCTCCCGGCTGCAGACGTGCTTTCAGCCGCTGCTGCGCACTCTCCGGGGGCACATCGAGAAGCAGCGTCAGCGCCGGCTCCAACGTCGTCGTGGCAAAACGGCTGAGCTGACGCAGTTCATCGAGGTCAAAGCCGCGCCCGTAGCCCTGGTAGGCGAGGGTGGAGTCGGCAAAGCGGTCCGCCAATACCCAGGCGCCACGCTGTAGCGCCGGCTCGATTACCTTGGCTACCAGTTGCGCCCTGCTGGCACAGAAGAGCAGCGCCTCGGCCCGTGGTACCGGTGTCTCACCGGCCGCATCATACTGCAACAGGTCGCGAATTGCCTCACAGAGCGGGGTGCCACCCGGCTCGCGTGTAATCACCACCTCATACCCCTGCTGCCGCAGACGCTCAGCCAGCAGGCCGATATGGGTCGATTTACCACCGCCTTCAGGACCCTCAAAGGTAAGAAAATGTCCCATCAGCGCCATACCTCGCGACTACGCCGCCGGTCACAGAGTTGTCCCGGTATTGCCCTTGCGTCGCAGCGGCTGTTAAATGAGATGGAGAGAGATGCGTTATGCACAACAGTTTGAAGCTACCTATTGTGGTGCGCCCGGCGGGGATCGAACCCACAGCCTTCAGCTCCGGAGGCTGACGCTCTATCCAATTGAGCTACGGGCGCATAAAAAAACAATATTAGCTGAAGTTGTGATAAAACTCAAGGCTGAAATCAGACTCAATTATTTCAAAAGCGATATTGACCCCGGCTTGTCGTTCTGTTATATTTCAAAATATGAAGCTACTGCACCCACATACATCAGATCGCCCGGCCGTACTTCCCGAGGCGGCGCAGCTTGGCACCCTGATCCGCGACCTGCGGCGTCAGGCCCATATTACACAGGCTGAGCTGGCTGCCGCCGTCGGTATTCAGCAAGGCCCCCTCAGCAATATCGAGACGGGCCGCAACTTCCCCTCCACTCCTGTTTTGATGCGCCTCGCCTGGGCGCTCAACATCTCAATCGACGCCCTGCTCGACCCGATGCGTGCCGGGGAGGCCTGGCAGAGCGCCACACCATCTCTGGCACCAGCCGCAACGATGCCCGCGACGCTCTGCGGGCTGCCTGGTCTGCATCCCACACGCACCACACCCCCCTTGCACCTCGAGACGCCGTTGGCCACCTTGATCAGCAGGCTGGCCCGCGACTATCTGGCCCTCGAAGACCTCTGCGGTGTGCCGCGTCAGGCACGGCTGCCCCTCGACTTCTCCTTTGAACGCAGCGTGGCCGCCATGCCACGTCTCGCCCGCCAGCTCCGTACCCACCTCGGCGTCGGCAGCGCCGTCGTCTTCGACTACCTTGAACTCTTCGAAAACCACGGACTTCGTATCATCTTCGCCCCGCTCCCGGCCGGGGTGGAGAGCCTCTCGCTCTACGATGCCCGCCATGCCAATCTCTTCATCTTCATCACCACCCCGCTCAATCCCGAGCGACAGCTCTTCCGCCTGCTCTACGAACTGGGGCAGGTGCTCCTCTACCTGCGTGCCATCCGGCTGGAGCACGATCCCGCTCACGACCCTGAGGTCACCGACAAGATGGCCCGCCGTTTTGCCGCCGAAGTCTTGATGCCGGAGGAGGTCGTCAGCGTCAGTGTGGCCCAGATCGGTGTACAGCCGCACACCTGGGATTTGCCCCTGCTCCTGCGCCTCAAGCACCGCTTCGGCGTCTCGGCCGAGAGCTTCAACTACCGTCTGCTCGAATTGGGCCTGATTACCCCCGAGCTGCAAGACTCCCTGCGCCAGACGATCAAAGCCCACTATGCCAAGACCGACTTCGCTGAACCGGGCCGGAGCCGCCGCATCCTCTCCCCCAATGGCCGCCTCGGCGACCTGCTCCACGTCGCCCTCCAGCAGGGGCACCCCGAAGCCGGCGAAATCGCCCGGCGTTTCAAAAAAATAAAAATGGAAGTGGAGTAGCGGGATGGTGAAGCGCAATAGAGTCTTCCTAAAGCTTTATGCCGCATACGTACCGCGTCGACGGAACGCAGCGAAGTCAGCCCAAAGCCACACCAAATGCTCCCTTTCCCCCATAGCCACTCTTACAAGCACGAGCTTTCTATGCCACGGCACTCCTTGTGGCCGTATATCATAATAATGGAGCCCCCCACATGAACCGCACCACCGAAAAGACTCTCGCCGACCGTGCCGTGGCACTTGGCCGTACCGCCAGCCCTACTGCGCTGCCCGAGCTCATCCCGCTTGCCGGTGCCCCCTTCCCACGGGTGCGCCGTTTGGCCGCCTCTGCCATCGGCAAGCTGGCCGGTCTCGCCGATGCCGGCACAGCCGTCGCTGCCCTGCGTCCACTGCTGCGCGATACCCATCCCCAGACCCGCCAATATGCCATCAAGGCCCTGCGCGCCTACGGTACCGCCTCCGAGTCTGCGCTGCAGGATATCCGCGACATCGCCATCAATCCCGGCGAAAAAGAGTACAACCGCCATGATGCCGCTGTGGCTGTAAGTGCGATCGAAGAGACGCTCCGCATCGCTGCCGCCGAGGTGATACATAGCTGCCAGCGCTGCGGCAAAGAGATTGAGCCGAATGAATATGCCCGCTCACAGCGCTTCTTTCAGCGTAATTACTGTAACCACTGCTTCGATCTCACCGCCACCGCCCGCCGCAACTTCGAGACCAAGGTCGAAGACCAGAAAACCATCCGTGTCTGTGATGGCACCCTGGTACAATCGGATGGCGAGAAGCGCATCGCCGAATGGCTTGCAGCGCATGGTATAGCCTACCGCTACGATGCCCGGCTGCGCATCATTGAGGGATTTCAGATACGCCCTGATTTTTACCTGCCGGAGTACGATATCTTCATCGAATACTGGGGCCTAGATACCCCGCGTTACAAAGCAGGTATGTATCTCAAGCAAGATCTCTATCTTTATGCCGGTAAAAAGCTGATCTCCATCTATCCCGAGGATAAGGGTCGTATCGGCGATATCCTCAGCCAAAAGCTCCGGCACATAGCACCGACTGACTCCGCCACTGCTCCGTCAGCGTCGGCCGGCAAGCAGCGCGAGGTAGAATAGTATGAAAACCACCATTTTGAAGTTGCGCACCTACCGCACCGCGAAACGCAGTGGAGTCTCCCAAAAGCTTTGCAGCTACACACACAGCGTCGACGAAACGCAGTGGAGTCTCCCGCAAGCTTTGCAGCTACACACACAGCGTCGACGAAACGCAGTGGAGTCAGCCCGATTCCTATCGTACAACAAGCATGGAGTTTCCAGACTGCTATGAAATATGCTAATGAGCCAGATGCCACCGCTGCGGAGCAGCCACACGAATGCCAGATACAACCAGCCTGCGGTGAGCGTAATAATGCGCCTGATATCAGAGCGGCAGCAGCGGCTTCTGTTGATATTTTCGGACAGGAAAAAGCATGCTTGCCGAAGTGTTCTATTTTGCCTAACATATCATTATTGCAAGCGTTACTGGTTCGGAGCATAAGTGTTGTCAGCATGCAGTGCAGTCAGCAACTATCAGGAGAATTATGTCCATGATGCAAAATCACAACTTCGCAGCTGTTTTCGAGATTGCTACCAAGCACAGACAGCCACACGAGTATCAGGTGCGTCTGGCTTGCGGTGAGCGTAATAATGTGATGGAATCAGAGTGGCTGCAGCGCGGCACTTCTTGCACCTCACGCCTGATCTCCGTCCCCACCGGTATGGGCAAGACGGCAGCCGTAACATTGGCTTGGCTCTGGAACCGCATCTTGCGTGGTGATGATTCTTGGCCACGTCGTCTGATCTATTGCCTTCCCATGCGCACACTGGTTGAACAGACCCGTGATGAAATAAAGCAATGGTTAAACAGGCTGGCTGCTACCCATCCGGATAACACAGAGCTGGCTTGGCTGGCAGCACACTCACCTGTAATCCTGATGGGTGGCGAAGAAAACGACACCGCCCGCCGCGAATGGGACATCTACCCTGAGAAACCAGCCATTATTATTGGCACACAGGACATGCTCCTCTCCCGCGCTCTCAATCGTGGCTACGGCATGGCTCGCGCCCGCTGGCCCATGCACTTCGCCCTCCTCAACAACGACTGCCTCTGGGTGATGGATGAGACTCAGTTGATGGATGTAGGTCTGGCAACATCTGCTCAACTCCAGTCTTTTCGCGAAACAAATACACATACGTGGTGGATGTCCGCCACCATGCAGCCGGAGTGGTTACGCTCTCCTGAGACATCATTTATGCTACCAGCACTAATTGAAGGCACCGTGACATCTGCTGTTTCTCAAGATATTACCAAAGCCCTGAAGCTTGTAGATGTAACTGATGAAAAAGGCATTGCTGCTCTGGCTGAGGTGACCATCAACAGCTTGTGGCAAACTACTACCTTGGTAATCGTAAATACAGTCAAGCGAGCCATCGCTGTTTATGATGCTCTCAAAAAAGATAAATCTTTAGAGCAGGCTGCTGATATCTATCTTGCCCATTCCCGTTTCCGCCCTGCGGATCGTCAGCAATGGCGCTCTACTTTTTTGTCGCGACATGTCGCAGCCAGCCGTCCACGCATTATTGTTGCTACGCAGGTGGTGGAGGCTGGTGTTGATATATCTGCCGATACATTGATCACCGAGATCGCCCCCTGGACAAGCCTCATACAGCGTTTCGGACGAGCGGCCCGCTATGGGGGCACAGCAGAGGTTGTCGTAATTGATCTTGATGAGAAGAGTGCGCCACCCTACGACTATGCCGAGATTGAGGCGGCACGTGAAGAGCTGCAACAGCTTGAAGATGTTTCCATTGCGTCATTGATGCGGCATGACTTAGCTCTTACTCCAGAACGGCGTTCGGCTCTTTATCCCTATGCTCCACCATTTTTGTTGTTGCAGCAGGAGGTCACCGAACTTTTCGATACTTCGCCCGATCTCTCCGGTGCCGATATAGATATTTCGCGCTTCATTCGCACCGGTCCTGAGCGCGATTGTCAGCTCGCTTGGATTGCAGGCACACCAGACTCAGATTATCATCCATCAGCAACTGAGCTTTGCTCTGTGCCAATTGGCGACATGATAAAGTTTATAAAAAGGTGCAAGTCTCCTGTCTGGCGCTGGGACTACCTTGATCGTGCATGGATTAGAGTACCGTTCGATCAGGTATATCCGGGCCTTGTGCTGGTGGCATCTGACTCTGATGGTGGTTACACTCCAGAACGCGGCTTTGATGGTGTCGCCAAAAAACCTGTGCCCTTGGCAGAAACTTTGCCCGTACCTGCCTCCAGTGCAGCAGATTCAGCAGAGGAAGATGAGTCTTTATCAGAAAGTGCATGGCAGACTATCACCGAACATGGTGCTGCTGTCAGCCGGATGCTGCTTTCGTTTGGTCTTAATTTACCGGCGTTTGAGACCCTTACCTATGCCGCTCTATGGCACGACTTGGGCAAGGCGCATGCTGCATTTCAGTCTCTTATCAAAAACCCACCATCCTGTGACATAGCCAAGGCTCCACCTGAGGCCTGGCACAAGCCGCCAGCTTATATGGCAGGCGAAGCTGATCCACGTCCCGGTTTTCGCCATGAGCTAGCATCCATGCTGGCTTTGCTTGATCTACGTAATTCACAAAAATTGTTGCATGATATGTCGCAGGATGAGTTTGACCTGCTCTTGTATCTTGTCGCCGCACACCACGGCAAGGTACGAGCTTCCATACAAGCTTCACCTCATGACCAGAAACATTCAGTGGCGAAGGAGGGAGATGCCATGCCGATTCGCGGTATTTTAGATGGCGACACCATTTCCGGCACTCCCTTCGGAGTGCCAGACATGACCCTCTCGCTCGACCCTGCTGCGATTGGCTGGTCACTCAAAACCGGTGCAAGCTGGAGTGAACGTGTCGGCAAGCTGCTTGAGACTCACAATCCATTTGCGCTTGCCTATCTTGAAACGATCCTCCGCGCCGCCGACATCCGTGCCTCACAGAAAGGAGCCGTGCAATGACAAATACTATTAAGCTCAGCGGTTGCTCGCCTATACCCCTTGCCAACTACCTCAAGGCACTTGGCATATTGCGCCTTGTTGCTGAACAGGCCGACCCAACAGTTCGTGGTGTCTGGCAGGACGAGTCCTTTGTGCTCAATACCTCGCTTTCTGCGGAAGAGCTGGTTGAGTTTTTTCTTACAACATATCAGCCTTCACCGATTGTATCACCTTGGAACGGCGGCTCTGGCTTCCTGAAAAATGATAAACGCGTAGCTCCGCTGTTACGCCACTTTGAAACTTCATCTCTGCCTCGTTTGATACGTTATCAGGAGGGCATAAAAGCCGCCCGTTCACTTTGTAAAGCACTGTCGTTAGCCAAACAAATTGAAGTTGAAGTCAAGGCTGAGTCTAACCAGATAAAAGATAAAACCGCCAAAGAAAGACTACGCAACGATCCTGAATATAAAGCCAGATTAAGTTCTGCACAGAGGAATCTCAAACGCATCAAGGACGAGTTCATTCCGCAGTGCAGGCTTCACTGGCGCGGCCCTGTGCTGGAATGGCTGGAAGCGGCGCTCATCATAAAAAGTGATTTGTCACAAGCCTTCCCGTCTTTGTTAGGTACTGGTGGTAATGACGGCAATCTCGATTTTACTGCCAACTTCCGGGAATGTTTTGCTTCTCTTTTTGATGTCGCCAGCGGTAATCCGTCAGTGATTGCAGCACCATTGCTACAGTCTGCGCTCTTTGCCGCGCCATCGTTAGGAGGCAGCGATCGTTCCATAGGACAGTTTGCTCCAGCCAACGCTGGGGGTATAAATTCTTCCAGTAGCTTTGAAGGTAAAAGCAGCGTAAACCCTTGGGATTTAATCTTATTCCTCGAAGGTTCAATATTGTTTAGTTCCGCTGCCACACGCCGCCTAAATCAGAGCACCGGAGCCTCGGCACCTTTCGCAATGTATGCACAGGCTGCCGGGCATATTTCGGCAAGCTCCGGGGATAAGGCCAGTCGTGGTGAACAGTGGATGCCGCTCTGGTCACAGCCTGCCACGATTGGCGAAATACGTTCACTGCTGGCCGAGGGTCGTACCCAGCTCGGGCGCAACTCCACACGCGATCCGCAGGAAATGGCTCGTGCCATTGCACGCCTGGGTGTAGCGCGCGGAATTACAGCCTTTGAACGGTACGGGTACCTTGAACGCAACGGACAATCAAACTTTGCTGTGCCACTTGGCCGCTGGCAGGTGACATCTCAGCCCCATCAGGAGTTACTGGCCGATATAGACCGCTTTTGTATCAGATTGCGCCGAGAGTCAAACTCCCGTACAGCCACTGGAGCGCTCATTACGGCTACCCGCAATCTTGATAATGCCATTATGGCTGCTGCCGCCAAAGGTGGATTACCGCTTGCATGGCAAAATATTTTGTTCGCTCTGTCTGAAGTTGAGGCGCTGTTAGCGAAATTGCCTGTAGATAAAAACAAGGTGGGCATCATACCTGCCCTCTCTCCCGGCTGGGTGGCTGCAGCCAACGATGCGACGCCTGAATTTCGCTTGGCACTGGCGCTGGGAACGCAGTTTGGTATCCGACGGCATTTCCTACCACTCAATAGACGCGATAAGCTTGATGATACCTGCGCCGCTTCGGTGGTCTGCTTTGGGCGTGATCTCATTTCTGATGCAATTGCTTTTATAAGTCGCCGAATTATTGAGTCCGCCTCCGATGTTATACCCGGCTTTGAGCAATACTCCCCTGCACCAGCATCACTCTCCGATATTGCCGCTTTTTTACAGGGCGGGTTAAATGAAGATCGGCTGCTTGCTCTGGCACGCGCTTTTATGGCGCTCAAGACCCATGACGCCAAACTCCCTTATACGCCAACATCAGATAGCGACATTCCAGAAGATGCCTACACCCTCTTTCGTCTAGCATTTTCACCACGCAAATCTGATCCGGCTGTGCCATTGCGTGCTTCTATTTTTCGCCGACTTTCAATTGGTGATGCCACGGCTGCAACACGTGAAGCAGCGCAACATCTGCGCGCCCATGGTCTGGCTACTCCCATCGCCATGGCCGCAGGTCAAGGTCAGCGCCTGGCGGCGGCTTTGGCTTTCCCGATCTCACGCACTTCTCGTGAAGTGCTTTTGTCACAGTTCACACTTGCTCAATAACCACAAACAAAAGGATACACTGCCATGAACCTTGATTCTCTCACCAATGCCCGCCGCGTGCTTTTCAACATTCCGCTCCAGCCAATACAAGGCGAACGCTTTCAGCCCACTGGCTTTCCCAGTTTGGGAGCAGCCACCTACCAGACCAGATCAGGTGCTGCGCTTCTGGTAGAGTCGGCACAATCAATGGCCAACAGGCTGGAAACAACAATCTGGGATGAAGCTAACAATCGACCAATTGCTGCCGCCAATGGCATCTCTTATATCCGTGTTGAAAGAAAAGGCTCCTTTCTGACATCTTCCATACTGGAAGCTCATCGCATCAACAGCCCCTATCTGCTTGAAGGCAAAGACAAATCATTTTTTAATGAGTTGCGCGAGGCACTCGGTGGACTTGAGGAAGGCCCTATCAACCGTAAATTGTTGGCAGAAACAATTTTTGCTTATGATGCCAATGCCCTCATACACGGTGTATTTTTGGCAAAAAAAGAGCTGGCAGGCGGACGTTTGCGTATTGCACGTGCATTATCGGCTTTTATTGAGGCCAATGGCGTGGAGGTGGCCGCATCTGGCGGTGTCAAGAATGACCATGTCAACCCCTCAGGAGAGACTAAAACCGGCTTTGGCAATGTGCCATTTTCACGCGATGAGTATACCGCTAAAGAGATCATGCTCTATATAAATCTTGATCTCGACCAGATTAGGGGATATGGACTGTCCGAGGTGGCAACGCGTCTGCTGATTGTGCTTGCGCTTTATAAAGTGCGCTCCTTGCTTTCGGGTGCATTGCGCTTGCGTACGGCCTGCGACCTTGAGCCTGTCAGCACAAATATAGCCGCTGTGCGTCCAGAGGGCTTTCTATTGCCTTCACTCGAAGTACTCTCCACTGCACTTGCAGAATCCATAAGCGCCAATCAGGACACCCTCAAGCAGACAACCGTCAAGTTTGAAGACGATCTGAAAAAAGCCAAGGAGGAGAAGGCAGAAGAAGCGACTCCAGAGGAGGATTAATCAGCATGCCAACTATCTCGATTCACTTCACTGGTGGTCATTATCATGCCACTCCCTGGGATAGGGCTCAGAATGAGGGAGCGGTAGAGTGGCCACCCTCGCCCTGGCGGCTTTTACGGGGTCTGATTGCCGCCGGCTATGCCAAACTGCCTGCCTGGCAGGATGGCATAATGCCGGATACAGCGCACACTCTCATCTCTAAATTGGCATCGACACTGCCAGCCTATCGCTTGCCGTTGGCTGGCGGTGCCCATACACGCCACTACATCCCATTACGGTATAGACCATTCGAGGAGGAGAAAGGCAAGGCACTTGTGCTCGACGCCCGTGCTGTACCGGGTGTAAACCACAAACCTCTACTGGTACGCTGGAACGTGGAATTGGAGCTGGCAGAGCATACTCTGCTGGGAGAATTAGCCTCCGCACTCGGCTATATTGGTCGTGCCGAATCTTGGTGTGAGGCTGAACTTGTTGACGACTATGACACTGCAGATGAGTGGTGCCTGCCTAGTGACGAGGCCAAAGCAGTCGATGGAGAAACTGTGCGTCTTATGGCGACTCTTACACCTGCAGACTATACTGCCTGGCACGAAACAGAACTGGCTGCAGCCAAGGACAAAAAAACGCAGGCAGCAATTCCGGCAGACTTGATAGCCGCTCTGCAGTGCGAGACTGGTACACTGCAACAGCAGGGCTGGACTCAACCACCTGGCTCGCGTATGGTGCTTTATGTGCGTCCGATACGCAATGCCATTGGTGTCACCCGGCCGCGACCAGCCCCGACTCTGCCACTGCCACATGTCCCGTTTACGCTATTGGCCCTCGCATCAACGGCCCGCAGTCGTTCAGCTCTGCCACTGCGCACACGCACTCTGCCACAAGCCGAATTACTGCACCGCTCTATCGCCAGTTATATTGGTAGGTTGGTAGGCTCCGAGCGCGATACAGCCGCCCGTGAACTGTTGGGTATTGGTGCAGCCGAAGGCCACCGTCACGCCCATATCATGCCGCTGTCGCTAATCAAGAACGACAAGCATCTGGATCACATGTTACTGTGGGCTCCAGATGGACTCAGTGGTGTTTCACAATCTATCTTGCGCCGTATCCGTGCTACCTATATGAAAGGGGGTGTTGGCGAGCTGGCAGTACGTTTTGTGGGGAGCGGCAGTGCCGCTGATCTGGATGGCTTTGCCTATCTGCGTCCTATTACAGCTACAGCCTGTGTATGGCAGAGTCTCACTCCGCTGGTGTTGCCGCGTTATCGCAAAAAATCAGGAAAAAACACCCCTGAGGGACAAATAATTGCAGAACTTGCTTCTCGTAACCTACCTGCCCCAGTAGAGATAGAGGTATTACCAGATGAGAGCCTCAATATGCGCCATTTTGTGCGAAGACGCCGTAATAGACAACCACCAGAGGACTATGGCTACGCCATCCGCCTCACCTTTGCCGAGCCGGTCACCGGTCCGCTGGCACTGGGACACTCCAGCCACTTCGGTCTCGGATTGTTTGCTGCAGTAGAGTAATAGACCATGCGCCGACGCAACTACATCATCAGTTACGATATTGCCGACCCGAAGCGCTTGCGGCGGGTGCATCGGGTCTGCCGTGATTTTGGCGTGCATTTGCAATACTCGGTCTTTGAGGCCGACTTGAACCGCTTGGAGAAAGGCGAACTCGACGCTCGCCTTAAGGCTGAGATTGACGACGAAGAGGACCAGGTGATCTTCATCGACCTCGGTGAGTCGGCTTACCGGGAACATCACATTGTCTCGGCTCTTGGTAAAAAATATGAAAAAATCGACCCTCCCTGTTTTATCGCATGAAGCCTCTGCCGACACCTGATGCCATCATCGCTCTTGCCGGCGAAAAGACATTTCTACGTGGCCAAGACTATGCCCGCCTGAAACGCGTCAAAAATATGGTGGAAAATGATGGTTGTATCACTGCTACCGTTTCCGGTGGCAGCGACTATCTCGTTTCGGTATCTGCGACAGATGAAAACAAGTTGCAACATAGTTGCAACTGCCCTGTCGGCAAACGCAAATGGCTTTGCAAACATACTGTCGCTGTAGTTTTGGCATGGCATAACGCCACGCTGGAAAAGAGTACAGAGAGTGGCCGCCAATGTGAAAAAGCGCCTTTGCCGGATATTTTACCTGCCAAAATCTCCTTAAAGTCTGTGGCACAGCCAAAAGATGTAAATCCCCCTGCAGCTCTGCCTGCGAGGCAGGAGCCGGCAGGGCCACCATTAGCCTGGATACCGGCGAGAATGCTGAATGAGTTCGTTTATTGTCCACGACTCTTCTATTACGAATTTGTTGAAGGGATTTTCCTGCATAATGCTGATACGCTTGATGGTAAACGCCAACACAAGCGTGTGGACAAACCCGGTAAAGGGTTGCCCAAAGCCAAAAAGGCGTCAGATGAGCCATCAGATACAGAGGCCAACAGCGAGAGTGAAGAGGAGGCACCGCCGCCGTTTCAGACCCGATCTGTTGAACTTGGTTCAGATCGTCTGGCGGTCAATGCCAAGCTGGACCTGATAGAGGGCATCCATTTGCCTGATGGCCGTATAGCCGTTTCGCCCGTTGAATATAAGCGTGGCGCTCCGGCTCATGAAGATGATATGACCCTTCTGTGGGATGCCGACAAGATGCAACTCGGCGTCCAGATACTGATCTTGCGTGACAACGGTTATCTCTGTGAAAGTGGCACAGTCTTTTACCGTACAACACGGCAACGTGTCGAATGGACTCCTGATGCTACGGACGTAGCCTGGATTGAGCGTAAAATCGTTGAAGCTCGCGCCGTGGCACAACACGCAGGACTGCCTCTGCCCCTGATTGACTCACCAAAGTGTCCCAGATGTTCGCTGGCTCCTGTCTGCCTGCCTGATGAATCTCTGCTCTTGGCCAAGTCTGCTGCAGAAGAGGTTGCCGCAGAATTTGAAGAGCCAACGGAAGTTCAATTGGAGCTTGATCTGCCATTAGAGATGTTGACCGATGATGATCTGCCGGCTGACTCTGAAAAGCTCTTCCCCGACGTTATATTTCCCTCTCTTAAGCCCTCTGTGGCAATTCGGCGTCTGGTTGCGCCTAATCCGGAAACGCGGCCGCTCTACCTTAATACACCCGGCGCCTTTGTCCGCTTGCGCGGTGAAACTGTAATAGCCGAATGCAAGGGCTCCAAATTGGGAGAGTGGCGTCTAATCGATTTGCATCATGTTGCATTAATGGGTCCCATACAAATCTCCACGGCTCTTGTGCAGGCCTGTTGCGAGCGTGACATCCCGATAGTCTACACCTCCATGGGTGGCTATTTTTATGGTATTACCCGTGGGCACGGCCTTGTAAATGTGGCCTCACGTGTTGCGCAATTCAGCACCGCAGCGGATCCGTCGCTGGCTTTACCCATTGCCCGACTCTTCATACATGGCAAGATTCGCAACCAGCGTGTGCTACTGATGCGCAATCATGTGCAATGTCCACCAGAGGCTACCCGCACACTTAAATGGTTTGCTGCCCTGGCTCTAAAAGCGGCTAGTGTAGAACAACTATACGGCATTGAGGGTAGTTCAGCCGCCATCTACTTTGCCAATTTTTCAGGCATGTTGCGCGGTGAAGATGGTGAGGCAGGGCGTTTTGCATTTGATTTCAACGGTCGTAATCGTCGTCCTCCCCGTGATCCGGTTAATGCCGTCCTTTCGTTGTGCTATGCCTTATTAGTCAAGGAGTGTACGCTTGCCTCTGCTATATGCGGCCTGGATCCCTATGTGGGGTTTTTACATAAAATACGGCATGGCAAGCCTTCGCTGGCTCTCGACCTGATGGAGGAGTTTCGTCCTCTGGTTGCTGACAGCGCTACCCTCACACTGTTTAACAACCGCATGCTTAGTGTAGACGATTTTATCACCGCAGGTGACGCTGTCTCCTTGACGCCGCCAGCACGCCGTTCTGTCTACCAGGTTTTTGAGCGCCGTCTCTCTGATGTCATAATCCATCCTGTCTTTGGGTATAAAGTAAGTTATCGACGCGCAATTGAGCTTCAAGTTCGCCTGCTCGCCAAAGTCGTCTCTGGCGAGATAGAGTCCTACATCCCATTTTTGACACGTTAACCACTTGCAAGATAGTGGGTCACTCTCTAGCGTTCTTTGACAACTTAATTTTATTGATAAAGTGGGCATTTTACCCATGCGAGCGGGGTAGGCTATGCAAAATAACCCCGCTCCGCTCGCATGACTCTAATTTGTTGATAACAAGGTAATTAAAATTATTACGAGAAATATTGTTGCCTGTTTGTCAAACTTTATGCAACTATATGACTTGCCGCTCGCAGAACCTCCATAAAGGCCACTGTTTTAGGCTTAATAATTAATAGCCGTTTCCACGCTCTAACAAGCGTGGCCCCATTGAAGCCGGGCTGCGTAGACACACCCTCCGCATTAACCCCCTCAGTTTCCACGCTCTAACAAGCGTGGCCCCATTGAAGCGCGTAGGGCTTCAGCCTCA